>DRGL01000046.1 GCA_011050085.1 Pricia antarctica | reverse complement strand
GATTTTGGAGCTATCGCCTGAACAGATGCGTGAGGGTATGGAAAAGATAACCAAGGCGCAAGATGAAGAACTAAAAGCTGGTCTACCTATAGAAAAATACGATGCCTTTGTAGAAATGCAAAAAAAGGGTGTTCAGAAGACCAAGAAGGAAAAGAAAAAAGAAAAAAAGCGTAAAAAGAAAAAGAAAGATAAATCGTAAACATTGCTATGAAGAAATGCTATCCAGTACTCCTACTCCTCTTATTTTCAGTTACAATTTTTGCCCAAAGGCCTCCGGCAACAGAACAAGAGACCATTAAAATTTCCGGAATTGTAACCGACCAGGATACCGGCCAGCCTCTAGAGTATGCCACCCTTGTTCTTCAAAGTATTGCAAATCCTGATCAAGTCAACGGAGGTATTACCGATATCGATGGAAAATTTGAAGTAGAGACCGCTCCCGGTGATTACAATGCCAGTATTGAATATATTGGATATAAAACTTTTCAAGTATCTAAAAAAACTTTTGAGGAATCTACGGATTTAGGTAGTATTTCATTAGCTATTTCCGCGGCCGAACTTGAGGGAGTAGAAGTCGTAGGAGAAAAAACAACTGTTGAGGTTCGGCTTGATAAAAAAATCTACAACATAGGTAAAGACCTTACTACAAGCGGTGCGACAATTAGCGACGCACTCGGCAACGTGCCTTCCGTCAACGTTGATATTGAAGGGGCCATAAGCCTTCGTGGCAATGAAAACGTCCGTATTCTTATCAATGGTAAACCTTCGGCCCTTGCCGGTTTCGGGTCAACCGAAGCTTTACGACAACTTCCCGCAGATGCAATAGAAAAGGTAGAAGTTATCACCAGTCCTTCTGCCCGGTATGATGCCGAGGGTACTGCAGGTATTTTAAATATAATTCTAAAAAAAGAAAAAACCTTAGGTTTTAACGGCTCGGTAAATACAAATATTGGGTATCCGGCCAGTAGCGGTATAACCGTCAATGCGAACTTACGTACTGATAAGTTTAATATATTCAATACTACAGGTTACCGCTATCGTGATGCCCCGGGCAATGCGTTTTTTGACAATACATATACCTCAGGTCGGTTCGATAGGGTTTTCGAAGACAGAATATACAATAGGTTGGGCAAAAGTTTCAACACAAATTTAGGGGCGGAGTATTTTATAACTGATGAAAGCTCCATTACCGGAAGTGTTTTCTATCGCACATCAATGGGTGAAGATGTTACCGAAAATGCAAACCGTCGATTTATTGGGAGCGAATTGAACAATAGAACCTTTAGGGAAGAACAGGAAAACGAGGATGACGAGAGTTATCAATTTGCATTGAATTATGTCAACAACCTTAATGATGAGGGTCAAAAGTTGACCGTTGATCTTCAGTATTCAAACCAAGACGAAATAAAAAACTCCATTATTGAGGAAAATAGGATTTTACCCGACCAAGACCTCATCGTTCTTGAAAACGTGTTCGAAAATGAAATTCAAAACGAATATCTCATTCAGGCAGATTATGTCTTACCTATGGGAGACTCACAATTTGAAGCGGGATATCGGGGAACGCTAGAAGAGGAAATCACTGACTATCGTTTAGATTCTCTAGACCAAGCCAGTGGTCGGTTTGTTCTGAACGAAAATCTTACCAACAAATTTACTTACGATCAAAATGTGCATGCCGTTTACACTCAATATGGGAATAAATTCGGTCAATTTTCATTTTTATTAGGTCTTCGCTTAGAGCATACACAGCTGAAGGGGAAATTAGAATCGCCATTTGACGATAGTACGTTTGAAGAAGAACTTGGTGCTGATGTACAGGCTAATTTTGATAAAAAATATTTAGGTCTTTTCCCTACGGTCAACCTAATTTACGAATTTGACGAAGAAGGCAGGGAAAATATGTCTTTAGGATATAACCGTCGAATCAATAGGCCCGGAGGCTGGTTCATCAATCCATTTCCCTCTCGATCGAGTCGTACAAATATTTTTCAGGGGAATCCAGATTTGAATCCTGCTTTCTCAAATACCTTTGATCTTGGCTATCTAAAAAGATGGGATAAATTAACGCTGACTTCATCTGTCTACTATCAACAAGAAACAGATGCTTTCGAGCGGGTGCAGGAGTCCACAGGGCAAGTGACCACGGATGGAATAGAAATCGTTCGATCAATACCCATAAATTTATCTACAGAAAATAGATATGGTGCTGAAGCCGGAGTATTATATAATCCTAAAAAATGGCTGCAATTGAACAGCAGTTTCAATGTTTACAAATTTTCATCGGACGGGGTATTTAATGGTGTAAATTACGGAAACGATAATACCAGCTGGTTTGCTCGGTTCAGTTCAAAAGTTTCACTACCAGCGAAAGTGGAATGGCAGACAAATGCATTTTATAGAGGTCCACGTCAGAGTGCACAAACTAAAAATGAAGGTATCTTCTCCCTTGATTTAGCTTTTAGTAAAGACATATTAAATGATAATGGTACACTATCTTTTAATGTAAGTGATGCCTTGAACTCACGTAAAAGAAGGTCATTTACTGAAACCGATTTTTTCACTTCGCGAAGTGAATTTCAATGGAGGCAACGAGCGTTCAATTTTTCCTTTATCTATAGGTTCAACCAGCCGAAAAAACGTGAAAATCGGCGTGGTGGTGATTTTGAAGGAGATCAAGAAGAAGGATAAGTATACTCCTAAGAGACTTCTAGGAGACTCCTTTTAGCTTGAATACTTGAGAGCTTACTATTTAAATTAATGATAGTATTTAAGTTCTAATAAGAAAATTAGAAACAAAAAAAAGCCCGGTCAAATCTTGATAATTTGACCGGGCTTTTTTTGTTAGTTTAAAAACTATGAAGCATTCTGCTTTGCTTTTTTCTTCTCTTTCCACTCCTTATATAATTCTAACAGATTTCCGCCCAACCAGTAAGGTACTACGAAAGTCAATAAAAAAATCATTAACCAAAAACCGATGGTCAAAATGGTCAAAAAAGCTAAAAATCCTAAATATTGGTCGAATTCGAACATAAGTATTATTTACTTTTACAAAGATAGTTTTAAAACAAGTAGAATTGCAAGTAAAAAAATAGGAAATATTGAGCAAGGACTTTAATACTATTGCATAAGCATCAATATTATAATTCATTGAAATAAAATTAGCTATTAAAAATAGTTTTATAAGAAAAAAAATGCGAAGATTTGCAATTCCAAAATTGGGGTCTCATTTTATGTAAATGACTCAAGAAGCACAAATTAGTTAATTAAAAAAAGTTAAAACAAATAAGCCATGAAAATAAATAAAAAATTAAGAGTTATCTTATTAGCTGCAGTTATTGCTTCGTGTTCTTCGGATGATAACTCGAACAGCACTCCTGAAACTCCCGGCACCCCTGGCACTCCTGAAGAACAGGAAACCACGTTTGCTGCCGATGTCACCAATATATCCGTGTTAAATAGCGCAGGTACAGCTCCTACAAAAGGTGATGAACTTTCTATGTCCATAACTTTAGTGAATTCAGGGAATTCAAACGGAACGGTAGAGGTTAGTCCTAAACTATCAAGCAAAAGATTCGAAGATTTCACCAAAGTCTCCATAGCACCAATTGAAGTTGCATTAGACGCTGGTGAAACTGCTGTGGTAAATGTTGCTATTGGCCCTTTTATCCAAGACGATACCAACGATAAGCGCTATGCCTTAAATAGTGGGGATTATGAAGTGGAGGCTATTTCAATAGATGATACGGAAGATACCGAATTTGAAGGAGGTACATTTAGCGTGGAATCTAGCAATAGAATTTTGGTCCCTGTTCTTTATGACCCAGCATATTTGGAAACAATTATGTATACAGAAGGTATTGAGACCTATCTTACGTCGGCTTTTACGCGAACTGTAGAAGTTTTTGATAATGGGAATTATACTACATTTAATGGAGGTGTTGATGAAATGATGGATATCGAACATGTGTTTTATCCAATCTCAACCACTAATATTTCTGAATATCCGCTTGAAGGTGATCTTTGTGTAAAATCCGCAGCCTTGGCAGCAGAAGAACTTGGTTTAGCTCAAAGTTGGGCTGGTCCGAGTGTCGGTACACAAGTTGGAAATCACGGTTTTGATTATCTCATCAGCCTTGCTCCAGATTCAATCGGCGGAACTTTCTGCGAGACAAGGGATGGACAGATAAGTGGAACTAATGATACTGACCTTTCAGTTAATCGATCACAATTTACTATAGCTCATCAAACAGGACATATCTTAGGAGCTCAACATTGTGACGCTAATCAAGAATTTGTTATGTGTGCAGGGGAACGAAATCCTAAGTATATCGATGAAGGAATATTTGTGTTTGATAAGGCTTCCAGGGATATGATGGCGAACAAGTTTGAGTAATATATCTTCTAAAGAATTTTTAGTAATCTAATACGGGATGTATTTAATCCTACCCATATAGATATATTAAATCATTTACAAACCAGCGGTGGACTAATCATTAGTTCATCAGCTGGTTTTTTTTATTGGATTAATGTTAGGCTTTATTATTTTTAGATAGAATTTAGAAAATACGCCACTTTAAATACATTCAATAGTTTTAGGCTTTGGTTAAATTGCTAATATCGAACTTGATTTGAGGATAGAAGTGTCATATACTACCTTTGTCGGAATTTAAATCACACAATATGGATTATAGAATAGAGAAAGATACGATGGGCGAGGTCAAAGTACCCGCAGATAAATATTGGGGGGCGCAAACTGAACGTTCCCGGAATAATTTTAAAATCGGCGCGCCCGCTTCCATGCCATTGGATATCGTTTATGGTTTTGCCTACCTGAAAAAAGCAGCCGCCTATACGAATTGTGAATTAGAGGTACTTACTGAAGAAAAAAGGGACCTCATCGCGCAAGTTTGCGATGAAATAGTAGAAGGAAAACACGACGACCAATTTCCTTTGGTCATTTGGCAGACCGGTTCCGGTACGCAAAGCAATATGAATGTAAACGAAGTTATTGCCAACCGTGCCCATGAGATTGCCGGGAAAAAAATTGGCGAAGGCGAAAAGACCATTCAGCCGAACGACGATGTAAACAAATCACAATCTTCAAACGATACATTTCCTACGGGCATGCATATCGCAGCCTACAAAAAAATAGTAGAAACTACTATTCCCGGTGTTGAACAATTGCGAGATACGTTACACAAAAAATCCAAGGAATTCTCCAAAGTGGTTAAAATTGGCCGTACCCATTTGATGGACGCTACCCCGTTGACTTTGGGACAAGAGTTTTCAGGATACGCTTCACAGCTTGATCACGGGCTACGAGCATTAAAAAACACTCTTGACCATTTAAGCGAATTAGCTCTTGGCGGGACAGCCGTGGGTACAGGAATGAATACACCTAAAGGATACGATGTACTTGTTGCTAAATATATTTCCGATTTTACGAATTTACCATTTCGCACAGCGGACAACAAATTTGAAGCCTTAGCAGCACATGACGCCATTGTAGAAAGCCATGGCGCCTTAAAACAGCTCGCAGTGTCGTTGAACAAAATTGCCAACGATATCAGGATGTTAGCCTCTGGGCCACGTTCTGGCATAGGGGAAATCAATATTCCCGCCAATGAACCCGGAAGCTCCATTATGCCCGGGAAGGTAAATCCCACTCAATGCGAAGCGCTTACCATGGTCTGTGCCCAAGTAATGGGCAATGATGTAGCTGTTTCGATTGGCGGCACTCAAGGTCACTACGAACTGAACGTTTTCAAACCATTGATGGCGGCCAATATTTTACAATCTGCTCAACTGATAGGGGATGCCTGTACCAGTTTTGATGAAAATTGTGCAGTAGGTATAGAACCAAATTATAAGGTAATCGAACAAATGCTGAATAATTCCTTAATGCTGGTTACAGCACTAAATACTAAAATAGGTTACTATAAAGCTGCAGAAATAGCGAACACAGCTCATAAAAATGGGACCACACTTAAAGAGGAAGCTATCAGTTTAGGCTACGTTACAGCCGAAGAATATGACGAATGGGTCAAACCTGGTGATATGGTGGGGAGTTTAAAATAGCACTATTTATAGCTAGATGATGCTATATGCCAAACTATGAATAAAACTAGATTATCCTAGTAGGAAAATCCGTTTATTCGTTAATTAAATTTATGTAATAGAGGAGGTATTAATAATTCCTAAAATTAGCTCTCGGCTAAACTTTTAACCCTGTTCAAAAAAAAAGCCAGTCTGACGACTGGCTTTAACCATTTAAACAATAGAGTTTAATTATTTTAGTTCAAACTTGGAGGTTCCCAACAATTTCAAACCAGCGTCATAGACATTAACCATATAATTACCTTCTTGAAAATCACCGGAAGGCTTACTGATATAATCACAAACATCTAAATTTTTATTTTCGTAATAAAAACTTGTGCCTTTGCTATACGTAACCGAGGCACCATCATCATTAGTCTTTGAATAACTTTCGCCCAACACGTTACCTTGTGGGTCGAGAACTTCAATATAAAATTCCCTATCGCCAGCTTCGGCTATAACATTGTCAGCGACTGTAAAACAAATTTTAAATTTGTCGGCCCTCTTAGCTCTGTTGGTCGAAGATAACTTACCACTGTTACGCTCCTTGACAGCGTCAACATTGAATTTAGAAAGATTAAGCGCAGATCCTTTTTCAACCGCATCTGCTAGTTGTGTGTTTTGAACAACCAAGGAATCATTAAAAACTGTTTGCTTCTCCAGTTCGGAATACGTACTATCACGTTGCATAGCAATCATAGTATTCGATTTCTGAAGGGAATCAACTTGTTTAAGCAATTGCTCCCTCTCCGCCGTCAATACGCCAACTTGCCTTCTATAACGGGACAAAGATCCGATATCGGCTTTCATGTTCTGTACAGAATCAATATATTTCGAGATATTATCTCGGGCTTCCACCAATTCTTCATTGGTAGCATTACTCTCCAAAATTGCCTTGTCATATTCAGATTTAAGACTATTGAGATCTTCAACAACCAACTGCTTCTCTTGCGTAAGCATCGTTTCAGATTGCTTTTTCTCTTGGTAAAGACTGACGGTGTAGATGATGACGCCCAAGAGTAGTACCCCCATCAGGCCGGCCAATACCTTCAATCCGTTGTTATTTTTTGTTTCAGTCATAATGTGATAATTAAGTGTTTGATTTGTTTGTATGTCTGCATCCTAATATATACGATATGGAATAATTTTTAGATTTTTTACCGATATAAAGGCATTTTATGCCGACCAAAAGTACGAAATATTTTAATTTTACCTTTAAACATAAGAAGTTTAGCTCACATATCATTAACATGTGTCAAAAGATTATTTTCTTTTTCATCTAGATCATATAATTTCTACTAGATAAACTAAAACTTTTTCAAACCTCAAGCTAGCTTCATTAACAGGATTCTCAGATAGCGCAGCCCTTATTCAAGTTTATAAAATGGAGAATAAGCAATCATCATTCAAGATGGATTTTATGAATGATTGAGCTGTCTAGTACTATCGTTGTATTTTTTGTCCTGATTTAAATCCATAAAAACTTTTGATTAGGTGAAATTTCAGTTAAGCCTAGTAAATATGATTTGAAAATCGGTCAAGAACCCGTATCTTTTGACATCAAATTTGCTCCATTAAAATCTTGAAATACATTGATGCCTTCGTCAAGTAGCAACCTGATTACGATTTTACATAGTAGTAATATAAAATAGGTTGATTTAGTAGAAATTGACTTATTTCAGAAGTGAGATTATAAATAATTATAATACATAAACTTAAATCACTATATCAATTTAATACTTTTTTTAAACAGCATAAAACGTAATCGAATATGAGAAAATTACTGAAATCTACAGCCATCGCCTTAATAGGCGCTTTAGTAATAATTGGTTGTAAGGAAACTAAAAAACAAGAAGATACGGATTTAAATACCGATATGACTTATGGAGTCAATGGTATATCACCCACGGAAGTTGTCGAAGAGGTAACAATACATCCAATTTCACACGCAACGGCTGTTTTGAAATGGAAAGATATCACTATATATGTGGACCCTGTAGGCGGGGCAGAAGCATTTGAAGGACAGGAAGCTCCCGATTTGATATTAATCACAGATATTCATGGCGACCATTTTAGTACCGAGACTTTGGAAGCTTTGGACACTAAGAAAGCAAAAATCATGATGCCCCAGGCAGTGGCGGATAAGATGCCGGATACCTTTACGCCACAAATTGATGTTTTGAATAACGGAGATTCAAAAGAGCGTTATGATATCAAAGTGGAGGCCATACCTATGTATAATCTTCGGGAAGAAGCAAAAGAGTTTCACACAAAAGGCCGCGGAAATGGTTACGTTTTGAACATGGGTGATAAGCGAATCTATATTTCCGGAGATACGGAAGATATTCCGGAAATGAGAAACTTGAAGAATATTGATATTGCCTTTGTCTGTATGAACCTCCCCTACACAATGACTGTGGAAAGTGCTGCTGATGCCGTACTAGAATTTAAGCCAAAACAAGTATATCCATATCATTACAGAGGAAAACCGGATGTAGGTGATGTTTCCAAATTTAAAGATTTGGTCAACGAAGGAGATTCCAATATCGAGGTTGTACAACTTGATTGGTATCCTGAAGAAGATTACTAAAGCCATGTAGCATTCCCATTTTGAATGCCCTTAATCCTAAATTCCTTATAACCGAAATTATATGAAAAAAATCTACAAACAGTTTTTTCTCATCAGCATCGCATTTTTAGCATTTAGTTGCGCAAAGGAGGAAGAAAAAAAAGAGGAGAAAGCTAAATTCGAGGTACCTGTGGATTATTACACGCTTGATAATGGTTTAAAGGTAATTCTTTCTCAAGATAAGACCTCCCCTACTTCTATAGTAGCGGTTTACTATAATATTGGTTTTAGGATTGAGCCCAAAGATAAAACTGGCTTTGCACACCTTTTCGAACATATGATGTTTCAGGGATCCAAAAACCTTGGAAAAATGGAGTTTGTAAAGCTCATACAGGAAAACGGTGGGATTTTAAATGGATCGACAAGATTCGATTTTACCAATTATTTTGAAATCGTGCCTTCGCATAAACTAGAAACCATGCTATGGGCCGAAGCAGATCGAATGAGAGGCCTTGATATTACGCAAGATAACCTCACCAACCAACAAGGGGTGGTCAAGAATGAAGTCAAAGTGAACGTGCTCAACCAGCCCTATGGTGGCTTCCCGTGGTTGGATATGCCTCAATATGCAAACGAAAATTGGTATAACGCCCATAATTTCTATGGCGATTTAGAAGATCTCGATGCAGCCAACCTAGAAGACGTGGCAGATTTTTTTAAAACATACTATTCCCCAAACAACGCCGCACTTTCAATCGTGGGTGATTTCGAGGTCGAACAAACTAAAAAATGGGTTGAAAAGTATTTTGGAAATATACCTTCCGCAGAACTTCCTCCACAACCTGATATTTCCGAGATGAAACAGCAAAAGGAGAAAAAATTTGTAAAAGATGATGCTTTGGCCAATAAACCCGCCATAGCATTGGCTTACCACATGCCAAAGCGTAATTCTCCAGAATATTATGCGATGGGCCTCTTAGACCAAATATTGCTACAGGGAGATGACGGATTGCTGGTACAGAAGCTTGAAAAAGAAAAAGGGTATACGTCCCAAGTAAGTGGCGGCATAAACTATCTAGGCAATATGTTCAATTATAAGGGGCCTATGCTTTGGATGTACGACCTTACCTATGATAACGACACATCACAGCAAGACATATTGGCTGCCGTTGAAGAGGTCATGGTAAGTGCGAAAAAAACCATAACCCAAGAAACAATTGATAGGGCGGTCATTAAAATACGCTCACAACTCTACGACGATATTGGCGGAACTTTTGGATTGGGCCGGGCAGATCTATTGGCTTCTTTTGCCCTATTCGACGATGATCCACAGCGTATTAACACGCTTGAGGAAGAGTTTAAGAAAATAACGCCAGAAATTGTGAAACAAACTATTGATGAGTACCTGGTAGATACTAACCGTACCATTTTGACCGTAAATCCGCTATTGGCAGAAAATACTAAAAACCAATAAGATGAAAAGAACAATCATATATTCTTTAGCACTGCTGTTTTTCGTTTCATTAGGATTCGCACAAGATGAAGAAAAACAGAAAGAGCAACCGCCCAAGGGCGGGGAACCTAAAGGTTTTTCATTGCCAGAAAAGGAAATAATTGAGTTTGATAATGGGCTCACATTAGTAATGATACCCTATGGTTCAATTCCAAAAGCGACCATTCGTATCAGCATCAAGACCGGTAATATCGATGAAAAAGAAAATGAGGTCTGGTTATCAGATTTGATGGGTAATTTAATGCAAGAAGGTAGTACTACGAAAACGAGCCAACAAATCGCCGAGGATATGGCCAGTATGGGGGGCAATCTAAATATCGGGGTCAGGCCGCATACCACCTCTATCAGTAGTTCTGTATTGTATGAATTTGCACCGGATGCGATTTCAATAATGGCCGATGTACTCCAAAATCCGAAATGGCCGGAAGCGGAATTGGACCGATTAAAAAACGATATGAAAAGGGACTTATCGGTTCAGTTATCCCGACCAGATGCTCAGGCAAGTAGTGCCTTCTTCGCCGAAATGTATCCCGACCATCCGTATGGTAGAATTTATCCAAACGATAACATGATCGATAGTTATTCCGTCGATAAAATTAAAGGCTTTTATGACAAAAATTTTGGTGCTCAGCGTACAACGGTATATGTAGCCGGTAATTTTGATTCGGATAAGGTTAAAAAAGCTGTTGAGAATAATTTGTCAAGTTGGCGACAAGGAACTCCATCAGCGTATCCGGTTGCCATACCCGGTTCCAATCAAGAGGTGAAAATAATTGATCGTCCTGGTGCTCCTCAGTCCACTATATATTACGGTCTTCCAGTGGTAGGGCCGTCGAATGACGATTATATTGCCCTAGATATTACAAATTCACTACTAGGTGGTTCCTTTGCATCCCGCATAACCAGTAATATCCGAGAAGACAAAGGTTACACCTATTCACCAAGAAGCGTCTTGGATGCCAATTATAAATCCGGCGTTTGGTACGAGTCGGCGGATGTTACTACGGAACATACAGGAGCATCGTTACAGGAAATACAAAAGGAAATAGAAAAATTACAGAAAGAACCGCCTACCCAACAAGAAATTGATGGCATTCTAAATTATGAATCGGGTATTTTCGTACTACAAAATTCTACACCAGAAGGTATTATCGGACAGCTTGTATTTCTGAACACGCACGACCTTGACGAATCATTTTTGACCGATAAAGTTGATAATATGCTTGCTGTGACCCCTGAAAAAGTGCAGGAAATGACCCAAAAATATATCTCTGCAGAAAAAATGACCTTAATTGTTGTTGGGGACAAAGCGAAAATCGAGAGCCAAATACAGGAAACCTTGAAAAAACCTCTCAAACAGTAGCGGAAAGGAATTATCGATTACAAACTTGCGAAGTTTAAAAAAAATTAAACGATTGTAGCAAATTCTAAAAACAAATCTTTGTCAAGCTAATATGGCTTCCTAGTTCTGAAGTAAAAGCTATCTAATTCTATTGAAAACATTAACGTATTAGCTTCTTGTATTTAATGCGTGTTGGCATTATATCGCCACCCAGGCGTTTTTTCTTATTTTCCTCATATTCCGAAAATGAGCCTTCGAAAAAATAAACTTGGGAGTCACCTTCAAAGGCCAGTATGTGCGTACATACCCTATCTAAGAACCAGCGGTCGTGAGAAATGACTACGCCACAACCGGCGAAGTTTTCTAGACCTTCTTCCAAGGCACGTAACGTGTTTACATCCAAATCGTTCGTTGGCTCATCTAAAAGCAAAACGTTTCCTTCCTCTTTTAGGGTCATTGCCAAGTGTAACCGGTTTCGCTCACCACCTGAAAGCATGCTGACTTTTTTATTTTGCTCACTTCCAGAGAAGTTGAACCTACTGAGATAAGCTCTAGAATTCACTTGGCGACCGCCCATCATAATAAGTTCTTGCTCATCACTGAAGTTCTGCCAAATTGTTTTTTCTTGGTCAATATTGGAATGGCTTTGATCAACGTAAGCAATTTTTGCGGTCTCCCCTACTTCGAACTCTCCCTTATCCGCAGTTTGCTCACCCATAATCATCCTAAAAATTGTAGTCTTACCAGCACCATTTGGGCCAATAATACCAACAATTCCTGCTTGGGGCAGCTTGAAATTTAAGTCTTCATACAATAATTTATCGCCGTAAGCCTTGCTGACTCCCTTAGCTTCGAGAACATTGTTTCCGAGTCGTGGACCGTTGGGAATGTAAATTTCCAATTTCTCATCTAACTGCTTTTGATCTTGACTCATCAACTTATCATAGTTGCTAAGACGGGCCTTCTGTTTTTTCTGGCGGCCTTTGGCTCCCTGTTGTACCCATTCAAGTTCCCGCTCCAATGTTTTTTGACGTTTACTGGCAGTTTTACTTTCCTGTGCCATTCGCTTGGATTTCTGGTCTAACCAACTCGAATAGTTTCCCTTCCAAGGAATACCCTCTCCCCTGTCCAGTTCCAAAATCCAACCTGCGACGTTATCCAAGAAATAACGGTCATGGGTTACTGCTATGACCGTACCTTTATACTGCGCCAAATGATGCTCAAGCCAATGTACCGATTCGGCATCTAAGTGGTTGGTAGGTTCATCGAGTAACAGAATTTCAGGTTCTTGCAACAGCAATCTACACAAGGCAACCCGACGGCGTTCACCTCCCGAAAGCACACTGATTTTCTTATCGCCTTCCGGGGTTCGCAGGGCATCCATCGCTATTGCCAATTTAGTATCGAGCTCCCAAGCGTTCGAGGCATCGATTTGATCTTGAAGGCCAGCCTGCTTATCCATCAACTTCTGCATCTTTTCGGCATCTTCGTAGACCTCGGGCAAGCCGAACATATCGTTGATTTTATTGTACTCGTCTAAAATTGCTACCGTTTCACTAACACCTTCCTTAACAATTTCCAGAACAGTTTTGTTTTCGTCTAGTTGAGGCTCCTGTTCCAAGTAACCGACATTATAACCGGGTGAGAAGACGACATCGCCTTGATAGTTTTTATCTTCACCTGCAATTATGCGCAAAAGTGTAGATTTACCGGAACCGTTGAGACCTAGAATTCCGATTTTGGCACCGTAGAAGAAACTAAGATAAATGTTCTTCAATACGGGTGTATTGGCATTCTTATAGGATTTGGTTACTCCCGACATCGAGAATATCACTTTTTTATCGTCGCTCATAATTTGCGTTTATAAAATGGAAAATTAGGATAACAGCCTAAATGGCGGGCACAGTAAAATATAAGGAAGTTACTTCTGTTGCGTTAGGGTCGCCAATTTCGATTTGCAATTAAACAACCCATAGTTAAAATTCTTATTAATCGATGCTAGACTCTACCTTTCAATGCGTTAAACACCCATGCAATAGCAAAAAAACCAATACCTACTGAAGCGAACCCCCAACCGGCAACATCATCATAGCGAAACGCGCCGAGTGCAATCAGTGCCAGACCGACCAATATCATAATAAAAGTGGCCCAAGCCAGTACCGTATTTTTGTTCATTCCCATAGCATTTTGGTTCTATTTTGAAAAGATTTCAAATATCGGAAATATATAGGGAATCTTTATGACGCAAAACGAAATTTGTTGGAGCCTTCTGCGGTGTTTTTAACTAACGCTGTGTAAAAAAACTTGCCTTAAACTATGCTTATGGAGTAAACTAGATTATCAAAATAATTTTTTACCTTCCTTGATGAGGTATTTAGTATCCATAGAATTGATTGACCATATTATTCTTCGAATGGGAATGTTGTTCCCGTAATATTCCGTACCTCATCCAATATATTTACGAGGTCTAAACTATTTTGTAGACTCCATTTTTCACTTTGTAGCTTTCCCTTTCTCAAGCAATCATGCACCTCATCAATTTCGTGGGTATACCCCTTTCCCTTAGTGGGAAGGTCGAAATCTTCCATCACATCATCGAATTCTAAGGAATATCCATCCGTCTCATGCCATCGTTCATGTAAAAATGCCGAACCTTTGCTACCCGATATTTCCGCTCGCATCTGTATTTTAGAACGTAATCCGCTTACAAGACTGGCATGGGCATCTGGATACTCAAAAATCATCGACGTTTGAATTTCTACACCTGTAGTATGAAATAAGGATACTGCCTCAATATTATCAGGCTTCCCTAAAATCAGATAGGCCAAGAAAATCGGATAGATACCAATATCGAGTAAAGACCCCCCAGCTAAATCCGGATTCAATAATCTCCCGTTCTCGTCCCTATCCAACGCATAGAATCCGAAGTTGGCATTGAGGTTTGCAATATCACCAAGCTTGCCCTCATCTATCAACTTTTTAACTTTAACTATAGAAGGGTTGAAACGGCTCCATAACGCCTCCATCAAAAAAACCTTGTTTTTCTTAGCCGAAGCAATCATCATTTTCACTTGGTCAGCATCGATACCCATAGGTTTTTCACATAGAACTGCTTTGCCACAATTTAATGCTTCGATAGTCAAATCATAATGTGAGGTATGAGGTGTAGCAATATAAAGTACATCAACAACATCAGACTCAAAAAGTTCTTGATAAGACCCGAATCGATGTTCGGCACCATATTCATCGGCAAATTCATTGGCTCGATCTAAACTTCGTGAGGCAACCGCGGTCAGTTCCCCATCTTCGACCAATTGTAAATCTTTCGCAAAACTGTGTGCAATATGCCCAGGGCCGACTATGCCCCAACGTATTTTATCTGCCATAATCTAAATTTCGATTTTTTCAAAAATAGCATTTAGATATGAGATTTTAAATATACGGTTCAAAAAATTGAAGCCGAATAATTGCTTGTTTATATTATTGAACGAGATGTACCCTATATCGATAGTGTGATTTATCATTCTAGGCCTCCAATCTAAAATCTTATCTTTATGCCATAAAACAAACCTATTCGATGGACTTAAAATTTAACAAAAACGAAGACCATAACAAAATGCTAGTTAGCGAGCTTAAAAAGAGGATGGCTCAAGTAAAACTGGGCGGTGGCAAAGCGCGTATTCAAAAACAACATGATCAGGGCAAGCTCACTGCACGGGAACGTATTGAGTATTTATTGGATGATGGCAAGGAAAGCGTTGAAATCGGTGCGTTTGCCGGTAACGGTATGTATGAAGAATACGGTGGATGCCCTTCTGGTGGAGTTGTAGTTAAAATAGGATATATCTCCGGAAAGCAGTGTGTTGTGGTTGCCAACGATGCCACGGTGAAAGCTGGCGCTTGGTTTCCAATTACCGGGAAAAAGAATTTAAGGGCCCAAGAAATATCCATCGAAAACCGACTTCCAATAATTTATTTAGTAGACAGTGCAGGTGTGTTCTTGCCTCTGCAAGACGAGATTTTCCCAGATAAAGAACACTTCGGACGTATTTTTCGAAACAATGCCGTAATGAGCAGTATGGGTATCACACAAATTGCCGCAGTAATGGGAAGTTGTGTGGCTGGGGGTGCTTATCTACCCATCATGAGTGATGAAGCCATCATAGTTGAAAAAACCGGAAGCATATTTCTTGCGGGGAGCTATTTGGTCAAAGCTGCCATCGGCGAAAATATTGATAACGAAACGCTCGGAGGTGCAACAACACACTCCGAAATCAGTGGTGTTACCGATTACAAGGCTAAAGATGATAAGGATGCATTGGATACCATTAAAAATCTAGTCGATAAAATAGGTGGTTATAACAAGGCAGGCTACGACCGAAAAACAGCGCAAAAGCCCAAAGAGAATCCCGATGATATTTTTGGTCTGATACCGGATGCCCGAAACGAGCAATACGATATGCTCGAAATTATCAAACGGCTTGTTGATGAGTCCAAATTCCAACAGTATAAAGAAGGCTATGGCAAAACTATTTTGACGGGATATGCCCGTATTGATGGTTGGGCCGTAGGTATCGTGGCCAATCATCGGAAAGTGGTCAAAACCCAGAAAGGGGAAATGCAATTCGGTGGCGTTATCTATTCCGATTCGGCAGATAAGGCTACTCGGTTCATCGCCAATTGCAACCAGAAAAAAATTCCTTTGGTTTTTTTACAGGATGTAACCGGTTTTATGGTCGGTAGCAAAAGCGAGCACGGTGGAATCATTAAAGACGGCGCTAAAATGGTCAACGCCGTTAGTAACTCCGTAGTACCAAAGTTTACTGTGGTCATCGGCAACAGCTATGGTGCAGGTAATTATGCTATGTGCGGTAAAGCGTACGATCCACGGCTTATTGTTGCTTGGCCGAGTGCAGAACTCGCGGTGATGAGCGGTAATTCGGCGGCCAAGGTATTGCTTCAAATCGAAAAGGCATCCTTAAAAAAGAAGGGTGAAACAATTACTCAAAAAAAGGAAGCTGAACTGTTCAACAAAATAAAGGACCGCTACGACAACCAAGTATCCCCCTATTATGCCGCCGCCCGCTTATGGACGGATGCCGTGATTAGTCCGTTAGACACACGGAAATGGATTTCTATGGGCATCGAAGCCGCGGACCATGCACCAATCGAAAAAGACTTTAATATGGGTGTCCTGCAGGTTTGAATCCATATCGATAAGTGCTTGAAGAATGTGCTTTATAAAAATTTATGGAAAGCGTTTTGCTGGACTTCTGCATTCTAAAACATTACAATAGCATAAGAAGGCAGTTCATTTAATACCGTATGCTTAGTAAATCGGTAACTAAGATTTTAATCATGTGGTCTGGTTGAAATAGTATAGGTCGAGTTGTAACTAAAAAATACGGTCACGAGAAAATCAAGAACCAAAGAAGCGTGAGTTTTGTAGGTAAGTAAAGCAGCTTTGCGGTCTATTTTCTTTTCCTACTTTTGAAAAAAAATTGAACGGTATGTTAATTATTGGAATCGCGGGTGGCACGGGCTGCGGAAAAACTACAGTTGTGAACCAAATCATTAATGAACTCCCAGATGGGGAGGTTGGAGTGATTTCTCAAGATTCCTATTACAATGATCTATCCCACCTATCTTTAGAAGATCGACGAAAAACCAATTTTGACCATCCGCAATCCATAGATTTTAATTTATTGGAAGAACACCTCAAACTTTTAAAGTCCGGAAAATCTATACAACAACCGGTATATTCTTTTTTGGAATGCAATCGTACCGAGAAAACCGTATTGCTATCCCCCAGTAAAGTATTGATAGTCGAGGGGATTCTCATATTGACCAACTCACAAATTCGAAAAATGCTCGATATCAAAATATTCGTTCACGCGGATTCAGATGAAAGGCTCATCCGAAGATTAAAAAGGGATGTGAACGAGCGGGGTTGGAACCTTGACGAGACCCTCGAAAAATACCAGAGTAACATCAAACCCATGCACCTTCAATTTATCGAGCCCAGCAAAGAATACGCCGATATTATCATCCCGAACAATAAATACAACACTGTGGCAGTTGATATGGTACGAACGATTATCACCGAGAAGCTAGGTTAAGATGAACAAGTATCAGGCTGACAAATTTATTTCCTATTAAATAGGAATGACTTATGGGGTTAAAGGATTTACGGAAGAAAAAATGGTTCAAGATCTTTACCAATATGTATATATTGGTATTGAGCGTATTTGTGATTTGGATGGTTTTCTTCGACACCAACTCCTTGCTCATTCATTTAGAACTAAGAAAAG
>DRGL01000045.1 GCA_011050085.1 Pricia antarctica | reverse complement strand
GTAATGAAATGATTTTGCCAATCGCAAACGAAAGTTGGCATTGTCAACACAAGTGATGATAATGTTTGCCCGAATATCCTTGCCAGTTGCCAATGCATCCATCGGAATACCCTGCCATTGCAGACCAAAGGCCATGTTGACCTTAATGACCGCTTGGAAGACTTTGTATTCCCCTACGTCAGATAGGGTGTACAACTGTCGCCCGACATTGTTGGCTTCCACTCTATCGGAATCATAGGCGATTACATGAACCCCTGGGTGTCCTGTTTGCCGTAGGGCGTAATCTATCCGTGCCAATCTTGCAAGCATCAATGAACCTGTGCCCCCTACTCCGATCAATGCAATCGTGATGGGATGTGTCGGGTTATAAAAATAGTTGGGGGCAAAGTGTATTCTAGTTTTCATAGAGTTCGTTTAAAGTCATTTTGTTCACTATCAATACCCTGTCATTGAAGGATGGTTTCCCGAAATTCTGTTTCATGACGTTTACGATATTGCCATCGACCAATCTAGTATGGTGCGTTTCGGTAAAAACGGAGCGGAAAAACTGTTGTTCGACAAATCCCATAACATCCTCATAGTAATCAAAGCCGTCATAATCCATAGAAGCATTGCCCATGCAAACGTTGCCTTGCCTACCTATATTAAGCAACGGGGCATGATATAGTGGGGTGCCGTCCGTAATGGAATCCTTTCGGTTCAGGGCGAATACCTTTAAAGCGTTGCCCTCTAGTTTAAAAATCAATTTGGGCAGGGGATATTTTCCCGATGGGATGCCTGTTTTGGTATCGAAGTAAAGCATCCGTTGTTTGGTATGCCCGATAATGGCAAACTTGGGCAGAAAATGATCTGTTGCCTGTAATACTGCTATTCGTTCCATGTGTCAGAGTTCGTTTAAAAGTTCGTTCAGATCGCTGATAAATTCTTCCAATCGGTTCAATCTATAAGGAATCCCTTCATCAAAAGGCTCGATATTGCCATCTTCGGCAATGGTATGTTGATAGGTGGATATGATATCGTAGTCGTTGGAGCAATCGTTCAGCATTTGGATGTACCCATTGGAAAATGCGCTATCGGTACGATCTACCACAAGAAACGATTCCCAATGCTCGAACATACAATCATACCCGTCCCTGTCACTCAACTGAAAAGGCACTTGAAAATCAATGGTTTCTGCCTTTTGCAATAGTTCTTTGATTTGCTTGTAAACAGGTTTTCGAGGGCGGTATTTGTCCAATAAGGCTTTCCAATCCCTGATCTCGTAGCCTTCCAAAAAAGTTTTGTACCGTACATAGAATGTTGTGGAATGGTTCTTCATGATTTTCTTGTTGTCTCTGTAGTTCTCAACGTCCTCGAAAAGAAATTCCCATAACCAGTCAATCCTCGATTCATACTTTGGGAACAGACCCCCATAGGGCAGGCTTTTGATAAAGGATAGCAGGATGTGATAAAGTTTTCGGTTTCGACATCTCAGTTCGATAACAGGGCGGATCGGAATCAAATACACCGTACTGCGGTTGGCGATGAACCGTTTCAGTATGAGCCGTAAATGTGCATCGTCCTGTAATACTTCGATATAATCGACATTGCCCTTTATAATAAGCCTGTTCGTACAACGAAGTATCAAATCGTCCAGACTATCGGAGACCGAGAATTGCCAATCGTCGATATTACCAGCAAAATTTCGGGTTACGTTTACCATTAATCGGGCAAGTGTCTTCCTGTCCACTTCGTATTCTTCACTTACTAAAGGTTGGGAAAGAACAGGGGATACACTTATGTCAGAAAGGGAAAAACTTTCGTTTGTAGTACTTTGGGTCTTTGCGTTCCTCTTTGGTAGTGTTTCTGTTGTACCGCCCGATACAATCTGTCGTGGAACGGTAAGTGGTTTCAGGGTTTGAAGTACCTTGTCCTTCGCATTCGTTTTGGGCAGAACAGATACGCTGACCGTCTCATCATCGAACAGAAAGCTGATGCCGTACTGTTCGATACCCATCTGTTTTGTCGAAAAAAAATTGCTTATCTTGAAGTAGTATTTACTTGTTATACAGTCATTTAACTACTTTCAAGATACGCCCAAACCTCTGGAAACCCTCGCCAAATCGGTCTAAAAACCACCCCTGACTTCTTTCTCCCTATCCACAAAAAACGCTCCGAAGGGGCGTTGGAACAGATGTTCGTAAGTTGGGATTGGGCGGATTGACGCAATTGTCTATATGAAGTTCGATTAATTTTATAGCCGATTGTAAAAAATGATTGGAAATAACATTTCAATGATGAAAAATGAATGTGGGGATTGGTTTTTTGAGTAAAATTTTTGAACGCTAAAGTGTCCCCTAAAAGGTCAATTAACGAAACTATTAAAAAGGACCATGTTTGGGACACCCTTAAAATAACAGGACAGCTTTATCTAAAGTGTCCCGACAATTGGCCGTGGCCGTTGCAGAAGTGCTCTTTAAACAAGATATCGATTTGAGTAGACTGGTTTTACGGAGCCTTTAGGAGAACCGGTCTTGGTCGGATTTGCCGGTAAAAGATTGTCAGGTAGCCTTGGAATGCCTCCGTGATCGTCTTTAAAATGCGAATAGAGGGTTTACCTCCCCTTTTCTTAAGGTACTTTTTCAGGTTGAATGCGATTGGAACTCGTATCGGTTAACAAGTGAGAGCACTTGGGCAAAACCGCCACAATGGATTATAGGCTGTATGTCTGGTACACAGGATAGCAAAAATGTTGGTTCTAATCATCGCCGATCCGGTGATCGATTGTAACTTTAGGTATTCAGGAAAAATATTTTATCAAAAGAATCTCTTCAAAAGTTTCAAATTTAGTGATAGAGTTTCCAAGACGAATTTCTATCGGCGTTTGAAAGGTGTACTTAATCTAAATTTCTTTTACAAAATGACTAGGGTTATTATGGCGGTAGCGGCAAATGACCATTGACCCTATGTTTTCTTTAAATTGTATTTAGCGGGCTATCTGAAAACTATTATTGTCGATAAAGTGATTCTATAAAACACCTGCAATAGCCCATAGAATCGATCGAAAGTTTCTTTCTTTAAAGAATACAGTTGGGCTTGTTGACAGATTTAAGAAGACCAAGGCTCACTCTAAAATCTTAAGCGAATCTTAACTTTACAAAGTCTCTGGCGGCCTAAGTTTAATACTGAATCTCGTTATTAAAAAAGAAAGCAAAATCAAACTATTCTCATTAAATACTTGTGAAATCTATTAATTCTTTTATTAATAATTACAAATGTTATACATTTAACATGTTAATGACAAAGTTATTGAAGATGGCATACACCAAATCAAATTCTGACGATTTACTTTTTGAAGAAGTCAGAAATGGTAATCAAAAAGTTTTTCGAAAGCTTTTTGATATGCATTGGGAGTCTATGTTCTGCCTTGCCAAATCTATTTTAATCGAAGAACATATTGCAAAAGATGTAGTACAAGATTTTTGGTTGAATTTATGGATTAAAAGGAAGAGTCTCAATATCAAGAATTTTGAAGCCTATATTTATAAGTCAGTAAAATATGGCTGCTTTAAATATTTAAGGGATAATAAATTTAATGTCCTTCAAATTAGTACAGTAAGGTCTTTAGAATTCGCAGTTGGTTCAGATATCGAGAATCAACATAGTCTTGATGAAACTCGCCATATAATTGAAAACTCTTTGAACCCATTATCGCCCCGGTGTAAGAAGATTTTTAAAATGAGCCGTTTTGAAGCTTTCTCGAATGAAGAAATTGCTTCGGAATTAGGTATTTCAAAAAGATCTGTTGAAAATCAACTATCATTGGCCTTAAAATCGATTAGATTAAAGTTGACACTTTTACAATCTTTTCTGACTATACTACTCACCTTTTTAGGTAAAATTTAGTAATCTCTACAAGCAATTTTACATAATCAATTTTGAAGCTAAATGTTAAAGTTTTAGAATTTATGTGAGTTCTGAGCTATTTATGGTTCATATATACACAGGCCTTAAAATGGAAGAGCAAGAATTCAGAACATTATTGGATAAGTATCTCAATGGGTCAATTACCAATTCAGAAAAAAATGTACTGGAAAGGTTTGAAAACGAACTAGAATTTCAAAATTCAGAACCTGCCTTTTTTAGTGAGAAGCATAAAAATGAGATTAAAATAGCACTTTGGAAGAATATTCAGAAAGGTGCTGCGAAAGAGAAACTTATAAAAATGATAAGATGGAGTGCTGCTGCGGCAGTCTTCATTATTTTTATCTCAATAGGCCACATTTATTTGAACAGTTCAAGCTCTAAGACTTCTAGAATCATTCCCGAGAACGCTGTGACGTTACAGCTTGAAGATGGCACCATAAGAATTGTTAATAATAATGGTCAAGGCAATATACTAGATGGCCAAGGTAAAGTAGTTGGACAACAAGAAGGTGCAAGCATCAAATATTCTGCTACTCAAATCAAAAAAAAACTCGTTCATAATAGTTTGACAGTGCCATATGGTAAAACTTTTGTGCTTCAACTATCCGATGGTACTACTGCACACTTAAATGCAGGGTCATCTATGCGATATCCTGTACAGTTTATTGAAGGTCTAAACAGAGAAGTATTTATAACGGGAGAAGCCTATTTGAAAGTAGTTAAAGACACTAAACATCCCTTTATTGTAAATACTGGAGATCTGAATGTACGTGTTTTGGGTACTCAGTTTAATGTTTCATCATATCCTGAAGATGATTTGTCAGAAGTTGTACTTGTAGAGGGTTCTGTGAGTCTATACACCGATTCCGTTGGTTACAATGTTGAATCACATACTTTACTCGAACCCAATTTTAAGGGAAGTTTTAATAAGAGTTCAAACAAAATCGATACCTCCAAGGTCATCACTAGCATTTATACTTCATGGGTCAGCGGCAAACTTGTTTTTAGAAATATAACCTTTAAAAAATTATTAAAGAAATTGGAGCGACACTACGATGTTTCCATTATTAATAATAACAACACCTTATTAATGGATGAAAGATTCAATGCAAATTTTGGAGATGAACCCATTGAAAAAGTTCTTGAAGAACTTAAAACGAACTATAAGATCAAATATAATTATTCAGACGATAAAATAATTATTCATTGATAACGTAAACTTTAAAAACGGATTGTGTATGGAACAAAAATAGTTAGTTATTGATTTAAAAACACTAGATCACTGCTTGAACTAAATTAAATTTTAGTAAAAAATCGGAAAATGCTACGAACATCTCCCGATTGGTACAAGTGATTTAAATTATTAAAAATCACCACATTTAACACTGTAAAAGTATGAAAAAACTTCTAAAGCTAATAAGAAGCCCTTATCCATTATTAAAATATGACTTGAAAATGAAGCTTAGTACTCTGTTCATTTTGGCAACTCTACTCTCTATGAAGGCCAGTGACACTTATGGACAGTTTACTAAAGTAACGTTAGACTTAAATAATGTTACAATAGAGCGGTTGATTGATGAAGTTGAAAGTAAAACGGATTTTGAGTTCGTTTACAAAATCAAAGATGTAGACCTCGAGAGGAAAGTCTCTATTAACACAAAAGAGGAACTGATAACAACTATTTTAAAACAGATATTTCAAAATACAGAAACTACATATAACCTAAACGGACAGAGAATATACCTTATCAAGAGAATCTCACAAAGTGTAAAAAGCAGTGCACTAAATTCCGCCAACGTACCTATACTGCAGAGTACTATCACAGGTACAATAATGGATTCAGGAGGACAAGCATTACCTGGTGCAAGCATTGTTGAAAAAGGTACTACAAATGGTGTCACATCCGATTTCGATGGTAATTTTTTAATTGTGGCAACCAGTGACAATCCAATTTTAGTGATTTCATATATTGGCTTTTCCTCCAAGGAAATAAAGGTTGATGGAGAGACTGAAATAATAATACAACTTCAAGAGAGTACAGCTGGACTGGATGAAGTCATTGTTGTCGGATACGGTTCCGTAAAGAAAAATAACTTGACCTATTCAGTGGCAAAAATTGAAGGAGACGAATTGTCCAATCGCCCAATTTCCAGATTGGACGGAGCACTGCAAGGCCAACTCGCAGGTGTTACGGTAAGACAATCAAACGGTACTCCCGGAGAAGCACCCTCAATTACCATAAGGGGGGCAAGTTCAATAAATGCTGGGAGCGGGCCTTTATATGTAATCGACGGATTACCAGTTTCGGATTCCGATATAATAGGTAACCTAAATACATCCGCTGTTGAGTCCATTGAAGTTCTCAAGGATGCCGCAGCAGCAGCTATATACGGTTCTAGAGGTGCAGGAGGTGTAGTGATAGTAACCACTAAAAAAGGTGTAAAGGGGAGAACAAATATCTCTTATAGTAGTTATATGGGCATTCAAAATACAGAAAGAACAGTGGAAATGTTAAGTGGGCCAGAACAAAGAGCTGCAATAAAAGAAGCCTATGAAGATGTTAATGGTTCAGGGTCTTTTATTGATTGGGACCTACCCGCTGATGAAAATTACAATCACCTCAAAGATTTTTTTAGGACCGGGCAAGTTCAAGCGCACCAAATCTCAATGAGCGGAGGCTCTGACATCTCAACTTACTTTGGTGGTATCGATTATTTTAATCAAGAAGGGATTGTTGAGGGTACAGGCTTCGAGAGAATATCCTCAAGATTCAATTCAACTTTTAAGCTTCATGAGGTCCTAGAAATAGGTGCCAGTCTTGAATTCGGATATAGTGATAAACAGGAAACCCAGAGCCATGGCAAGGGAAATGCCCTTAACCATGTTTTGGTTCATCCCGCTTTTTTGCCACTTGACCTATACCGAGTAAATACGTTTAATCCACAGCGGGCGGCTCCTTATGAAAATCCTCAGTACGGACTTGCTGTGGAAGGATCTAGGTCACTCGATAGAGCAGAGTTTATCGATGATCATGATAAGAGGGGACAAGTTTTAAGTAATACCTATGTTAAATTAAACTTAGCCAATAACCTTAGTTTAAAATCAAGCTTTGGAATTATCTATATAGCATCTGACCGTAGAAAATTTAACCCTGGTAACAGATGGGACGCAACACAGGCAGATCGATGGACGTCTACTTCCTTTAATTGGCTGAGCGAAACCATACTGGATTATAATAAAACTTTAGACAAGCACAACATTTCTATGTTGGTGGGTTATACTTCGCAAAAGGAGTCCAGAGAGAATTCATTCATTCAGGGCATCGGCTTTCCCAATGGCAGTATACCAACTTTAAACGCGGCGGCGGATTATAGTGCCGTTGACAATTATATTAATGAATGGGGATTGGTATCCTATCTCGCAAGAGCGATTTACTCCTACGACGACCGCTATCTTTTAACGGGTAGTTCTAGAAGGGACGGTAGTTCAAGATTTGGTGCGAATAGCAAATGGGGAACCTTTTCCGCATTCTCTTTGGGGTGGAATCTACATAACGAAAAATTCTTTAATGTAGATGCCATTAATAAATTTAAACTTAGGTCTTCTTGGGGGCAAACGGGTAATGATCAGATTGGAAATTATGATCAATTTGGTTTATTGTATTCTACAACGGCTGTCATTGATGGGGAATCTAGGGGTGGATTTACCATAGTCAGCGGTCAGGTGGAAAACCCCAACTTGAAATGGGAAAAAAACAACTCCCTAGATTTTGGAATTGACCTAGGATTATTTAAAAATCGTATTCAATTCACGGTTGATTATTATAAAAATATAACATCAGACCTTCTTTTGAATGTCCCCCTTCCAACGATATCAGGTTTCACCCAAGGAAGACAGAACATAGGTGAAGTGGTAAACAAAGGGTTTGATTTTGAATTAATGACAAGAAACATTCAAAACAATAATTTTACATGGAATACTTCCTTTGTCATAAACATTAATGATAACGAGGTCACTAAATTGAATAGCCCGGGCGCACAAATACTGTCAGGTCCTTGGTATGCTACAAATAATATTACGAGGGTTGGAGATGCGATTGGTTCTTTATATCTATGGGAAGCGGATGGTGTTTACAATGATCAGGCCGAGTTGGATGCCCACAATGTTGTCTATGATAGTGGAACACCAAGAGTAGGTGAAATCAAAATTGTGGACAAAAATGGCGATGGGAGAATAGATTCAGACGATAGAAAGGTTGTAGGACAACCTATGGCCAAATACAACTTTGGACTTACAAACAGTTTCAACTACAAAAATTTGGATTTGAGAATCTTGGTGGCGGGTGCAGGAGGTAATGTCATTTATAATGCTGCTGGCAGAGAACCCGGAAATTTCAGTTTTGGCAGGCCACAAAATAAATATAAATATTTTGTTGATAGATGGTCACCTACAAATACGGATGGAAAGTATCCTAGGGTTTCTTATGGCGGTTTTCCTTACTCGGATGGAGATGCAAAAGAAACTACCCTTGATCTTTTTGATGGAGATTATTGGAGAATCAAAAATGTGACGTTAGGATATACCCTTAATAGTGAACTGTTCAAGGATTTTGTCAAGTCAGTCAGAATTTACGCATCGGGCGAAAATCTTTTTTTAAAAACCAAGTATAAATTAGGATTTAATCCAGAAGCAAATGGACCTGAAATTGGTGCTGCATCCCTAATAAATGGAGCAGGTATGGACTATACTTCATTTCCCAATGCGAGAACCTTTAGTTTAGGTATCAATGTAAATTTTTAATTTAAAAAATATGAAAAATTTTAAAATAATAGTTTCGATATTAATGGTATCGCTGTTTTTGGTAAACTGTGAGGGTGAACTGTTGAACATATCGCCGGTCTCCACCATTTCTACTTCAACATTTTATAAACAACCAAGTGATTTTGAAGAAGCTTTAATAGGCATTTATGATGCTTTTCAGGGATTTGCCGACAATGAATATCTACGCTTTACTGAATTAAGAAGTGATAACTCGGACGGTGTGGAACAAGCTAGTTTTGTAGATATCAGTAGGGATGCATCTTCTTTAAATACTGGTGTTACCAATGGGTTATGGCATCGACTCTATAGCTTCATCAACCTTTCCAATGCAATTTTGGATAGGATTGATGATGTGCCCTTCATTAACGAATCAAGAAAGAACAGTATCAAGGGACAAGGACTTTTTTTTAGGGGTCTAGGTCATTATTATGTCGGTAAATTTTTTGGTGAAGGTGTTGTATTGACCAGTCAAATTGAGATTACAGAGGCTCAAAACATAACGTCTTTGGTTAACCAAGATGCCTTATTTTCGCAAGCCGAAAGTGATTTTTCGGAAGCGATTGATGTATTGTCCGTTACCGTTGGTTTTGGCGAGGTCTCCAAATACGTTGCTGAAGGATTTCTTGCGGACTACTATATGTTTACTGGGCAACCAAATAAAGCAATGCCTTTACTGGAGAGTGTACTACAGGAATCGGATGCATCTTGGGAACCTATATTCGAAAATATTCATGCGACGGACCAAAATCAAGAAGTGATTTTTGCGGCGGCTTTCGCCGGAGGTATCGACATTGCCACTAGCTACCCCCAGTGGGCGGTTACAACAGATGGTTTGCTGGTGGATGGTTTTACGACCTATACCGATGATTTGTTAAACCATTTTGAGGATGGAGATCTAAGAAGACTTGCAACCTTGGAGGTAGGAGAATGGACCAGTCCAATTTCTGGAATAACGTTCGCGGCCGCTCAAAATGAGGTGCGCAACGTAAAATTGGAAAATGGAAATAATGGAAATAATCAAGGTACAGGCGATATTATTTTTATCAGGTATACCGATATGTTACTCTATTATGCGGAAGCATTGGAAAATAATACTGGAATAAATGGATGGACAGCTAGAAGCATCGTTAATCAAGTGAGGGAAAGAGCAGGGTTGCCACTCCTGTCGGAGGTTAATGTAGATGATATCCTACAAGAGAGAAGAAGTGAGTTTGTTTGGGAGGGACAACGATGGTGGGACCAAGTAAGAACAAATAATACAGCAGGTATAGAAGCTACTTATGAAGTTCCAGAAATTGAGCTCGCAAGAATGGGATTATAGTTTTGGATAGTATCTCATCAAATGGGCATCGTATTATTTATTGTTTGAGTTAGTTGAAAGGGAGCATTAGGCGACTAATGTTCCTTTTCTAAAGAGAGTGTAAACTGAACTCTGTCTGAAATAAATTTTAATCATTAATTTTATTCAGACAGAACCATGAGAAAAGAAGAACAAACGGAATTCGAGAAAAAGGTACTTGACCAGTTCATGTCGGGCAAGAACCTTTTCGGCAAGGGCGGCGCGTTCGCCCCTATGCTGAAGAACGTCATCGAGAGTTCGCTTGCCTTCTGCCTTAAGGCCTCCTCGATATGCGAATGGTCCTTCGGCAACGGCCTGTAATAATAAACGCTCTTGCTCATATTAAGGACACGGCACGCCCTGCTGATACCGTAATGGACAAGTTCCTTGGTGATCGCTCT
>DRGL01000044.1 GCA_011050085.1 Pricia antarctica | reverse complement strand
GAAACCGCCATTTTCAATTTGAAGCTTTATCCATTCTTCTTGAGCGGTAGTAATTGTCAATGATTTTCTGATTGTTGCCATAATCGTAAAATTTAATTACATACAATATACGCAATATAACATATTATTAGCGCATAAAGTACTCCGCTTTTTTCAAACTATAAATTTTGGGTTTTTAACAAGGGAGTAATTAATCCCACGTTTATCTAGACTTTTTCAAATTGGCCATTGGTTTACTTTCAGGGGCCGTTTAAATGTACTATCTAAAAAGCGCAAAGGCCAAGGCAAGTTCAGAAATTCCGGTATACTTCCCCGGTAGGTTCATTTTAAGTACCGTTGGTGTGTTGGGGAAATGGATTTTCCGGAAAGAAGTGTGGAGCAACTTTTTGCTCTTGCGAGCGGTTTCCAGGGGTTATATATTTCTCGATCCACGAAATTTTTTTCGACTTCCGCAGGACCATGGATTATTGAGGGCCTTTTAAAATACTCTGACAACCTTAACTCGAAAGATGTCAAAAGTGTAGATAACCAACCCCCTGCTTGTATATATGCAGTTTGGGTATTTATTAATGCTATACAACTGTAATGAGGCGATTATAGTCACTTTTTTGATAAATTGCTTTTAACCACCAGTTGTACGCAATTTATGAAAACCATAATTTATATATTAATTTTAGTAGCAGTTTCTTGCCAACCGCAAGAGCTATTTGTGAATTATGACAATTTTGAAATAAATATTCCCGGGACACCAGGACCTTGGATCAAGTATCATGATAAGTACTTTTGCTATTTCAGAACCGATAATGACCAATTTAATTCAGCATCAAACCATCAATTCTATATTATAGCTGAAAACGGGGAAATCAACACTAAAGTAGATGTGCCGCAAGCAATCCAAAAGAACTACTATGATTTATACATTAAAAACGACACCTTATTTACAACTGAATATTATAACCACAACACTTTCTATCTCGACCTATCAACCAACACTTGGATAGAAACCAGAAAAGGTATTGACCTATATTTTGCCGATAAAGATTATTCGGTTTATTCACTCGATTTTGGAGAATGGGGCGGCTCAACTTGGTTTGAGGACAGGCAGACCAAAAACCAATACGAGATTGGCGTTTCCACGCCAATAGTCAATAGATTGAACGAGACCTATTATTTGACCTCGGGAACTTCGATTCTAAAAATCGATAATCCAAAAAGATTAGATAAAAGCGAAGAACCCTATGACTATAAAAAAGCAGTCTTAGATAAGGACTACCACAAGGAAAGTAACTACTCTACCAACGGGGCGGAGACGGTTTTCGAATACTCAGATAATGATTATTTTAATCCGACATTTTCAATTGCAACATCGTTCATTCAAGACAATAAGCTATATCATCTATATAAAGACAGCATATCGACTAAAATCGGTAGAATAGAAAACAATGATTTAATCCCGATTTACACCTTAAAATCTAATATTAGACCCTTCATCCGGTATTACGATACTAGAAATCCGATTCAGAACAAAAATTCCCAAACACTTCAGTTCAAAACAAATCAAGAAAACGTATATGGTCTTATTGTCATAAACGAGAACGATATAAATATTATCACCTTTGACAACAAATACAAAGAACCAGTTTATGGAAAAAATGAACTAAATGAATGGGTCGAGAAGTCATTGGAGTTCTTTAGCTCAAATTTAGATAATTTACATATTTCCGAAATCGACAGTCTTGAGAAAAAGATAAAAGCGACTGACGTAACACAAAAGCATAAAATTTCCACATACCGACTTGAGGGAATGGATGTTGAAACGCCAAGAATCTATCGCAAGATTGAAAGTGATACGCTGAAATTGATAACAATGTACTATTATGGCACTATCGAAAAAGAGATAGAGCTTATTCATCTTGAATGGGTCTTAAATAATAAAAATACATCTCTATATGAATCTCTCAGGTCAACCATAAAGAAGGATAAAAAGGCAAATCCCTTTGAACCAAAATTTATTTGCATTTCCAATTATCTAACTGCTAAATTTGGAAAACCTAGTAGCATTAAAAAAGAGTCGAATGGTTTTGAACAGAAATGGATAGCAGATAAACTTATCATCGTTTTAGACTATAGTGGCAACGTGCAATTAACCATTCAGCACAAATAAACTGCGTACGACAACCTATCCTATGAAAAGGCCTAATCCAGTAACTTAAGTTAATCAATATTTTCTATTTGCCTTAAACCACCTTTTTTTTGTTTTAATATAACTTGCTCCGCATCCTATATGTGATACACCTTTTCATAGGGTTCACCGGCATCTGTATGATTATAACATTTTATAGTACTGTTATTTAAATATATAGCGAGTGTACTTAAACCCACCTTAAATTGTACTTTATTTAAATCTCAATCTGACGCTTTCATTTTACATGAACATAAGTACTTCTTAAGTTTCTAAAAATTCTATCGATCGATGCCATAATTTTCCGAAGACCCATTCACACTACAATGACGGGTCAATGACGGGTAAAATACGGCGAGTTTTTTGGACTTTTTCCCATCGATTATGGAAATTGCACCCGAATCCAAAACCCAGATATTATGTCACTATCAAATTATCATCCGAAAGGAATTGCCAAGTCGATCTTACCTATCATGTTCTGTACGTTTCTGTTTTTACCCAATGCGATTACGGCCTGCACTACGGTCAGCGCAATAGCCCGTAACGGTCACGTATGGATGGCCAACAATGAGGACGGGCCTTTCGGGGTCGCGAACTTCATCAATGTCTATCCGAGAACGGGAACGGACAGATACGGTTATTATACCCTATCGTATATATCGCCCCGCTATGGCGAAGGGGCTTCCATGCAGGGTGGAACGAACGAAGCCGGGCTGAGCTTCGATTTTAATGCCATCCCCTACGTGGAGGATTTTGATCCACGGAGCAGAAAACCGTATCCACAGGGGAACCATGCCATCCTGTCCCACCTATTGGGAAATATGGAAAGTGTGCAGGAGGTCATTTCCTTTTTCGAGACCTATTGGTTCGTCGACGGTTTCCGTGATGCACAGATGCACGTTTCGGACAGGGAAGGAAGTTTCGCCATCATCAGTGCGTCGGGAACGGAGCTGGTCGATAAGGGCAGATCACTGGTCTCCACGAATTTCGATATCTGCGGGAAAGGGGACGGTTCCGGATGCTGGAGGTATCCGATTGCGGTCGAAAAGCTCTCAACCTACGGTGCGGGCCTGAAGACCATGGAAGCTATCTGTCGCGAGACCGCCCAGAAAAATGGCGGGACGATGTACTCGAATATACAGGACCTTACCACGGGGGATGTCTGGTTTTTCTCAAAGCACGACCCCGGTACCATGCTACGGACGAACATTTCGGAAATGCTTTCCAAGGGACAAAGATCCTACACGTTCAGCGACCTGAATTCGTTAAAAGAGCAAAGGCCCGTACGGGAATGGAAGCCGTCCGAAAAGGTCGGCCCCGCCCAAAGCGTGGCAGGGGACTATCTGGGTACATATAATCACTCCTATATCGGGGCGGTAAACGTTAAAAGGTCGGGCGATGGTATCAAGGTTTCCTTCTCCGACGGTACCAAGGAAATCCTATATTCGAGCGCGGAGGGAATGTTTTCCCTGCCCGATTACGACCTTTATATTAAATTTGGAACCGATACCGCTTCGGGAACACCTGAACTGAGCCTTTACGAAAACGGGCAATGGTCGTTTACCGTACAAAAGGCCGAAGCGGTGGAACGGCATAACGATACCAAGAAATGAAACAGCCCGAACTGGGAAATAGAATATCGGAGCTGCGCAAGGCCAAGGGGCTGACCCAGGAAGAGCTCGTGGAGCGATGTAACATCAGCGTACGTACCATTCAACGCATCGAGACCGGGGAGGTCAATCCAAGGAGCTATACCGTAAAAACGATCCTCTCGGCCCTTGAATCCGACTTCGACCAACTGCATGCGGAAAGTTCGTTTTCGGGGAACGTACCGAAAATATTAACCTTCGCATGGGTAGCGGGAACCGCTTACTTTGTTCTGGGCCTTTTGGAAGGCCCGATGGACATGTCAAGGGCCGTTTCCGGTTCCCAAATCCCGAGGGAGACCGTATCCGAATTTTTCCCCATGATGACCTTCGGGCCTGTATTCTATATTATCGTAAAAGTTCTTGTACTGATTGCGTACACAATGTTCTTAAGGGGATTCACGTCGATCGGTACCTATCTGGGAAACCCGCTGCTGACGATGGTCTCGCGCATAATGATCATGACCATGGCGTTCGTTGTCGGGTTCGATATTCTTTCCTTCTATTTTATGGAACTGGACGGTCCGTTCGTACAAATGGCCATTGCACTGTCGCTGGGGGCCCTGGGTATCGTTTTTGGGATTACGCTCATCGCGCTGCGCTCGAAATTGGGGGCTATCGGCACCTTTGCGGGGGCGATCGAAGTCATGGCGGGTATCCTTCTCCTATCACTGCAGCCTTTTGGGCTGATCGTCCAAATACCGGCGGTAATATTGGAAATCGTATTGGTATATCAGGTCTCAAGGGCCGTAGCGGAAGGTTCGGACATAGCACTCGGCAGATGAGATGTAAATTTAAGGACTATGGAATTCTTTGCCAATTTTAGATAGCTCAAGAGAACTAATGTTCATAGGAACGCCGCCGAACTTACCATGGTATACTAAAAACAACATTAATTTAGACTAACAAAAATCTCAATATCGTTACTTTTCGCCTACCCTTTATAACGAAAGTTATTCGGCAAGATAACCGAAATCACTCCCAAAAAGAATCGCCCCGAAACTATCCGTGTTCAACAGCTCGAATACGGCCTTCTCCTTATCGGTGCTATTATCATAGTATGACGCACAGATCGCCTTTCCCAATTTATACGCCATATCCGGTGGCATTTCGGGATTTTCCCCTTTATCCCCGTTGTACATCCATTTTGATAGGTCCTTGGTGAACATATCCTTTTTAAATTCACCGAGCACATATTTTTTGTCATAGTCCCTATCGAAATCGGCCACAACTTTGCCCTCCGTATAGTTTTCGCCACAAAGGCCCACGATGAAATCACAGACTCCCTCCTGAATGGATCTTCCGAGAACGGTATCGTTGTATTCCAAATCCCCGTAGTTCTGCTGGAAATGGACAAGTTCGTGCAGGATGGTGTTCCCCATCCCATTATCGAGGTTTCCAGAACCGTCGATAAATTTTTCTGCGCCTATAAATAGTCCAAGGTTCGTCAAGGTCCCACCGGAGCGTCCGATTCCCATCATGATGTAGACTTTCGGAAATACCGTTGTGGGATAGATTTTATGGAGGCGCAGCATCATCTCCGTTGCCCCTTTCTCGATAGGCGCCAAGCTTCTGGCGGTAACGGCGTCCCTTGCCGAAATGTAAACGCTGTCCGAAACGCCCAAAGTTTCGGAAACGATGGCGTCCACATCCTTATAGGAAATCGTATAGAAGTCCCTTACGGGGTCGGTGCCGTTCAATATATAGTCCCCATAAATCTTTTTTGCGTTAGGGCGGTCGGATCTGGCCTTGTCATATGCCTTCCAAAATTCGTCGATCGGACCGGTGTCCACCGCGAAATTCTCCGGTTTTTTCAGGTCTGCCCTGATATGTTCCAATCTATTATTTAATCGCGGCCAATCCTTTGAACTCCTCATGGTATCCAGAACGGGGTCCTTGCCCAGGATATTGGGATTGTCCATTCCCGCATCTATGGCCCTGTCCAGAAATTCCACGGCCAGATCGGGCAGGTCGGCCCTGCTGGCAAAGAACGAACCGTAACAGTATATTTCGGAAGAACGGAGTTCGGCGTTGCCCCTTGACAAAAGGTCCAGTGCCGTTTTCAGGTCACCGTTCCCGACATACCTGTTTACCGAATCCATGAGCTGGCCGATATCCGGGGGAAGCTTTTTGGTAGATTGTCCCTGTTGGGCGTTTACAACTGGCAGGATTGCCGTTTGGACCAAAAAAACGATTACCAAGTGAATTTTCTTTATGGGGGATGTATTCATGGACCGTTATTGGTTTAGCCTCCAACATGTTCTACGTCGAATGCTTAAATATAGTAAAAGTCCGACCATATAGAAGAGTGGATTTACAGGGGATTATTTTTTTATCTTCGGGCCGGACCAAGAGTTTAGCGACCAACATTTTAAAACTATGGAATGGTATCCGGATTATTGAAAAAATGGAGGGGCTTCCGCTCAGGTATACCATGGCCCGAAAAATTGGTGGACCTGATGGTGGTCATCCTCGGCATTTCGATCGCCTTCGGGGTCGATAACTGTAGCCGAAACCTTCATAACGAGGGGACACGCTCACAATATCTTAAAAGCCTTTTGATAGATCTCTCCAAAAACGCCGACGGCCTAAAGGAGGCACGGGAAGGTATTGTCCTGGAGGAGCGATTGGTTGACAATCTTCTTGAACTTACCAACAATGACGACTTGAAGGATGGGCTGGAAATTGCCGAACTCTTTTCCCGGATAGGAAGCGGAAAGGGAAATTTCGAGGCGCAGGAGTATGTCTTCGAGAGCCTGAAATCCAATGGGGGTCTTGCACTTCTGAACGATTCCATCAATATCAAGCTGAACCGGTTGCATTCGCAATATAGGGCCGTTGACATTCAGCAGGAAAACCTTAAACTTATACTTTACGAATACGCGGTTCCCATATTCTTCAACTACGACAGCAGAAAGCAGTCCCTTTCGGACCCGGATCTTTATGAAAGTGCAACGTTCAACAATATCCTACTGGCGCTTTCCGGGAACATCGACGTCAGGAGGGTAAATCTCGGAAGGACCGAAAATTACCTATCCGATGTAAGATCTTATATAGAAAGAACCCTAGCGGATTGAAGCATGCAATATTATAATTGAACCATTGCTTACCCGACATAAATTTAGGGAACGAACTTTCTGCTCCATTTCGATTGGTCTCGTAAAACCAACTATTTTCGGCACTAAAATCTGACTGCCCATAGTTTAAATAAACCTATTTCTATCTACAGAGCTTTGGTTTACATATTCCCACGTTTATTTAAACTTACAAAATAAACTGAGAAGGGTACCTAAAGTAGTAGTTCCTCAACTACGGAAATCTAAGAATAAGGTCAAATTTGTTCCAAAAAAAGATATCAATCGCTTTTAATTAAAAGAAGTCTCTTAACTAAAGCTAAGATTGAATGAAGAACGAAATCCGGGATTTGTTGTACCTATGTTGTACCCAAGAAAAACAAAAGGGTCTCCAATCTCTTGGAAACCCTATGTTTACTGGTCGGGGTGGCAGGATTCGAACCTGCGGCCTCCTGCTCCCAAAGCAGGCGCGATAACCGGGCTACGCTACACCCCGAATCGGTTATCAATTTAAAATTCTGTTCTCACGCAGCATTTTGCGGAGAGACAGGGATTCGAACCCTGGGTACACTTTTGGTGTACGACGATTTAGCAAACCGTTCCTTTCGGCCACTCAGGCACCTCTCCTAAATTTTGTAATGAACATTGCTCGAAAGCGGTTGCAAATGTACATTTTTACAATAGTATAAAGCAACTATTTATAAGATTTTTTTTAGCTAAGCGATTATCCTTTTACTTCATTTGAATTTCTAATAAGCCTTTAGAAAACAATCAAATTTTCGAACCGCTGTCATTCAGGATATTCTACTCGTAAGTGATAGATATTGGTCAGCTTTTGTTTAAGTACCTTTTTAATGATTTCAATTTCTTTAAAAGTGATATCCGCATTTATAAACTGATCGGCAGCCATCTGTCCTGCGATTATTTTATCTACAAATTCATCGATCATCAAAAAAGTCGGATTCTTAAGACTTTTAGAAGCAGCCTCTACAGAATCTGACATCATTAGTATGGCCGTTTCCTTTGAAAATGGCAAAGGTCCCGGGTACCGGAAAGCTGCCTCATCGACATCTTCCTCTAATTCTTGTTGCTTTTTATAAAAATAATATACTAACGTTGAACCATGGTGTGAGCGGATAAAGTCAATCACCCGATCTGGAAGGTTGTTCTTACGAGCTAACTCAATACCGTCAATTACATGATTGATAATAATTTTTGCACTTTCTTTTGGCAGCAACTCGTCATGAGGGTTTACATTGGTAATCTGATTTTCGGTAAAAAAGCTCGGATGCAGCATCTTACCAATATCGTGATACAGAGCACCTACCCTAACCAGCATTGCATTGGCTCCAATTTCGTTAGCGGCGGCCTCCGCGAGATTCGCAACCTGCAAGCTGTGATTAAAAGAACCCGGTGCCTTATTAGAAAGTTCTTTCAATAGTTTGGAATTCGTATCGGAAAGTTCCAAAAGTGAGACGTCTGAAACTAAACCGAAAAGTTTTTCGTAAACATATATTAAAGGTTGTACGAACAAGGTAATCATACCGCTCAACAAAAATGAGCCTAGCGTAAACCAAATTATATTTTCGAGGCTTCCCTCGTGTATAATGTGAAATGCTAGATAGCCGATGATATATATCAAGGTTATCTGTGCTACGGTTATAAAGAGATTAGCTCTTTTGTAGAGCTCTGAAACCGTTAATATGGTTACAATACCTGCAATTATCTGTAGAAAAATATATTCAAAACTATTGGGTACTACAAACCCTAAGATCAATACGGTAAGTACATGAACTAAGAGTCCAAGACGGGCATCAAAAAAAGTTTTTAAGAGAAGCGGAAGTATACATAATGGCACTACAAAAACATAGGTTTCATCATATTTAACCACGAGGGTCGTTACAAAGACCATTAGTAATATGTTAAAAAATATAAAGCTGACCTTGGTATTGTTATCGAAAATTTCAGGTCTGTATTTATTGAGAAATAGAAATAACATGAGCAATACTAGAGCAACCAATACCGTGTAGCCGAAAAGGATAAAGTAATAGTTATAGGATGCCCATAGCTCGGATTCATATTCCGCCTTTAACGAATTCAAAATCTTAAGATTATCGGCCTCGACAACTTCACCCTTCGCGACAATCAACTTCCCTTCGTCTACCGAACCCCTCGTACTCGATATTTTCGAAAGTTCATCCTGCAAGACCTTATCCGAAAAACTATTGTCATACCTCACATTTGGCTTTACGATATCGAAGAAAAGTTGTTGGTAATCTTCATCGAAATCGTTTAGATTGTTCCTTTCCAAAAATATTTTTACAACATTCTGTAAGTTCTGAATGCGCACCAAATCTTTGAAACGAATCTGCTTGGCTTCGTTATTTTTGACGAGATAAATTTGCCTTCGGGATTGTTTTCCGCTTGTTTTTTCGAGAATCCCGTTGAAATACAAACTATCCAGAATTTCATCGGAGGCCTTTCGTAGAACCTTCAACGCATTCCTCTTATGATCATCCGGCGAAAAAACAATGGGGAATTCTTTTTCTAAATTCTCGTATACCGCTTCTTTGACCGAGGTGTCATACCGAAAATATACAATACTGTTCTGCTGTACGGAGTCTTTCTCCCGGGTCAGTTCTTCTTTGTCTTTTTTTAAGGAAAAATCAAAGGGGGCATAAAGATTTTCATACTGCCAAGGCTTCCCTTTTTGAAACTCATACTTGAATTTACCGCCCTTTGGAAAAAAGAAGACAATGCAACCGACCGATACGAGATATAGAAAGTATTTGTATATCAGGGATTGGTTTCTAAACAGTCGGTCTAAAAAATTTTGCATGAAAATGATTTCTACGTCAAAAATAGAAAATAATACAGTGCCGAAAGCCATATAGTCGAACAACACATCGTATACTTTGAACCTAAGTGCCATCGGGCTAACATAACTGGTCCTCTCAAGCCTTGTATTTACAACCACTTAATTAGTAGCAATCCGTCCCATGGAATCATAAACAACCAATTACCAGACATCCGTTAACGGGATGACTACTGGTTAAAATCTGTATATTTGACGAATAAATAGAATAAATTCATTGCAATGAAAGAAGTGGTTATAGTATCGGCGGCACGTACGCCTATAGGAAGTTTTATGGGTACTTTGTCAACCGTACCCGCCCCTCTTCTTGGTGCGACAGCTATTAAGGGTGCCATTGATAAAATTAACCTTGACCCAAGTCTTATCGATGAAGTGATAATGGGCCATGTGGTACAAGCGGGAGCGGGTCAAGCTCCGGCAAGGCAGGCGGCCATTTTTGCCGGTTTGCCGGATTCTGTCCCCTGTACGACTGTTAATAAAGTATGTGCTTCCGGAATGAAAGCGGTAATGCAGGCGGCGCAGGCTATCGCTTTGGGTGATATATCTATAGCTATCGCCGGGGGGATGGAGAACATGAGTCTCATACCACATTACCTCTATCTACGAAATGGTCAAAAGTTCGGGCCCACTACAATGATAGATGGGATGCAAAAGGATGGTTTAGTCGATGTTTACGACCAGAATGCTATGGGTGTTTGTGCAGATGCATGTGCTACAAAATATAATTTTAGCCGTGAAGATCAAGATACGTATGCCGTTCAATCCTATAACCGGGCAGCAAATGCATGGAAGGCCGGAAAGTTTGCAGATGAAGTAGTTCCGGTATCCGTTCCACAACGACGTGGGGAACCTGTAATAGTGACCGAAGATGAGGAGTATAGGAATGTGAATATAAAGAAGATTCCGGCCCTTCGCGCCGCTTTCTCAAAAGACGGTACCGTTACTGCGGCCAACGCCTCTACCATCAACGACGGGGCAGCGGCTCTCATACTGATGAGTGCAGAAAAGGCTAAGGAACTAAAGCTTACCCCATTGGCGAAAATTAGAAGCTTTGCCGATGCAGCACAGGCTCCGGAATGGTTTACGACAGCACCTGCCAAGGCTCTGCCTTTGGCCATTGCCAAAGCGGGACTTCAAATCGAGGATATCGACTTTTTTGAATTTAACGAAGCTTTTGCCGTAGTCGGTCTTGCCAATATGAAATTATTGGGTCTTTCGGATAAAAATGTCAATGTAAATGGGGGTGCCGTTAGTCTTGGCCATCCCTTGGGATGTTCGGGAGCGCGTATTTTGATCACCTTGTTCAATGTGCTGAAGCAAAATAATGGTAAAATAGGAGCTGCAGCCATTTGTAATGGTGGAGGTGGTGCCTCTGCAATCATCGTAGAAAGATAATTATTCAAGATACTTCCGTAAGCTTCGCCCATGCAATTTGGTATTTGTCCCCTAAGTATAGTTCCTGTCCGATTGAATCCCGACGATACGGCCGAAATGGTTTCCCAAGTCTTGTACGGAGAATACTTTAAGGTTTTAGAGTGTCGAAAATCATGGAGTAAGATTCGCATTACTTACGATAATTGTGAAGGATGGGTAAGTAATACCCAAATCGAATTCCTTCATCACGATGTGTTTGATAGATTGGAAAAATCTAAAAATCATAAGTGTAATAGCGAACTCATTTCGTTCGTAGAAACTTCGACCTCTGTTTTACTGCCAATTACTATTGGGTCGTCTCCACAAAATGCTGCATTACTTTCCCATGTATATGAAGATAATAGGGACTCCTCAAAAAGTGATAAGGGAGATTTGGTTCAGACTGCCCTACTGTTTTTAAATGCACCTTACTTGTGGGGTGGTAAAACGCCTTTCGGAATCGATGCCCCAGGCCTAACCCAAATGGTTTATAAAATTAATGGATATGCATTATTAAGAAGTGTTTCGGAACAGGCTGCCCAAGGAAATCCCTTAAGTTTCATAGAGGAGAGTGAACCGGGCGATCTTGCTTTTTTTGATGATAAAAACGGTGAAATTTATCACGTAGGTATTATAATGGCCCATAACTATATCATTCATGTAGATGGAAAAGTACGCATCGACCGTTTAGATCATACAGGAATATTTAATGCGGATGAGGGCACCTATTCCTATCAGCTAAGGGTCATCAAAAAAATTGTATAAACGACGTTTGACACTAGCTTTCTAGAACGCAAAAAAAATCCCCGAAGTAAAAATACTCCAGGGATTTCTTAAATTTTAAGAGGTAAATGTGGCTTACTTACCTTCTTCAGTGGCTTCGGCATCACCTCCACTCTCTTCCAATAAATTTTTCAGGCGCATAAAATTGTCGTTGTCCCCCATGGCACCGTAAATATTCTTGAGTTGGGTAAGAATACCTTGGTTACCTGGATTAGTTTTCAACGCGTCTTCTAAAACAGTTGCACCTTGCGTAAACAAATCGTCCTTTTTCTTCTTTAGTTCATCATATTTCGCAACATCCGCTTTAGAATTTCCTAAAGCGTTCATCTCATCGATCAATTCATTTCCCTCGTTCACATAAGTGGTCGATAGGTTCAATTGTGCATTGGTATATCCAGGATCGATTTCAAGCGTTTTCTTGTAAGCTTCACGGGCAGCTTCCAAGTTACCTTGCTCCATATTAATTACGCCGATGTTATATTGCAAATCGGGATTGTCCGGTGCCATTGCAGTCGCTTCGGCCATTAGTTCCTTAAATTTATCCTTATCACCCATTTTGTAGTACAAATTGGCTTGGTTAAGAATAAGATTTACATCATCAGGATTGCTTTCTCGAGCAGTCTGATAGGCTTCCAAAGCTTTATCGTCTTGTCCTAACTGTGTGTAGATTAAAGCCGTATTCTTTACGATTTCCGCTTTTTTTGATGGAGATTTTTCATCAGCTGGGTCTTTATAACTACCTGATTTCACCATTAGGTCTCTCTGGTTCTTATCCATCTCCTCTACTTCACCGGTTTCTATGTTAGTGGCCTTGTAAATCATGCCACTACCATCGTATCCAACTTCTTGAAGTTCTTCATAATAGGTCAAAGCCTTTTCGTAATGCCCTCCATTGACGGCACTACTTGCGGCATAGTATAAATAGGAAGTATCTTGAGGGCTAATTTTGTAGCTAAGATAAAGTTTCTCAGCAGCCTCTTCGAATTTCTTATTTCCATTATCCTCAACGGCAGAATTTACCAAATCGGCAGTAAGCGCAGTAAGTTGTTGCTTTGCGTCATCGCTGAATTTACCCTTTCCGCTTTTCTCTTCAATTTCAATTACTTTTTGGTATGCGGTCACGGCGGATTCCAATGAGGCATTGTCCCCTTTTTTGGCTAATTGCCCATTTGTATTTCCTAATAAAAAATAATATTCCGCTTGATCTTTTGGATCTTCTGCTGACTCCATCATTGCTGAGATGGATGAAAGCGCAGTTTTAGCGGCGGTGGCATTACTATCTTTCAGTGCTTTTTCTGCAGTTTTCATTTCTTTCTTTTGCGAGAATCCGGCAAAGGAAAAACATAATGTTGCAAGTATTAAAAATCTAGTTTTCATTTTCATTAAAGTTAAATTAGTGATTCATTCAGACCTGTAAATTATTTCAGAATTGGCTGCAAAATACAAATTTTATAGAAATACCCTAATGGCATCCCTTTATTCTTTAGCTTCATCGGTTTCATCAATATCAAGGTCCGTGCCATCGTCATCGATGTCTTCGTTCCCGATGTTCAAATCTGTGTTTTCGGTATCCGCATCCACGTCGATATCCAGAATATCGGTTTCTTCGACTTCCTCTTCCTTCATGACCTTGGCTACTGCGGCGATGGAATCATTATCCTTCAGATTAATTAATTTCACCCCCTGTGTGGCCCTACCCATTACTCGAAGATCTTCAACCCCCATACGTATGGCAATGCCGGATTTATTAATAATCATCAAATCATCGGTATCGGATACATTCTTAATCGAAACCAGTCCGCCAGTCTTTTTGGTTATGGAAATCGTTTTGACGCCTTTGCCGCCTCGGTTGGTAATGCGATAATCGTCAATACTTGAACGCTTACCGTAACCGTTTTCCGAAACAACTAGAATGTTGTCTTCAAAATCATGCACTGAAACCATGCCAATGACCTCATCTTTATCGTCCGCTAAACGAATGCCACGTACTCCGGAAGCATTTCTGCCCATGGGTCTGGTTTTGCCTTCTTCAAAACGAATGGCCTTACCAGACTTGAGACCCAAGAAAATTTGACTGGTGCCCGTGGTTAATTTCGCCTCTAGTAGCTCGTCGTCCTCACGAATCCCGATAGCATTGATACCGTTTTGGCGTGGACGTGAATATTGTTCCAGGGATGTCTTTTTAACCGTACCCTTTTTGGTAGCCATAATGACATAATGACTGTTGACATATTCTTCGTCCTTCAAATCCTGCGTACAGATGAAGGCTTTCACATTATCGTCTTGTTCGATACTGACCAAATTTTGGATGGCCCTTCCCTTTGATGTTCGGCTGCCTTCGGGAATCTCGTATACCCGCATCCAAAAGCATTTTCCCTTTTGGGTAAAGAACAACATGTATTGATGATTGGTACCTACAAATAGGTATTCCAAGAAATCCTCATTTCGGGTCGAGGATGCCTTTTGGCCGACCCCGCCCCTATTTTGGGTCTTGTATTCGGAAAGCGGTGTTCTTTTGATATATCCGGCATGAGAAATGGTAATAACTACCTGCTCATCGGGAATCATATCCTCGATACTTAGGTCGCCGCCCGCCAAATTAATTACGGAACGGCGCTCGTCACCATATTTCTCCTTGACTTCAAGAAGCTCATCCTTGATAATCTGCATCCGGCGATCTTTTTTCTCCAAGATATCCTTCAAATCTGCAATGGTCTTGATAATCTCATCGAACTCCGCCCGAAGTTTATCCTGTTCCAGCCCTGTCAATTGGCGTAGGCGCATTTCTACGATAGCCTTGGCCTGTATTTCGGAAAGTTGGAAGCGCTCGATTAAGTTTGTGCGCGCCTCGTCAGCATTTGAGGAAGCCCTTATAATGGCAATTACCTCATCGATATTATCGGAAGCGATAATAAGTCCCTCTAAAATATGCGCCCTTTCTTCTGCCTTCCTAAGTTCATATGTTGTTCGGCGAACCACTACCTCATGGCGATGCTCTACAAAATAATGAATCATTTCCTTCACATTAAGCAACTGCGGCCGGCCATTGACCAACGCTATATTGTTCACGCTAAAGGATGATTGTAGTGCCGTGTACTTATATAATGTATTGAGTACGATGTTGGGAATAGCATCTCGCTTTAGGATATAAACGATGCGCATCCCATTTCTGTCTGACTCGTCCCTAATTGTAGATATACCCTCAATTTTCTTATCATTGATCAGATCCGCCGTCTTTTTGATCATATCGGCCTTGTTGACCTGATAGGGAATCTCGGTAACAATAATACATTCCTTGCCTTGTACTTCTTCAATTTCCGCCTTGGCCCTGATCTTGACACGGCCACGTCCGGTATGAAATGCTTCCTTTACACCATCATACCCATATATAGTGCCACCGGTAGGAAAATCAGGTGCTTTGATGTGTGTAATGAGTTCGTCAATCTCTATATCGTTGTTTTCGATATAGGCAACAGTACCGTCAACTACTTCTGAAAGATTATGGGGCGGCATGTTGGTGGCCATACCGACAGCAATACCGGATGCCCCGTTAATCAACAAATTGGGTATTCGGGTCGGTAAAACGGTAGGTTCTTCCAGTGAATCATCGAAATTGAGCTGATGGTCAACGGTTTCCTTATCAATATCCGCCAGCATGTCATCGGCTATCTTGCGCATTCGGGCTTCCGTATATCGCATTGCCGCTGGGCTGTCACCATCGACGGAACCAAAGTTTCCCTGGCCGTCAACAAGCATATAGCGAAGACTCCATTCCTGTGCCATTCTAACCATGGAATCATACACGGAAGTATCACCGTGCGGATGGTATTTACCGAGTACTTCACCTACGATACGAGCCGATTTTTTATGTGCGCTAGATGAGCGCACACCCAATTCATGCATTCCGTACAAAACCCGTCGATGCACCGGTTTAAGGCCATCCCTGACATCGGGAAGCGCACGTGACACAATGACCGACATAGAATAGTCGATGTATGCCGATTTCATTTCGTCTTCGATATTGATAGGAATCAATTTTTCTCCTTCCGCCATTTTAAAATCCTAATAAATTAAGTTAAAAAATCTTACTTAAAAAACACGCTAATATACGCAAAATCACGGCCTTCAAAGCAAACGGTATCTACATTAATAAACAATTTATCAACACTTTCATTACGATTTATTTTTGATTATGAAATTTATAATTTTCAGGTATTCATATCCTTTTTTCGGCAATTCGAACTACTTTATCTAATATAGGAACACTATTTGCGTTAGATTAGTAATGTTTTATTAATTTTATAGACTAATGAACGGCATTTTAGGGGTTTTAGCGACTTCATTGAATTAAATTGAAGTAATAGATTTATAGGATGCCCATTTAGTACTGACGAAAGGATAATATATATGGACGATAATTTCTCACCCAGAGTTAAGGATGTAATAGCGTATAGTAAAGAGGAAGCACTTCGCCTCGGGCACGATTTTATCGGTACCGAGCATTTGATGTTGGGGCTTTTGCGCGACGGGAACGGAAAAGCCATAAGTATCTTGGATGCCTTAGAGGTAGATTTAGATCACTTAAGAAGAAAAGTTGAAATACTTAGCCCTTCAAACCCCAATCCGAATACAATTCAAAAAGATAAAAAGAACCTGCATCTGACAAGGCAGGCAGAACGTGCGCTTAAGACAACTTTTTTAGAGGCTAAGCTTTTTCAGAGTTCGTCTATAAATACGGCGCATTTACTACTTTGTATTTTACGTAACGAAAATGACCCGACAACGAAATTGCTCCATAAACTTAAGGTGGACTATGACGGGGTCAAAGAACAGTTCAAATTCATGATTACCAGCGACGACAATATTATCGACACACCGACTGCGGAATCTTTCCCCAGTGAGAATGATGATGAAGGAAAGGAAAGTGCATTTGGTGCTACACCAGGGCAGAAAGGGAACAAGAAATCGAAAACCCCGGTACTTGATAATTTCGGACGGGACCTCACCAAAATGGCCGAGGAAAATCGACTTGACCCAGTTGTTGGCCGTGAAAAAGAAATTGAACGGGTTTCGCAAATATTAAGTAGAAGAAAGAAAAATAATCCGCTATTGATAGGTGAGCCTGGCGTAGGTAAAAGTGCCATCGCGGAAGGTCTTGCACTGCGCATCATCAATAAAAAGGTTTCCAGAATTCTCTATAATAAGAGAGTGGTCACTTTAGATTTGGCATCCTTAGTAGCCGGAACCAAATATCGTGGTCAGTTCGAAGAGCGGATGAAAGCCGTAATGAACGAATTGGAGAAGAATAATGATGTCATCCTATTTATTGATGAAATACACACCATTGTTGGGGCAGGTGGCGCAACAGGAAGCTTAGATGCATCCAATATGTTCAAACCCGCTTTAGCCCGAGGCGAAATTCAATGTATCGGTGCTACCACCCTAGATGAATATCGACAGTACATCGAGAAGGATGGTGCTCTTGAACGTCGTTTTCAAAAAGTGATCGTAGAACCTACTTCTGTGGATGAAACTATTGAAATTCTTCATAACATCAAACAGAAGTATGAAGATCACCACAACGTCATTTACACAGAAGAAGCAATTATTGCATGCGTAAAATTGACGAACCGCTATATGACGGACCGTTTTCTTCCCGACAAGGCTATTGATGCCCTTGATGAGGCAGGTTCTCGTGTTCATATCATTAATATGGATGTTCCTAAACAAATCCTGGAGCTTGAGAAACAGCTTGAGGATGTACGTGAGCTAAAAAATTCGGTTGTTAAAAAACAGAAATACGAAGAAGCCGCTAAACTTCGGGACGATGAAAAGCGTCTCGAAAAAGATTTAGCATCGGCCCAAGAACAATGGGAAGAAGATAGCAAACAGCATAAAGAAACTGTCAGCGAAGACAATGTAGCAGACGTGGTCTCTATGATGAGCGGCATACCCGTAAATCGTATCGCACAAGCCGAAAGCAACAAGCTTGCCGAATTGCCTAACCTCATAAAGGCCAATGTTATCGGTCAAGATGAAGCGGTAGCCAAAGTGGCCAAGGCGATACAACGTAATCGTGCAGGACTTAAAGATCCTAACAAACCTATTGGTTCCTTTATATTTTTAGGACAGACAGGAGTTGGTAAAACGCAATTGGCGAAGGTATTGGCCAAAGAGCTTTTCGATTCCGAAGACGCCCTTATACGTATCGACATGAGCGAGTATATGGAAAAATTTGCCATCTCACGCTTGGTCGGAGCACCTCCGGGATATGTCGGTTATGAAGAGGGCGGTCAATTGACCGAAAAAGTACGTCGTAAACCTTATTCCGTTATTTTACTTGACGAGGTAGAAAAGGCGCATCCCGATGTATTCAATATGTTATTACAAGTATTGGATGACGGTTATCTAACGGATAGCCTTGGAAGAAAAATAGACTTCCGGAATTCCATTATCATAATGACCTCGAACATCGGGGCCCGTAAGTTAAAAGATTTCGGACAAGGCGTTGGTTTTGGTACCGCTGCCATGAAGGCACAAGAAGATACCCATCAGAAGAGTGTTATCGAAGGTGCCCTAAAAAAGGCATTCGCACCGGAATTCCTGAACCGTATCGATGATGTGGTGGTGTTCAATCCGCTTGAGCGTGAAGACATCCATAAAATCATTGATATTGAACTGCGCAAGCTCTTTATGCGTATTAAAGACATCGGATATGAATTGAAACTATCCGACAAGGCCAAAGACTATATTGCTGAAAAAGGTTTTGATAAGCAATATGGAGCAAGACCATTGAAACGTGCAATTCAAAAGTATATCGAAGACGCGCTTGCAGAGGAAATTGTCAATTCAAAACTAGAGGAAGGTGATACGATTAAGATGGATCTTGATGAGAAAACTGACGAGCTCACAATCAATATAAAGAAGTCGGAGGCGTCTTCCAAGACTGAATAGGCAGCTGATTTGTAAGTCGCTATCTTTTAAAAGAAGTTTATCTAACACTAGCTTATTATACGTTTTAAATTCAAAAAAAGGGAACCGTAAATTGGTTCCCTTTTTCAATACGATTAGCTTTAAAAAAATAAATTTTGGACTATTTTAATTTAATACGCAATACAAACGATATTTGAGTCATTTGTCTAGTAATTTGTACCAATGCCCCACTTAGGTCTACTTTCGTGCAAGAGCAGTGAGAACGCTATAACTTTAGAACATAATGAAAGTGGAACGGCCGAAGAAGAAAATTATCGTGAGGGAATATGAGGTAGAAAATGCAAAAATTCAAGTATTCGACAACTATATTATAACCCTTTTTGACGAAGACGCGACCCTTACCATGGAAACCGCCTATCAAGTCATCGGTATTACCGAAATACACTTCAGAAATAAAAACTTCGGAATTATCAGCCTTCGTAAAAACTCGTATGCTGTTGACCCGATTACCTATACCTATCTTCGCCAGTTGAATAACTTAAAGGCATTCGCTATCGTTTCCGTAAAAGAAATCGATATGCATAATTTTAAAATTGAAAAACTTTTCTACAAAAAGCCTATGAAATTCTTTATCGAGTTCGATAATGCATTGGAATGGGTTAAGAAGCGTGTTAGGGTAAAATGAATTTCGCAGCTAATTCTAAAAAACCAATTGTCTATTTCTTTTAAGAAAAAGTGTTCAATTCAACAGTAATAGATTTCCTTATTTTACCATAAAAATTATAATAAGTAGATTTCTAAAGTGTATCGGCTCAGTACTTTGAGCCAGATTGTCTAAACCCTAATCTATCCTTTGCCCCATATATGTAATGCTTCTTTTGAAATGTTAGTATCTCCGAAACGGTTTTGAAAAAACTAAAAATTACCAAGCATTTCACTATCAAAAATTAAGTGGTTTACGTATTGCATATTAATGTCATCACTCTTGACCCTTAATCAAGCAAGATTTGTCATCTAGTGCTTTATTTTTGATAAAGGTGTCCATTGCTCCCTAGCATACCTTTCCAATGCTGACGGAACGGCACCCAATAAGTAAGCTAAGGATTTGATTGCCTTAATTTTTCTTAAATATATTCCAAGGGTATTAGAGTTTGTCAGATTGTAGGAGATAATACCGACGAAAAGAAAAATACATATGTATTGCTAAATAACTATTCACCACAACTAATGATTTAGTATGGTATGGTACAACACGATATAAAGGAACAGTTTATTATATGAATAGCAGGTATCAATACTATTTCAATCCATCCAAAACTGCATAATTATCCTTTAAAAAATCCCATTTGCCGCCGAAACGCCCTTCGACAACATTAAAAAACCAAGTTTCATGCCAAGTAATATTTTGATTTTTAGCCTCGATGCCGTTAAACACTTCTTGTATATCAATATCTTCAAATGTGTATGTGGAAGTATAAGTGGCTGTATTGTTCAACCAAACAATTGCCTCATCACCATCAACAATCAAATGCTTAATGGTCGATTTATAGTTCGGAAAAGACGCCCTAAATGCAGTATGTTGTTTTAGAAAATTATCGGAATCGGGTTCAAGATATTCTGTAATATTGGCCTTCCAATCGGGGGTATTGATAGCGGCAACATATGCTTCAATGAATTCTTTTGTAGTAGTTTCAAGGGAATCTTGCGCTTTATGTTTCGCTAATTCATCAGAAATAGTTTTATCGGTAATCGATGACTGCTCTTCTCCGCAAGACAATAAAATACCAATGACTATACTAAATACTATTTTTTTCATTTTTTCAATGATTAATTAGTGATTGGATTCTTCAGCGGCTGCAGCCATAACGCCTAACTGCTCCATCAATATGATTTGGTCGGCAATCAACCAATGGTCAATAATTATATTATTTTCTATAGTATATCGGATACAAAATGGTAAATCCATCTTTTTACCGGTTGCAGTAATACCGTTTAAGGCCCCTTGATGAATGCCAGTGGCTCTTCCCTGTACGATGACCTTATTACCCTCGGTCATCATTTCTTCTATAAAAAGTTCATACTTGGGGAAAGCACCCTCAAAAAATGCGATATGATTCAATAATTTATTATCGGTTGCGAATTTTGCGCATAGTTCAGGAGTCTTTGCGGCCCCTGATATCGTGTTATAATATTTAATAATAAACTCCCGGTTTTTCTTTAGCTGATCCATAGTGTATGATTTAAAGGTTAGGTATGCTCAAAATTAATCTAAACCCAACCGCAGCAATTGACCCTGGGTTGCGAAAATTTGCCCGTAGGTTGTAGCCGCCCTATTTTAGCTCAGAGGGATTAAAACCGAACTCTTTTTGAAAAACCCTTGTAAAATGACTTTTACTGGCAAAACCGGTTTGATAACATACTTCACTCACGTTAACTTCTATAGCTTTGGACTGCAACATCTTCTTAGCCCGTTCTAATCGAAAGAACCTTAGATATTCTTGGGGAGACATATTGGTAAACAACTTCATTTTTCGATATAAATGTGAGCGGCTTAACGCCATGGCATTGGCCAAAGTATCTACTTTAAATTCGGAATCGGACATATTGGCTTCTATTACCGCATTCACTTTTTTTATAAAAACACCGTCAATCAGATTTAGCCGTGACAATGTCTTTTCTAAATGCTTTTTACCCGAGAAATGCGATGCTAATCTTTTGGAGACTGCGGAAAAATAAAAAGGATATTTTTTGGGAGTGAGCTGTCCGTTAAACTCCGGAGTTATGATGTCTTCGGAGCTAAGACTTACAGGAATCTCTATATGAAAAAGGGTACCCTTATCTAACTTTGTAATTTGTAGGCCTTTGCTAATTGTTGACAAAATCTCTACTACCCGAGAAAGATCAACGCCCGTATTTTCTATGGAGATTATGCATCGACCGGAAGAATTTTGGCATATCCCGATAGCTACATTTATGGCATATGACTGCGGGGTAAAGGTAATAATGCGGCTTAAAAAAACCGTTATTTCCGCCAATACATCTGCGGGATTATAGGATGCATACAGATGCTGTACCTCTGCGGTAAAACGCAAGGAAATCTGCTGGGCATCGGCAAAAGGTTTAAGACCTGTAACCAATCCGCTGAAAAGGGGAACTAAGTCTGCATTAACGTTAAACGTAGACATAGTTTGGTACTACTTTTATAAGCATAAGGTACTCCGATAAAATATAATATGCAAATGCAACTTACAGAAAATCAGATACTATAGCTTACTATTAACTAGTCCACGTTATGTATTTTCAGCATCCTTAGCCGAATGATCTTGTTGTTGAACATTGAATAAATCTAAAAAAGCTTTACCAATACCCGCAATTACGTTTGAAGCAATTAAAGCCTGATATCCTGTTTTTTCTACGGAAATATCCCCCGCCTTTCCATGAAGATAAACGCCAAAAACAGCCGCTTGCAACGGCGTATATCCCTGTGCTATAAGTCCTGTAATCATTCCCGTTAAAATGTCACCTGTTCCACCAGTAGCCATTCCGGGATTTCCTGTGGTGCTTACATGACCCTTTCCGTCATAAATCGTGATGGTATTTGCACCCTTTATGACCAAAACACAATCGTATTCTTTTGAAAATGCCTTGGCTATTTCCAATTTGTCAAAGTCGTTATTCCATTTACCGATGAGCCTTTCAAGTTCTTTAGGATGCGGGGTCAACACGGTTTTGGATGGTATTTTTTTTAGAAGCTTCTTATGCTCCGAAAGTATATTCAAGGCGTCGGCATCAATCACCAAAGGTTTTTTATTCGTATCAAGAAAATCGGAAAACGCCTGCACCGTCTTCAAATCCTTACCCAAACCCATACCAATTCCAATAACGGTAGGATCAATATTAAAATTGATTTTCGAAATACATTGCTCATCTTCATCCGTAATGACCATCGCTTCCGGAAAATTGGTTTGCAAAGGAATATAGCCACATTTCGGCACGTAGGTCGTAACCAATCCACTCCCCACATGCAAACAAGCTTTGCCCGATAAATGCACAGCCCCAATTTTTCCATAACTGCCCCCAATAATTAAACTATGTCCGTACGTGCCTTTATGTCCATATTTTTCTCTTGGAATATAGTACGATAGTACCTCGTTCTTGCCTATAAGTTCGTAGTCGGTATCGGTTTCGTTCAAAAATTCCGAATCCAAACCTATATCCAAAAGTTCCCACTGTTCGGTAAATCGTCCCGTTTCCGGAAGAAAGAAAATAAGTTTAGGCACTTGAAAACTTAAGGTGTGGTTTGCGAGAACCACGGCCTTTTCATCTGAAGGCACCGCATCCGTAAATAATCCCGAAGGAATATCAACGGACAACGTAAAGGCCTGCGAACGATGCAGATGTTGGAACAATTCGACCACCCAATTTTCAGGCGGCCGGTTCAATCCAATCCCAAAAATGGCATCTACGATGATATCTTCCCGGTCTATTTCAGGTAAATCATCGCCATCACCCAAAAATTCAGGCCATACCTTTTTATCTTTTAAACGTTTCAGATTGACTAAGAAATCATCGGAGCGTTTTTTGCTATAATTGACTATATAAACAGTTAAATTGTAGCCGTGCTCTTGAAGTTGGCGCGCCAATGCCAGTCCGTCCCCACCATTGTTACCGATACCACAGAAAATACGAATTTTCACTTGGCCGCCCTGCAATCGTAAATGCAACCAGTTGAACAATTGGGTCGCGGCCCTTTCCATCAGTTCATCACTGGTAATATTCTGTTTCTTAAGGGTGGCCTTATCGGCGTCATACACCTGTTTTGAGGAAAATATTTTCATAAACAATTCGTTTTTTTTAACCAACCGGTCATCGCTATTTTGATTGTGTTGGGAACTTATATGAAGTTCGGCAAATTTTTTTTTGATGTCATAGCTATATACGAACTACGATTTCAATTATGCGACCAAGCCAGAACTTAGTAGCTTGGTCGTATAACAACTGGAGTTAAAAATTTGTTTAAGCGCCTAAAAATACTACTTTTGGAGCTTTTCAAAATATAAGTTTTTACCTCAAAACTATATGAACTAAACGTCATTCTTCCGTTTATACATCCACAAACATGAAAGTCTTAAAATTCGGGGGCACTTCCGTTGCCAATGCCAAAAATATAACCATGGTCAAAGATATCGTTGCCAATACAGCGACCGATAAGACCATCGTGGTAGTTTCCGCGTTCGGTGGGGTTACCGACCAACTTTTGCATGCAGCCTTATTGGCTTCGGTTCAGAACGTAGAATATAAAGTTATTTTAAAGGAAATTGAAGATAGACATTTAACTACGGTAAAAGAACTAATTCCCATAAATGCCCAAAGCCAGGTCTTAAGCAAGGTGAAAAGTGACATCAATACCTTGGAGACGCTACTTGAAGGTGCTTTCCTCATTGGAGAAATAACGCCCCGGCTATCCGACAAAATTGTCAGTTATGGCGAACTTTTATCTTCCTACATTATTAGCGAGTTCTTTATACAGGAAAATTTGGAAGCCCATTATAAGGACAGTCGGGAACTGATTAAAACGTTTATAGGCATTGGAAAAGCAAGCGTCAATTTCGAAACTACCAATGCCAACTGTGCTGCGTATTTCTTGAATGAACCGAACAAAATTATAGTAATGCCCGGATTCATCGCTTCATCCGAAAATGGGAATTCAACTACCTTGGGTCGGGGCGGATCAGATTATACCGCTGCCATTGTAGCAGCTGCTATTGATGCCGAAGTATTGGAAATTTGGACAGACGTTAGCGGAATGTATACCGCCAACCCAAAACTGGTAAAGCAGGCCAAGGCCATACCTCATATTTCCTATGAAGAAGCCATGGAACTTTCGCATTTTGGGGCCAAGGTGCTTTATCCCCCAACAATACAGCCCGTCTTGGCTAAAGGGATTTCCATCCGTATTAAGAATACATTCGCTGCAGAAGATGCCGGAACCCTTATTACCAAGAATCAGAATGAAAAAGGAAAGACCGTTAGGGGTATTACCCACGTCGGAAATATGGCGCTCTTGTCCCTTGAAGGTCCTGGAATGGTTGGGATACCAGGAATATCAAAGCGTTTTTTCGAAGTGCTTTCACTAGCAGATATTAGCGTCGTTTTCATCACACAGGCCTCCTCAGAGCATTCGATTTGCGTTGGCATCTCAGCAGACGATATTGAACATGCAGTTCAAGTTGTCAACACCGCTTTTGATTATGAACTTGAACGTGGAAAGATAAAGTCTGCCATTGCAGAAAAGGATTTGGCTATTATCGCCTTGGTTGGCGATAACATGAAACACCATCAGGGCCTAAGCGGTAAAATGTTCAGCACTTTGGGTCGCAACAACGTAAATATAAGGGCCATTGCGCAAGGTGCTTCCGAAAGAAATATTTCCGCCGTTATTACCAAAAGCGACGTGAAAAAAGCCTTGAACGCCCTGCATGAAGAATTTTTTGAAGAAAACATCAAACAGCTGAACCTTTTTGTTATGGGCGTTGGAAACGTCGGCGCCAAATTTTTAGCGCAAGTGCGTCAACAACGTAAATTTTTGAAGGAAAACCTTAAGCTGAATATTCGGATTATCGGTATATCTAATTCCCGTACCATGACTTTCAATGAAAACGGTATTTCCCTGAAAGATTGGGAAGCTGAATTGGAAAAAGGTCAAACAGCGGACAAAATTGGATTTTTTGAGACCGTACAAACATTGAATTACCGCAACTCCATTTTCGTTGACAATACCGCTAGCGATGAGGTAGCATCAACCTATCACTCTTATCTCAGTAACAGTATTTCTGTAGTCACCTGCAATAAAATCGCTTGCTCGTCCAATTACGATAATTACAAAAATCTTAAGGATTTAGCGCGTACCTATAATGCCCCTTTTCTCTTTGAAACTAATGTTGGTGCCGGGTTACCTATTATAGACACCTTAAAACATTTGATCGCCTCAGGCGATAAAGTACTTAAAATTCAAGCGGTACTTTCGGGGAGCCTGAATTTCGTATTCAATAATTTTGATGACACGACAACATTTCACGACGTAGTACAACAGGCCAAAGCGGAAGGCTTTACCGAGCCAGATCCAAAAATCGATTTGAGCGGCATCGATGTCATGCGCAAAATCTTAATATTAGCTAGGGAAAGCGGTAATAAGCTGGAAATATCAGATATAGCGAATTCTTCTTTTTTACCGGAAGAGAGTTTATCTACGGACAATACCGATGATTTTTTTACCTCCTTGAAGAAATATGAAAATGACTTTCAGAATTTATATGAAGACGCTCGGGAAGCAGGCAGTAAATTGAAATATGTAGCCCAATACGATGACGGAAATGCGAGTGTTGGGTTACAACAGATTCCCAAAGGACATGATTTTTATAATCTTGAGGGAAGCGATAATATTGTATTATTCTATACCGAGCGCTATCCGAACCAGCCGATGATTATCAAAGGTGCCGGAGCTGGTGCAGATGTTACCGCTTCAGGTATCTTTGCGGATATCATTCGCATAGGAAATTTTTAGAAAAACTATGAACGCCACAACCGAACTAAAAATTTTCTGTCCTGCTACCATCGCCAATATATCCTGTGGTTTTGATGTGCTTGGCGTTGCATTGGAAAGTGTGGGCGATGAAATGCTTATCCGTAAAGTCGAGCAGAAAGGGATTCGTATCACCAAATTGACCGGTCAGAACCTGCCCACTGAAACCCATTTGAATGTTGCTGGTGTAGCAGGATTGGCTCTTTTGGCCGATAGTAATTACGAAGGCGGGTTCGAAATCGAAATGTATAAAAAAATCAAGGCAGGTAGTGGCATCGGTAGTAGCGCAGCCAGTTCTACTGGTGCGGTATGGGCAATGAACGAACTGCTAGGTAGGCCTTTTTCAAAAACAGAGCTAGTAAAATTTGCCATGGAAGGCGAACGCCTTGCCAGCGGTGTGGCACATGCCGATAACGTAGCCCCTGCCCTATTTGGTGGATTTACGTTGGTACGCAGCTATGATCCTCTCGATATTGTTCCAATTCCCAGTCCCAAACAACTTTGGGCCACGGTAATTCACCCACAAATCGAAGTGCGCACCTCCGATTCCCGAAAAATATTGAAAACCAATATAACCTTGGCCGATGGCATTAAGCAATGGGGTAATTTAGGGGGGCTGGTAGCGGGACTTTTTACTGAGGACTATAGCCTTATCGGCCGTTCCCTCGTCGATCATATTGTTGAGCCTATACGATCTATACTGATACCGGGATTTGATAAGGTGAAATCTGTTTCCATGGACGCAGGTGCATTAGGATGCGGTATCTCAGGCTCCGGTCCGTCAATTTTTGCTTTCAGTAAGGGGGAAGAGAATGCACTACATGTTGCTCGGGCAATGAAGGATGTTTATCGTAAAATAGGAATTGATTATGATGTGCATGTCTCCAAAGTGAATAGCACCGGTGTTCATAAGATTTGACAGCATTTGATGAAAATATTTCATATCGATGAAGTAAAAATTAAAAGCCCGTCATTTGATAAAGAACTATGATTTTGATAAGGTTTTGTCACAGAGCACCAAGTTCTCTTAAAAGGGAAAATCACAGTTTGGACCTAAAGATATATAGGTTACCTGAATCTGTAGTTATATTAAAGATGGTACTATTGCATTGTTAAATCTAGAAAAAAGACCCTAGGTTGATGGTTCAATTAAATCTCTGGGCGAAGCCTTAATCCTTTGCTCAAGGTAAAATGACCACTATTTTTTTGGATAATGAGATATACATAACTAAAACATATTCATTCTATAAGTAGCATAACTGCACTTTGAATACCTAGTAAGCACCAAATCCGATATAAACATTAACTGATTTCCTCTCATCAGTCATACCTCAATTTTTGACATGAACTATTACAGCCTTAACAAACAAGCTCCAAAAGTTTCCTTTAAAGATGCAGTCATTCAAGGGATTGCCCCCGACAGAGGTTTATATTTTCCAGAAAGCATTACTCCCCTACCCGAATCTTTTTTCAAGGACTTCGCTAATCTGTCCCATCAACAGATTGGCTTTCAAGCGATTCGGCAGTTCGTTTCCGATGATATACCAAATTCCGTTTTGAAAGCTATTTTAGAGGAGGTACTAGACTTCGATTTCCCGATTGTAGAGATAGAGCACGGTGTGGCTACCTTAGAGCTTTTCCATGGCCCCACAATGGCATTCAAAGATGTTGGGGCACGGTTTATGGCTCAATGCCTGGGTTATTTTTCAAAGGATGAAAAATCTGAAGTCACTGTATTGGTAGCGACTTCTGGAGATACCGGAGGCGCAGTGGCAAATGGTTTCTTGGGAGTCGATGGTGTAAAGGTGGTCATTTTATACCCTAGTGGAAAGGTTAGTGATATTCAAGAACGCCAGCTTACTACGCTAGGCCAAAATATTACGGCCCTACAAGTAGATGGAACGTTTGATGACTGTCAGAAAATGGTGAAGTCAGCTTTTTTAGATGACGAATTATTGGAAGAAATGCAGCTGACCTCTGCCAACTCTATAAATGTAGCACGCTGGTTGCCGCAACTATTATACTTTTTGTTTGCATATAAAGCTGTTGAACACAAACAGAAAGAAATTGTTTTCTCCATTCCCAGCGGGAATTTCGGTAATATCTGTGCAGGTATGATAGCCCAGCGGCTCGGACTACCGGTGAAACACTTTGTGGCGGCTACCAACGTAAACGACACGGTACCCGAATTTATGCTGACCGGCAAATACAATCCGAAACCCTCGACCGCTACTATTTCAAATGCCATGGATGTCGGAGACCCGAGCAACTTCATCCGTATACAACATTTGTATCAAGATAATTTCGAGGCATTAAAAGAGAACCTTTCATCTTATGCCTTCACGGATGATGAAACACGAAAAGCTATCCTTAAAATTTATAAAGACAGCGGATACGTTGCGGACCCCCACGGTGCAGTTGGCTATCTCGGACTGAAAAAGTATCAAGAAAACCGTCCAGATACCTATGGCATATTTTTGGAAACCGCTCATCCGGTAAAATTTTTAGATGTAGTCGAGGAAACTATCGGTACAACGCTAAAAATTCCATCCCAAATTGAAAAGGTTATGGATAAAGAGAAAAAATTTATACAAATTCAAAATTATGAGGCTTTGAAAGAGTTTTTACTGTCTGATAGGTAAGCTTTTATAGGGGTAATGAAATTTGGCACTGTATAATTTTTAAAAGAGGAATGATTACATTGATTTTTTATACTGCACGCTAGAAATCGCAAATTCACGAATTTGCTATGTGCTTTCATTCGCTGTTTTCTATCCAACCTTGTACTCAAATAGTGACAGGTCTAACCAAATTCAAAACATGTTATTTCACGGTCATAAAAAAAAATTGGCGACAATTACAAAAGGCACAAATTCGAAAGTAAAATAGCACCACTATTACATCTTACTTTGTAAATGTGTCATACACTACATTTAGTTTAACACGGGTAATTCAAAATCTTCTAAAGCGCTAGATTGCGACATCACCTTTTCAATTTCCTTGGTCGTTCTTGGTGCCATGGCGGATAAGTTAACCGGACCATCATCGGTAATCAAAATATCATCTTCGATACGCACGGCTATTCCCCACCATTTTTTGTCACAATCGCTACCTTCAGGAATATAAATACCCGGTTCAACCGTAATAACCGTATTAGGCTTAAAAGCCTGGTAGGTACCCTTGTCATGTACGTCCAATCCTAAATAATGGGATGTACCGTGGGGAAAGTACGTTCTGGACTCATCGTCTTTTTCAATAATTCCCAATTGAAGCAAGCCTTCGGTTACCACCTGACTCGCTGCCTGTCCCGGAGCTTGAAATGGAGCGCCGACCACACTGGCCTTGATTCCAGCTTCTTGAGCATTATAAACAATATCATAAATCTGCTTTTGTTCCTTTGTGAACTTTCCGTTTGCGGGAATGGTTCGGGTAACATCGGCAGTGTAACCGTGATATTCAGCACCTAAATCCATCAAAACCAAATCGTCACCAACTTCGGGCTTACTGTTTTCTATGTAGTGGAGAATGCAACCATTATTTCCCCCACCAACTATAGATGGATAACCTTCATATTCTGCACCATATTTTTTGTAAACGAATTCATGAACACCCTGAATTTCCGTTTCCGACATTTTTGGGTGCATGGCCTTCATTACCTCTACCTGGCCCACCGCAGAAATTTCTACTGCTTTTTTCAACAGCGCCATCTCTGCTTCAGTCTTGGTCTCACGCAAAGTCGACATGATTTCTGAAAGCTTGGAGGAATTTAAATTGTTCGCGGATAATTCAAGGTCTACCTTGGCTTTAATCTCGCTTCGTAAATTATCATCCGTAGCATTAACAAATCCGCTTAGCAAGGCATCTTCTTTAAGTTTATCGTCATTGCTTAGATAGCGTCCTAAGGTTTGCGCAACATTAGCACTATTTTCTACATCCGTTGATTTGATCATGGTGTACAAGCGTTGCTTGGCCGGGTCGTAATCAGCAGGATAATCGGTCTTTTCCTTAAAATTCCTGATGAGGTCAAAAAGATCGGCAGTATCTTTAGAATCCCGATAATCGTTCTCAAAGTCAAAGAACAAAACGCTGTCGAAATTTTTAAATTCCGTAGATGCTTTTGCAAACTCACTTCCGTTAAAAACAGTTTTAAAACCTAATGTAGACTTGGCGCCTTCTACACCCAAACGCTTCCCGTTCCATTGCTCCGCTCTTGGATCTCGCTCTTGCACATATAAAACTTCGTCGTAGACGCTATTACTTCCATCGTTTTGGTCTTCAGAAAATATCAGCAGTACTGCATTGGGTTCCTTATATCCTGTCAAATAATAAAAATCAGGATTTTGGTGGTAGATATAGTCCACATCGTTTGCACGGTTACGTTCGGCGTTGGCAAAAAATACGGCTACGCTATTTTCGGGCATCATCTTACGCACCAATTCCCTTCGGCCTCTATGAAAGTCTGCCGATAAAAAGTCTGTAGCGGCGTCTTGAGCGATAGCTGGTAAACTGAATAATTGTAGTATCGCGAACAATAGCATTGCACTATGTTGATATATCATATTCATAATGTTGAGATTGATTTTATAGTCCGTTTCACAAATATTGTGCAAAATAGAACAACAACCAATTTACTATCCTTAAATATTTCAATAGCTTTGCCGAACAGTTTTGGGTTGTGGAAGTGGTCTACAGTATAGGGACCAAGCTACATCCTACAAAAAAAATGCACCCAACGGTTATTTAAGTCGTTCAGTGCGTGACGCTAAAAGTTGACAAAAGCATAAATTTTCTTTCTATGAAAAATACGGCCCTTACCGAAATTCACATCGCACTTGGCGCCAAGATGGTACCTTTTGCGGGCTATAACATGCCCGTTTCCTACGAGGGGGTCAACGCTGAGCATGAAACGGTTCGCAACGGTGTTGGCGTATTTGACGTTTCCCATATGGGAGAATTTTTGATAGAAGGTCCGAATGCTTTGGAGCTAATTCAAAAAGTCACCTCAAATGACGCTTCGAAACTGACGGTCGGCAAAGCCCAGTATAGCTATCTACCCAACGAGAACGGCGGCGTCGTTGATGATCTTATTGTGTACCGTATTAAAGAGGAAACCTATCTTCTGGTCGTAAACGCGTCTAATATCGAGAAGGACTGGCTTCATATTCTAAAGTACAATGAGAATATTGATGCAGTTATGCGAAATATCTCAGAAGGCTTTTCGCTACTTGCCATTCAAGGTCCGAAAGCCATCGCTGCTATGCAAAGCTTAACTTCGGTTGACTTGTCGTCAATCAAGTTTTACAACTTCGTGGTCGCTGATTTTGCCGGTATCGACTATGTTATTATTTCAGCAACAGGATATACCGGATCTGGCGGATTTGAAATTTATTGCAAAAACGACGAAGTCGAACAAATTTGGAACAAGGTTTTTGAAGCTGGAGCAAATTTCGGCATTAAACCTATTGGTCTAGGTGCTCGCGATACGCTTCGACTAGAAATGGGCTATTGCTTATATGGAAATGATATCGACGACGATACCCCACCCTCTGAAGCAGGACTAGGTTGGATTACCAAGTTCAGCAAAGATTTCGTGAATAGCGAGGGACTGGCAAAGGCAAAAGAGCAGGGCTTGAATAGAAAGCTCGTTGGTTTTGAACTTGACGAAAGAGGTATTCCGAGACAGGGGTATCATATTGTTGATGATAGAGGCGTTATAATCGGTAGGGTAACCTCTGGTACAATGTCTCCGACCTTGAACAAAGGTATTGGTTTGGGATACGTACCTTCGAGTGTTTCGAGGCCCGGTGACCAAATCTATATTCAAATCAGAAAAAAATCGGTGCCGGCAACGGTGGTGAAACTACCGTTCTACAAAGGATAAAAAAAATGTATGGCGAAAGGAAGGCGAAAGAAGGATGAAGGAAACAAGAAGATTCTAATTTTTGGTGCGAGCGGCTTTTTAGGGAATGCCATATATAAAGAACTCTGTACCTATTTTGACACCTATGGCACCTATTTTTCAGCCCGGAAATCATTTGAAAACAACAAGCAATTCTTCCACTATGATATGGAAGAAAATGATGTGTTCGAAATATTGGAAAAACTTCAACCTGATGTGATTATCTCAGCATTGAGAGGTAACTTTGCAGCCCAGATACAAGCGCATCAGCACATGGTGGAGTATATTGTTCAAAACGAATGTACACTTTACTTTCTTTCGTCTGCCAACGTCTTTGATGCCTACCGTAAATTTCCATCATACGAATACGATAAGACTCTTTCTGAAAGTGTGTACGGCAGATTAAAGATTAAAATTGAAAATATGTTACTCCGTATCCCACAGCAAAAAATGGGCATTTTACGGGTACCTATGGTTTTTGGGAACGGATCGCCCCGCATCAAAGCTATTAAGAAATATATTTTGGATAGCGAACCTGTAGAAGTATTCCCTAATCTAATCTTGAATGTTACCAGCGATAATAAACTCACACAACAAATACATTACCTCATTAACCGCAGCAAAACAGGTATATTTCATTTAGGAAGCAAAGACCTTGTACACCATGAAGATTTTATAAAAGAAGTCGTTGCCCGCATTGGTAATTTCAATCCGATTTACAAAAGGGTTTATACTACAAACGAACAACGCTATTTGGCAGTGCTTCCTAAAGACAATAAGCTTCCTAAAAACTTACAAGTCGGGTATCAGGATGTTATTGATCATCATATAAATCGCTAGAAGACGATAAAAACTACTTGATGCCGTACCTAAACAGTGTCAATTAATACCTTCGATTCCGTTAAAATTAGTTCGATTAACAGACCTTGAGTGATTATCAAAATATGTATATTGACTGCAAATAAATAGCACCGTCATTTTTTTGAAATAGTATTGTAAAGACGGGGAATAATATTAAATTAATTACCTATGGATAAATTATCAAAAGAGGAAATAGAAAAAAAATTGGAAAAATTAAAGGGTTGGGAATATGATGACGGAGCCATCGAAACTTCCTTTCAATTCGATGATTTCAAGGATACTTTTGCGGTTATGACCCGTATAGCCTTTGATTGTGAAGCGCAAGGCCATCACCCAGATTGGAGTAATGTTTATAATACGTTAAGTATCAGTTTAAGTACACATGATGCTGATGGCGTTACTGAAAAGGATTTTAAATTGGCTCACAGTATTGAAAAAATTGTTGAAGGAACTCAAGATTAATCGATTATCCCAAAAACAATTCAATTAAGATTTAAAATCAGTTTTACAACCGTTAGATTCCAAGTATTAAATTCCATATGGTATCGGAATTTAATACTTGGAATTTTTTCTTTACTTGTGACAAAACGCATTTTTATTAAATTTGTGATACTTTAAACGCATTACTATGGGAAGAGCTTTCGAATTCCGCAAGGCAAGAAAAATGAAGCGTTGGGCCGCCATGTCCAAAGCCTTTACACGTATCGGTAAAGATATTGTCATGGCCGTTAAAGAAGGCGGTCCGGAACCGGATGCCAACTCAAGGCTCCGCGCCGTTATTCAGAATGCGAAGGCCGTTAACATGCCCAAAGATAATATAGATCGTGCCATAAAAAGGGCGTCCGACAAAAGTTTGGGTGATTTCAAGGAAGTGCTTTTCGAAGGCTATGCTCCACACGGAATTGCTATTTTAATCGAAACGGCGACGGATAATAATACACGAACAGTTGCCAACGTTCGCAGTTATTTCAATAAATGTGACGGGAGTCTAGGTACCTCAGGTTCGGTGGAATTTATGTTTGACCATACCTGTAATTTCCGAATACCCGCAGAAGATATCGATCCCGAGGAACTTGAACTCGAAATGATCGATTTTGGCGCAGAGGAAGTTTTTGTCGACGATGATGGTATTTTAATTTACGCCCCCTTCGAGAGTTTTGGAGATATACAAAAAGAACTTGAAAAAAGAAATATAGAGATATTGTCTTCTGGATTTGAACGCATCCCGCAGGTTACCAAAGCCCTTTCGGAAGATGAAGCCGCCGATGTTGAAAAATTACTCGAAAAAATAGAGGAAGATGATGATGTGCAGAACGTATACCACAATATGCAGGAATAATCAGCCTTAAACCTTACACTTATTGCTATAACGCTGTTTTTCAATAACTAATAAAAAGTTTATATTCCTTTATTTTTGTTTATATTTGATTAGGTTTCGAACTAATATCGAACTAATTAAAAATGAACCTTAATTTCTATCTTTCTTCTTACATCAAGAAAAATGGCACGCAATTGATTAGGCTCAAGATGGAGACCTCGAACAGGGATGTGCAATATTTGGATTCGGGAATCTCCGTTAAAAGTACTCAATGGGACGATAAAAGAAAAAAAATTAAGCGTCATCCCATTGAGGAAAAACTCAACACCAGTTTGAACACCCTTTTGCTTTCACTTCAGAAACTGTATTATGAAAATGAAGGCATTTCAGCGAAAAGACTTCTTTTCCTTTTTAAAAATGCCCAAAAGTACGACTCCAGTTCCTTCTTAGATTTCTATCAACAAATAGTGAATGAGGCCAGGCTAAAACGAAAAATACGTACGGCCAATACCCAGCAGAAGTATATAAAAAAATTGAAGGAGTTTGCAAGTCACGTTTCATTTTCAGATTTATCAGTTCAGTTTGCTAAAGATTATGAACAATGGATGCTTGAGAAAGGGAACAAAGTAAATACCGTTGCCTCCAACTTTAAATCGCTATATGCGGTTCTAAACAAGGCAGTTGCCATTGGCATCATCAAAACAAATCCAATAAAAGGCTATCAAATTGTTACCGAGAATACGGAAAAGGAATCCCTTACATTCGATGAAATCAGCAGGCTATCTGACTTAGAAATTCCAGTGCATAACAAAGGAATGTCTAAGGCAAGGGATATGTTTTTATTTTCTTTCTTTACCGCTGGTATGCGCTTCTCTGACGTATGTCGACTCACATGGGCAAATATCATCGGTAACGAGATTTTCTACACTATGGGAAAATCTAAAACTCGTGCCGGTGCAAAAAGAACTTTACCAGTTGCCCCTAAGGCAATCGATATAATAGAGAAATACAGAGGAAAGGATGAAACGTTCGTCTTCCCCCCACTATATGGTATGGCAGACAAATCAGTAGAAGAAATTGAACATCGGCTCTATATTTCAAACAATGCCGCCAATAGGTCTCTCAGAATTGCATGCGAAAAAGCGGGCATTAAAAAATGGGTAAGTATGCACATGGCCAAACACTCGTTTGCAGATTTCGCAGTAAAATCCAATACCGGAATATTAATGATTTCCAAACTTTTGGGACATACTAAATTATCAACAACCCAGCATTATTTAAAAGATTTCTATCACAAGGAAGAGGCCGAAGAAATGAATCGATTGTTCGGATAGCATGGCTCAACTAAAAAGCCTCTGCATAATGATAATACCCCATTTCTTAAAGAATTCTATCCTCCTATCTATAGACTTCTAATGAAAGGTCTTCCCCAGAATATTCTTTTTCAAGAGCTTTAAGTTCCCTTTTCTCCTTAGTATAATGGTAAATTTCGGCTAATAAATAGAGTATGCCTTGATTGTCGTTTGGGTTATACATAATTAATTTTAGAAAAAGATCTTCGGCACTCACTAAATCACGGCGTCTTATGAACTTTAAACCAAGTAACTGTAGTGACCTAAGAAAGGTCGGTTTTCAAGAATTAGCCATATCAATTATCATGGTTATGATTGAATGAAGTGGGGAATGAAACCATACCGATCATATATACAGTTATAGCATACTGTAAAGCTTGTTCTGTTTTGCTCTGGTTTCTATTGCTAATCTCAAATGATTGTAAGCATCAATATGACATTCTGGAAATACTTTGATTACTTCATTGACCGATTTGGGCTAAGTCTTCATCATGGTCAATTTGCTCCACACTTTCATAATAATCATCCATAACGAAAACCATTTCTTCCGGAAAATAAAACCTCCAATCTCCTGAGAACTCCTTATATAAATAGGGTTTCATATCAATCGTTCAATAGAGCATTTTGAGAAAGTTACTAAAATTTGTTCGATAAAATAAACTCTTTACAAAAGCTGCGTTCTGTATAAAGTATCCCCTATTTTAACTTTTATGGGTTAATGAAAACCTCCTTAGCTAATTGTTTAAAGAATTTGATTGTTAATTAGAGAGTCCTTTGTTCAAGTCCAAGAGGGGGAGCGTATGTCTGTAACTTAATTGTTTATAGGCCTTTGTATTTTATAGCGTTTCTTTTTATCCCATATTTTATCTCACCATAAATAGTAAGTAATGTTTTCTGTTAAGATACCTTAACTTATTATTTATGGTTCAAGTCCCGCCTCGAGTACAAAGACCCTTGTCAATCATCTGATTTTCAAGGGTTTTTAAATTTTAAGAGGCAAAATAGGGGGAATTATCCAGAACACATCTACTCGTTCGACCTCATCGCTCTAAAAAACAATCCTCTATTTGAACCTTTAGAGGTCAGTAGTTAGTTACTTATTAATTGTGATTGATATATTTTCTCTCCCTGGACCATCTTGGAGATAAGGTTGTTGAATATGGTTGCCTTGCTCTGTGATCGGTTGATCCGAAAACAGAATTCATTGAAGTACCTGTTCAGATTATCTTCGCTCACCCAGGAATATGTTCTCCCTATCCAAGATTTCACTTGGTGAATCATTGTGTGGAGTGCTTTAAAGTTAAGCCCTTAGTTGCTTTCTATCTGGGTGGTGTCATAAGCTTTCGTTATGGGCCTGTAGCCCCTCCACTTATCACTTGTTACCTGCGCTTCCCGACTGATGTGGTTCACAAAGATGTATTGTAGGGACCGTGCGGAGAAATCATCGATTTTCATCGCATACATTCTCTTTACCTTACTATCCTGGGTAAGCTGTACGGCTGTCACGGCCTTCTCTTTCTTGCCATCATAGCTCCTTCCTGTTTTGCCTTCGTCCTTTCCTCCAAGGACAAACTCGTCAACGTGCACTTCTCCGTCCATGGGTTGGTTGCCGCTAGAGGTCATTGCTTCCCGGACCTTGTACATGAAAAGTATGGCGGTCTTTTCCGTAACACCGTAGCGCACCGACATATAACTTGCCGATAGGCTCTTGGTCGTGGTCGCCATCTCGAAACAGATGAAAAAAGCTTTTCCGACACCGAACTTGACCTTATGGAAAAGTGTATCGGCGGTAGCGGATTCGGTATGGCCACAGATATTACACTGTCTGCCGAAGTCCTTGCGGACTTGACAGGCAGTGGTTGCAACGTGTACTTTTATAATCGCTTTTAGCCATTATAGAAGCTAAGTATTCCTTGCAATCCCCATCGGTTTTGAAACAATCGGAGAACTCCAGAAGATTTTGGCCCTTGAAAATGTCCATAATGTTATATATTTACTATAAATGAAGATACGTATTTAAATACCGACCTCTATGAACCTTTTAATCTCTGCTGGGTTTAATTCCCCGAGGCTTGCCTCGTTTATTATTGGTATTTTGTGACTCGATGTCACAGAATAGCAAATTTATACATAAGAGTCATATGTAACGGTGCTTTTGTACCATTTGTTCAGTAGTGCGGAATACCGTAGGGTGGTAATCACCGATTCGGTCGACAAGGTTTTGACGGAGACGTGCGGGGAAATCGCAAAACGATACGAGGTTCGGTTCCTGGATGTTGGTGCGGACAAGGATCATGTTCATTTTTTGATTCAGAGCGTTCCGTCGTACAGCGTAACGAAGATTGTCACAATGGTAAAGAGCATCCTAGCCCGGGAAGTTTTCAAGAGATGCCCCGAAGTGAAAAGGCAACTCTGGGGCGGGGAGTTTTGGGGAAAGGGTTACTTCGTGAACACGGTCGGTAAGCATGGAACCGAGAACGTCATTGCCAAATATGTCAAGGAACAGGGAATGGAAAAAGAATACAAGACATTGAAAAACAGTCATCAGTTGAAATTATTTTAATGCCTGTTGGGCTTGCCCCGAGGATTATTTACTTGTAATCGAAAAGTCAATCCAATACTGCTTTCGATACCTGGGTGAGTAATTCTGCGCAGTTCATTACGAACTTATCGTCAACTTTGATTAAAGTATCAACCTCGGTAACATCACCTTCTTTAAAAAATGATGAGCCAGGCGTGATAATTTCAAAAGGTAATAATTGATAGTTTTGGATTAAGGTTTCATAACTCCTGCCTTGTCCGTGCTTTAAAATATTGATTGCAAGACTAAAATATTCAAAACGGTTTTTCAGTTTAATTTCGCCTTTATCATAAAGAATCTCTCTTGCTTTTATAAAACCATTTTTACATGATAGAGATTTTTGAAGTTCAGAATCGAAAATTGAAAACATTCCAACCGCCAATATTACTTTTTGTAATTGAACCATTTGTAGATTCTTAATCACTGTAGTATTTGCTAATTCTCCTAAACTATCTAACAATTCATTATTTAGACTTTTCAGCGCGTTTAATGTAAAAGATGTACTTCGGAATAATAAATCTTGAAAAGCGTGCATTTGGTAATTTACAGGCATTGGCATTACACGGATTGGTTTAGTATAATCAGTTCAATGATTATTGAGTTTGAAAATATATATACCGATATAAGTTATACTACCCACGAAAATAAGTACTTAAATATACTTGCTGAATACTGAATCATCCTAAAGTGGAATACAAGGTGTTATTTGGTACAGATTTTTATGTGGTAAGCAACCAAAAAACAGAAAAGCAGTATTGGGATTGACATGAAGAATATGTTGGGTACGGATAATTTCCGTAAAAGAGTAATTGTCAAAACCACTAAAAAGAACCAGAAATGAGCCACTCCGGCAAAAGATTTTGCCCTCTGGGAACCCCGTAGCGATATAAAACACCCGATTAACTGTACTTATTTCCATCAAAAAGAGTTTTTTAACTTATTTTTAATATATTAGCAGTAAACCAATACAAAAATTTAGCAATTCCTAATTACCGTCTGAGAGATACTCATACTCTACGACTGACGGTCGTTTCTTTATATAATGGGAATGAATAGAGAAAATGAATCGCGCCTATGGGCCAAATTGAAAAGTGGCGATATTGATGCCTTGAACAAGCTGTATATTATTCATGCAGATCCATTATATGATTATGGTATAAAGTTAACAAGAGATCCCGAATCGGTAAAGGACTGTATTCATGATTTGTTTCTCGATCTGTACAAATACAGAAAAAAACTTTCCAAAGAGGTAAATGTAAAATACTATCTATTAAAATCACTCAAAAGAAAAATTAGCGAACGCTCTAGCAGCAAAATCATTCTTCTTCCACCTGATCAAGATTTTTCAGCAACAATTTATAAAGATGAAGATGGTTGCATCGAGGAAAAAATCATTGAAAGAGAGTATGAAAATGAATTAAATTTAAGTGTCTCCAATGCGCTGAACGGATTAACTCGAAGCCAGCTGAGGGCCATATCCATGCGTTTTTACGAGAACAGAACTTACGAAGAAATCGCTGTCAATATGAACGTTTCGATAGAAACTGCTAGAACCACAATTTACCGGGCCATAAAAACTTTAAGACATAAAGTATCCTATTGAATTTTTCTTTTTAAGACCGGTGGCATAAAAAAACTTGATTTTTTTTGTCTATATCTTTCAATCTTTCTCCTTTATATATTGTAGCCGATATTCTTTAAGTCAGCTAGTGCCCCATTTTCATATTCATTAATAGCCATAAGGCATCAAACTTAAACAGTTGGACCAAAAAGATAAGTTTGAACTGAACAAACGTATTCTTGATTCTGTTCATAGGTACAAACATAAAAGGAGAATACAGAAATATTCTGTTGCTGCTAGCCTTACCTTATTGGTGGCAATAGGTTCTTCGATCTGGTTTTTCCAAAACGATACGATCAATTCCCTACCTTCTATAAGGCAACATGCCACCTCGGCGAAATTAGGTACAGGTGCCGAATCCGAGGTTAAATTGGTTTTGGGGAATGACCAAGAAGTACAAATTAATTCCGATAGTGCAGAAATTTCCTACTCCAATACAGGGGAGACCGTTAGTATCAATAATGAGAGAAGCCTACAACAATCTTCAAAAAAAACTGTAGAACCGGTTTACAATTCGATAGTCGTCCCTTACGGTAAACGGTCTAAGATCAGTCTCTCCGACGGTAGTAAGGTCTGGTTGAACTCCGGTACAAAATTGACCTATCCTATTGCTTTTCAAAATGGTAGGAGAGAGGTGTATTTGGTAGGCGAGGCGATTTTTGAAGTAAGTCACAACGAGCAAAGCCCGTTTTATGTGGTAACAGAAGATTATCACGTGAAAGTATTGGGTACTGTATTCAACGTTAGCAGCTATCCCGACGACGACTATACAAATACGGCGCTTGAAAGCGGAAGCGTAGAAATATATTTTCCCTCGAATCCCGATTTAAAGAACGGGGCAATCAGGATAACTCCTGGAACCCTGGCAACTTTCGATAAGAAGAACAATGATATTAAAACCAAGGAAGTGGACGTAGCGACTTACATGTCATGGAAGGAAGGGGTCTTTATTTTCCAAAATGATGAATTGAGTTCTATTTTAAAAAAGGTAGCTCGCCATTATAAGGTACAGATTAGCATAGAAAACGAACATTTAGCCAAGCAAACCTTTTCAGGAACCTTGGATATAAGCAAAAGTCTTGACAAGATTTTTAAAATCATACAAGAGACTACGGATTTTGAATACAATAGTACGGACAATCAAATTAAGATTTACCAAACCGATTAGTGCCTATGAAAAGAAAAAAATAGAATAAAAAAGCCAAGAGATGTTGGCGCATCTCTTGGCGGTATCAACATTACCTCAATCAGTAATATTAACGAAAATTCAAAATTATGAATAAAAAGGTTAACTCCAACCCTCTGGATCCGTTTAAAGGGATAAACCAAATACTGTTGTTAGGCATGAGAATATTCACAATACTCCTGTGTATAGGCTTGACAACGATGCATGCAAGCTCCACTAAAGCACAAACGAGAATGGACGTTTCCTTGAAAAATGGAACGCTCAAGGAACTTTTCAATGAAATTGAGGCCAAAAGCGAGTACATCATATTTTACAAGGATGATGTGCTTAAGAGCCCGGAAAACATCAGTATCGATGTAAAACAGGGTACGGTAACAGAAATTTTAGATAGGGCTTTCGGTCAAACGAATCTGATATATAAATTATTGGACAGGCAGATAGTAGTAAAACGAAAAGGGTCGATTCCAGTAAAGCTGGGTGCCGTTAATCCCGTTTTGGAACAACAGTTGCAGGTAAGCGGAACAATATCCGATACTAATGGAGCCCCTCTCCCGGGTGCAAATATAGTAGAAAAAAATACCCCCAACGGTGTAACGGCTGATTTCGACGGCAATTTTTCCATTTCGGTTGCCGATGAAAATGCAATATTGGTAGTTTCCTATATAGGTTTTGGCACAATTGAAGCGCCAATCAATGGCCGAACGAATATAAATATTGTATTAGAAGAAAGTTCTGCTGGCTTGGATGAAGTTGTGGTTGTTGGTTACGGTACTGCTAAGAAAACAGATCTAACAGGTGCTATAGCCAGTGTTAATATTGAAGATACTAGATTGCAGCCTAATGCCAATGCATCACAAATTTTACGGGGGACTACTGCCGGTGTGCAGATCAGAGATAATGGTAGACCGGGTCAGACAGGTGATATTCGTATTCGAGGAACCAATTCAATTTCTGCAAGCAATAACCCGCTATTAGTTTTAGATGGTATTATATATAATGGAGGGTCGCTTTCTGATATAAACCCTGGTGATATCGAATCCATAAGTATCTTAAAAGATGCCAGTTCAACCGCTGTTTATGGATCTTTGGCAGCCAATGGGGTAATTGAGGTTACAACAAAAAAGGGTAAAACCGATAAACCCAAAATTACATTTAACACATACACAGGATTTTCGGATTTTGCCCATATTCCCGATTATTTAAACGCTGAACAATATTTGGCTATTAGATTAGATGGTGAAGCTGCGGATGGAGGAACCTTGCCATTCACTACTATTGAAGAGGACAATATCGCAGCAGGAATTTCTATTGATCCTTTTGAGGTTATAAAACAAAGCGCGCCTTTATCTAACTATGAAATAAATGTTTCCGGTAGAACAGAGAATGTAAACTATTTCTTTTCTGGTTCATATTTAGATGTTAAATCCCCGGTCAAAGGAGATAATTTCAGTAGAATATCAAGTCGGTTGAATCTATCTGTTAAAACTACAGATTGGCTAAAATTAGGTGTTAATGCTGGATATACATCAAATGATGATTCTGGAGTTAGAGTTGATTTGTCCGGCGCGACTTATCTGTCACCGTACGCTAGTTTATATTTAGAAGATGGTATTTCACCTCGACAATTGCCAATAGGTATTGGTCTTGTTAGAAGTCCAATCATTGACTATGAACTTAACGATAGATTGTCAGTATACAATACATTATTCACTAATGTCTATCTCGAAGCCAATGTTCTTCCGGGGCTATCATATAAACTAAACACAGGCTACACTAAAAGTGAAAATAAATTGTTTACCTACGTTCCTACTTATGAGCCTTTAAATAGATTAGGATCTGGTTATAAAAGACATAGTGAAACTCAAAATTTAACTTTAGAGAATATTTTAAACTATAAAAAGACCTTCAATGACGTTCATAACTTAGGTGTTACTCTTCTTTATGGGATCTATGAATTCGAAAATCAAATATCCGAGCTTTCAAGTAATAATATATTTAATGATGCTTTAAGATATAATTCTCTTGAGTTAGGAGAAAATTACACCGCAAATACTGGAGCAAGAGAAAATAAGCAAACCTCAAGCATGGCTCGATTGAGCTATAATTATAGTGGCAAATATTTTATAGATCTTAGTGTTAGAAGAGATGGATACTCTGCCTTTGGGCAGGGGAATAAATATGGCAATTTTCCAGCTGCAGGTGTAAGCTGGAACGTTTCTGATGAAGAATTTTTAAAAAATGCAAATTTTATGGATTTTTTAAAGTTTCGCACATCTTGGGGTAGAAATGGTAACCGTGGCGTTAGTGAGTACTCCTCTCTTAGCAATACCAATACCACAAATTATGTGTTTGGAGATGGTAGCGCTCCATATGTCGGTGTCTTTACCACTTCTTTTGCTAATCCAAATCTAGGATGGGAGACAACTGAAAGTTTGAATTTTGGTATAGATCTTCAATTGTTTGATAATCGTGTAACATCAAATATTAATTATTATGTAAGTAACACCAAAGACCTTTTATTAAACCAAAGAATACCAAATACAAATGGTTTTGATTCTTTTTTAACCAATGTTGGCGAGACAGAAAATAGAGGATTAGAAATAGATTTGAAAACTGTTAATATTAAAACTGAAAATTTCTCTTGGACTTCTAGTATAGCATTTTCACTAAATAGAAATAAGATTGTTAAACTCGTTGGTAGAGATTTAGATGAGGATGGGGTTGAAGATGATGATATTGCTAGCGGTTGGTTTATTGGTGAGCCATTAGGGTCAATTTATGATTATGTTTTTGATGGAATTTATCAGGATGGTGATAATTTTGATTTAAATCCGAATGGCGAACCAGGAGATATTAGATTCAAGGATATAAGTGGTCCAGACGGTATTCCGGATGGTATTATAGGTCCAGATGACAGAAGGGTTATTGATAGTAATCAGCCGGATTTTCAGATGGGTCTAACAAATATTTTTAGATATAAAAGTTTTAGTTTGTCGTCCACTTTTTTTACTTCTCAAGGTGGAAAAAGTCCAAATATTACACTGAATCCAGGGACAAACTTTTATGATCAAGCAAATTTTGTTAACGTTCCATATTGGACACCTGACAACCCTATAAATACCGGCGCAAGAATTAATTATCGGAACCCTTTGGGATACCAATTTGCACAAGATAGAAGCTTTGTTAGACTACAAGACATCTCCCTATCATATGATTTACCATCTGAAGTTTTAAGCAAAATAGGGATAACTGGATTACAGATTTACGCCAGCGGTAAAAATCTTATCACTTGGACAGATTGGAAAGGTTGGGATCCTGAGTTTGGTGCTGGTTTAAGAGACCCTGGAAACAATGGTCCATTACTTAAAACTTACACTTTCGGTATAAATTTTTCTTTATAATAAAATTTAAAATTTAAATCATGAAAAACAGTATAGTTATATTCACATTACTAGCTTTAATTACTTTTTCCTGTAATGATGATTATTTAGATGAAGCTCCGTTAGATCGGCTTAGTCCCGAAAACTTACTTATCAACGAAACTGGATTCGATGCTGCAATAGTGGCCATTTATCAAGCCGCTCGAGAAGAGTATACAGTTGCAGGAAATGTTTTTGAATACATGACTCTTAGTACGGATATTGCAGAATGGGGAAGAAATGATCCAAGAGGTAATAAAGATTATGACCTATTGAATTCTAGCTTTGGAGCAGCTAGTTCTTATTGGGATTGGGCTTACGAACAGATGATAGCGAGAAGTAATTTAGTATTAGAAACTATTGACGATCCCAATATTAATATATCTGAAGAGGCTAGAGCAAATATAAAAGGTCAGGCATTATTTTTCAGAGCCTATACTTATAATTTTTTAGCAAATCTTTATGGAGGAGTTCCCATTATTGACGGACGCTTAACCCTGCCGAAATTTGATTTTGTTAGAGATTCAAGAGCAGATGTTTTACGTTTTGCTGCCAATGATTTTAATCAGGCTTCTCAGTTACTTGCGTTGGAGGTAGATGATGGAAGAATTCCCAGAGCAGCGGCGTTTCATATGTTAAGTGAAGTTTATATATCACTTGGAATGGTGACTAACGATAATTCATTTTACGATAAATCTGTTGCTGCCGCTACTTCTGTAATTAATAAGGAAGGTGGTGATTATGAATTAATTACCAATAGATTTGGTCCAGCTAGTTCAAACCCTGGTGATGTTTTCTCTGATATATTTGCACAAGGTCAAATCAACAAATCTTCGGGTAATAACGAGGTAATCTGGGCATATCAATATGAGAACTTCACACTAGGTGGTGCAGCATCAGATAACTTAGGCAATACTTCGCCACGTTTTTGGGGTCCCTCTCAGGACGCTATTAGGAGTCCGAATGATATTGCGAATGTACCAGCTGACAGTTTACCTAGAGGCATCGGTGTTAACTCTCCAACAAATTATTTCAAGTACGAAATTTGGAATTTAGATCCCAATGATATGCGAAATTCCGAATTTAACATAAGACGTCAATTTTATTATAATGGAGATGATCCGGAATATTTTGGAAAACCTATTGAAGTAGGTCGTAAGGCTGATGGTATTTTATACACTCGCAGATTAGACGGTACCTTGACTGATATTGAGCTTGATACCTTATTTCGATATTACCCTATGGTTCGGAAGATTGAAGGAACACCTTGGGCAGAGGATGTAGCATCAGGAAGAATTTCAAAAGATTTTATTAAAACACGTGTAGCTGAAACTTATTTATTAAGGGCAGAAGCTCATTTCCGCAACGGAAATCCTGGCTTAGCTGCTGAAGATATAAATGTAATTAGAAATAGAGCTAATGCTGTCCCTATAACAGCAGCAGATGTAACGGAAAATTTTATTTTAGATGAAAGAGCAAGGGAATTAACAGTTGAAGAACCTCGTTTAAGAACGCTTATTAGAATGGGTCGGTTGGTTGATAGAGTTAGAACATATAATTCTGCCCCATCGTTAGTCGGCGAAAAATCAGCGGGGAATACCATTAACGATTTTAATCAATTTTGGCCTATACCTCAGCAGGTAATTGATGCCAACACAGGTGCTATATTCGAGCAGAATCCAGGATATAATTAATTGAGTTGTTTGAGTTAGTTTTCGAAAAGTATAAAGAGGTTCTCTTGTGTGTCAGTCTTGATAATATCAATCATGCTGCCATAGAACCTCTGAGTACTTGTCAAAGCACACAAAATTGAAGCGATTACTATTTCTCTAAGTAATTGAAACAAAAATTTTTCTTTAGAGTTTTTAAACCTGAACCAATAATAATTTAACATGTTGTTTCACAACCAAGTAATTAACCCAAAATCAAATGTTATGAAAAGAATACTTACACTATTATTAGCGCTATTGCCGCTAATGATTTATACTCAAAACTTCAGTACTCAGGTTTATCCTAACCCGGGTTCAGGCGAGTTGGTTTATGCTGAAGATTCTGTTGGAAATCGAATTCCTGATTTTTCTGGGGCAGGTTATATGGGAGGTGGGGTAGCTATCCCTGATTTACCTATAGTTATGACGATTTCTCCATTGGGAGATGGTCAAGATGATCTTGCTCAGATTCAAGCAGCAATTGATGAAGTTGGTGCTACAGTGCCTCTTGATGCCAATGGGCTGAGAGGTGCTGTTTTGCTATCAGCAGGAGTATATGAAATTTCTGGACCTATTGTGCTGAAAATTCCAGGAATAGTTCTTCGTGGAGAAGGAAATTGTGATGATGGAACTATCATCATCCATAGAGGAACTGACGTTGAGCAATCTATTAGATTGTTTGCGACGGGCCACACAGTTGAGCAGCGAGCAACTATTACTAGCGGATATGTTCCAGTGGGCGGTAAGAAGATTAAGGTAAGCACTACTGATGGATTGGAAGTTGGCGATTTTATCAAAGTAAACATCAGCCACACCCAGAAATGGATCGATGACATCAAATTGGCGAGCTTCTGGAATGCTGCAAATTTTGAAATGGAGTGGGAGCGAGAAATTGTTAGTATAAGTAATGATACCATCACATTGGACCTTGGAGTTACCTCACAAATTGATACCACAAGAGGGTATGCGTCAGGGACTATAGAAGAGATTGTATCTGATAACAGATCAGCCAATATTGGTGTTGAGGATTTGGTTTTAATGTCAGATTATGACAGATCTGTTACCGACCCTGAAGGACGTTTCATTGACGAGGAACATGCAAATATTGGTATCTATGTAATTGGAGGGTCTGATTTCTGGGTCCGAAGAATTACTGGGTATTTTTATTCATTGAACTTGGTTCAGACAAGAGGCCCAAGCCACCGAATAACTGTGGAAGATTGTGCGATGCTCGATGGGGTGTCTACTGATAATCTTGGGCGTCATGTGGGAACAAGGGACTATTCTTTTTCTCTAAGTGGAAGAAAGGCCTTGGTTCAGAGGAGCTATAGTAGAAATGCCAGACATTCGTTCATTATTAATAATGTGACAGCTACAAGCAACGTATTTCTTGATTGTTATTCGGATTTTGAACATCTGTCATTGGAGCCTCATCAAGGTTTTAGTACTGGTAATTTGTTCGACAACGTGCGCACAGATGGTCAATTCAAACTCAATAGAGTGGAGGGTAACCATGGTCAGCGTGCGGGGAATAGTGTTCTTTGGAACATTAAAAGTGATAATCAACGATCAGGTAATTATGACATAGAATTGGATGCAGCGCCAAATGGATTAGCCAATAATTGGGTAATAGGCGTTATTAACAATGGAACTGGGTTGGGAATTGGTACTCCTGGAGCTGAAGGTACTTACGGAGAGCCGGGATTCGTAGAATCTGTTGGTGAATTAGTTGCTCCAAGATCTCTATACTTTGCACAATTGAGAGATAGGTTAGGTGATAGTGCAGTCATTAATGTCGCTTCACCTGAACAGTATATTTCTGGTCAAGCGGTATGGGATAAAATGACCAATCACTACAATTTAATCCCTGAGTTCGGTGACCCGAATGATCTTTCATGGATGCCTAGCTGTGAAAAAATTAATGTATGTGGAACGAGTTACAATGATCCTGCTACTATCAAAAATGGTGCTTTTGAGGAAACCTTAATGTGTCCATGGATATTTATGAATAATGGAGACAGTTCCTCTGCAGACATTATCAATGGTCAGATGGTGATTGATATAGAATCTTCTGGATCCAATACTTGGGAGCCTCAGCTCATTCAAGATGGTTTTGCCTTGGAATCAGGTTTGACATATAAACTTACATTTGAGGCCAAAGCAAGCAGACCGATGAATTTTGAGATTCAAGTGAATTCTGGTCCTTCGGCTTACACCAAGTTCTTGATTGATAAAGTTCGCTTGGTACCAGCTATGAAAACCAAAACCTTTTACTTCACTCCAGAGGAATCTGATGACAATGCCAGACTTGACTTCAATTTTGGAGGCAATAGCAATAAGGTGGTTACTTTAGATAAAGTTGTACTAGAAGTGTCAACCCATCAGGATGAACAGCCAATGCATGCTAAGGTGCTATTGTATCCAAATCCTACCCGCGGACAGTTAACAGTACGACTTCATCATCATAACAATGGCGCTATTAGTTTACCAATAGTAATAAGAAATGGTATAGGACAAGTTGTTTATGAAACAGTCATCACTGGAGATGCAATTCTTGACATAGCTCATCTTGACCGAGGTATATATTATGTTGCAGTAGGGGGCAAGACCAGAAGGATAATAAAGTTATAGTGAAATTGTTTCTATCACTCCATTGCAGGTCTGACATGTCAGGCCTGCATATTTATCAAAATCAAATGCTGACAAAATCATCATTGAAGTAAAATAGAAATATGAATTTCAGAATATTAATATTCTTCCTATTTCCAGTTCAAATCGTCACGCCATCAAAAAGCGCCGCAGATACGATATACAAAGAATTGCAAAGAACTTAGTTTAACTTTTAATGCCCACTACTGACCTTAATTCATAATTTAATTGATGTTGTAGCCAAAGGCGGCAATTATTTATTAAATGTAGGGCCTCAAGCGAATGGAGAAATTCCTGTACTAAGTGTTAAGAGACTTAAAGAAATAGGCAGATGATTGGACGTTAATGGAGAGGTTATTTACAATACGGAAAAAATGAAATTCCATTTTAAACAAGGGGAATCTGTACGTTATACTAAGAAAAAAGATAGCCCTAGCATTTATGCTGTATCATTAGAAAGGCCAAAAGGAACGATGGTTTTAGACCATATACAACCCACAGAAGATAGTCAAATATTCATGCTAGGGTATGATCAACCATTATCGTATCAATTTACAGAAAAGAAAGGTTTGGTGATTGACATTACCGAGGAAGTACTTAATACAGTAGGTGAATCTTACGCCTATGCTTTTAAAATTAAAGGTTATGAAAGAAATTAAGTTAGGATTTAATGGACATACTAGGGTTTTTTATATCATTAACCTTAGACACAAACTGTAGAATTAAAGCCTGGCACTAAATCTATCTGAATAAGAAATCATATTTAAGTAGCAAATAACAAATTAAAATAATAAAAAAAATAGAGTGATGAGTTTAAAAAAATTAATACGTAGAAGCTTGTTCCTTTTTCTCATTATTCACATAATGGGTTGCTCTGATAGTTATCTTAAAAAAGATAGCTTAGCAAATAAGAAAATACTACTACGTTCCAGTTGGCAAACGATAAATATAGGAGATATAGCACATACACCTGGTGTTTTAGCACTATGTGAAAAATATCTTCCTAATACTGAAGTTGTATTATGGGCGAGTAATGTTGGTAATGGTGTTGAAGAAATGCTTAAAAAGCGCTTTCCCAATCTACAGATTATCTCAAGTTCTGATACATTAGCTTTAAATGCCGCATTTCAAGACTGTGATTTTTTGCTGCACGGTTCTGGACCATATTTGGTAGCCGACAAAGATGTCGAACGGTGGATAAAAGAAACAGGAAAACCTTTCGGAATATATGGTATTACACTTCCAGAAGAGAGTTTGAATAATCGAATTATTGAAATTTTAAATCGTTCAAAATTTGTTTTTTTTAGAGACACCGTTTCACTTGAATTAGCTAAAAGTAATGGTGTAAATGCTCCTATAATGGAATTTGGTCCCGATGGAGCCTTTGCCTGCGATGTGCGTAACGACAGCTTGGCTATAAAGTACTTACAGGAATCAGACTTACAAGAGGGTAAGTTTCTTTGCGTAATTCCTAAATATCGAAGAACACCTAAATGGACTGTGCCTAACAGTAATTACCCTTACGATAAAGAAATTGATGCACATAATCAAGCTATGAAAGAGCATGACCTTAAACCTTTCAGAGATGCTATAACTGCAGTTGTTAGACAGACCGATATGAAGATATTGATTTGTCCAGAAGATGTCACTCAGATGGCCTTAGGCAAAGAGATGCTTTACGATTTGTTACCGGAAGATGTGAAGGCCAATGTTGTACTACGAGAAAAATTTTGGCTTACCGATGAAGCATTAAGCGTTTATGTGCGATCAGCAGGTTACTTTGGAGTGGAACAACATACACCAATTATGTATATAGGTAATGGTTTACCTGCCTTACTTGGTCGCTTTGAGGAACAAACTAGTAAAGGATATATGTGGTATAATATCGGATTAGGTGATTGGTTTTTTGATTTGGATACTCCAGAACAAATGAAAAATCTCACACCCACTGTATTAGATTTAGCTAACGAATCTGTAAGAATGACAGAGAAGGCACTAAATGCAAAATTGTTTGTAGAAAAAACTCAATCGAGAACCATGCAAATACTGAAAAATAATTTAGTGGATTAAATCGTTGATTGTCTGGTGTTTATGATTTCGTATTTGTGACCAATCCTGTCCTAAATAAAGTTCAGTCACAAAAGCTTACTTGGTTTTTATTGACTTTAGCGTTCTTTTTCGGGATTTTTCAAAACAGGACCCCCTGTACGTATCTGTTCGGGGGCGGTTGTTCCTTGGCGAACGGATTGTCGAGCCATTTGTGCAGGTCCACCTTTACAAAAAGGTTGAGTCTTATGAACGCTAACAGATTCCATAGGTACCATGGGTGTTTCGCCTGTGTTTTCAGCGCCTTTAGGATCAGTATGGTGATTAGTGCCGCCCAGATCTGTATCATCACCGCCTTCCCGGTCGTACCGATGAACGACTTGATTTCAATATGAAGTACCGCTCAGCAGTCGACAAAATTTCTGTTATCCTGCGGGTACAACAGGGCATATGATATATTAAAAATAATTTGAGGTTTTATTATATACTCAAGGTAAAGTAGAGAAACACAATATGAAAAATTTAAAAATGAAACACAAAAATAAATTTCATTATAGAAAGATAATATTCATTGGTTCCAGTGTTAAAACTGTTCTAAATTCATTTTTCATATTGATTTTTTCAAGTACGATATATTGTCAGGATACTACTCATGTAGACCACTCAAATAAATCTTATTATTTACTAAATCCATACCGTTTGGTACCTAATATAAATAGTCAAAATAATAAATATGTGGATTTGGATAATGATGGAGATCCAGATGTATTAGACTCATTTAGTGAAAATAATATTCCAATTCTTTGGATTGATGATGATGATGATATGAGAGAAGGAGATCTGCAAGGTGACACAGATAGCGATTGTTTAATGGTAGACCTAAATAAGGACGGCGAATATGGTTCTTATTCAGATGTTGTAATAGACTGGGTAGACAATGACAATGATAATATTGCAGATATGCAAATCTATTTGGAATATGTAGAAGAAGCTAACAAAGATAAGCCTTGGGGTCCTGGGCATTTAATGATTAGTATGGATTTAGATAAGGATAATATCATGAACTACATTGATTGGAACACATTTAAGCTTCGTGGCTGGGTACATGATGGACAAGGAGACTTCTATGAAGATTATCATGGTAAAAACCTATTTTTGAAAATACACACATCTCCAGAAAAGATGAATGATTTAAGGTTAAATTGGGAAAATCCTTTTTTATTTTATGACCCCGATAATGATGGTCTTACAGAGTATGCAATACGATTATTAGACATTCCTGTTAGAGGGGAGAAAGGAGATGAATACTTAACACGTTTAACCGGTAATATTTCTTGGGTATCGATGAGTTACGACTTAGACAATGATAATGGTATTGGCAATGAAATGGATTATGATCTAACGCTAAGTTTTAGAGGTGAGGGGTTTAATTATATGGATCAGAAACACTCCTTTCCCAATTTAAGGGGTTTGCCCGAAAGTGACAAATATTTTATGGATTCCCGGGTTAGAAAGTTGGATGAATTAATCTATCCTGACCATGAAACAGCTTTGGATTTAATCTATAATAGAGGAAATTGGAACGAGGTTTACTTCATATATGATGAGGATGATGATTGTAATAGATGGGAACGCGTGGAATTATACGACCCTCTAGATCCTTATATAACCGGAAAAAACAATGGAGGATTGGATGATAATCCACAGGCAGATGTCGTAGGTAATAGGGGAGAATGGGATCTAGATAATTCAGGAGAAGGAAACCTATATGTAAGTGACTTTGATGGTAGAATACATTTGTATGGCGCTGAGTTAGGATATTGGAGAATCGACCAAAATGCTTATTATTATCATGGTATGGGTGGATTGTATGATGGGTATGGTCCGGAAAGATTATCTAACGAAGTTGAAAATCTATTCCCAGTTGTTAAATATATTGACTCAGATAATAATGGTTTTATTGATGAGATAGAGTATGATTTGGACGGAGACAAAAATATAGATCAAAAATTTTCCCTAATCGAGCTAGGAATCTCGGACAGGTCTGAAATTATAAAATCTGCTGATATGGATTATCAAAACTATAAAGATCTGCAAAGTGCAGTTTCCAATAATATGTGGGAAAATGCTTTAGATGCTATCGCAGTGGCAAAAGATATTAACATGGATTTGAGTTGGTACGCATTATTAATGCATCCAAAATCTATTGAACAGAAGTATAAATATGGGTACTGGTTGCAATTCTATTTGTTTCAGGATTTTATGGAGCTATATAAAAGAACTGGCAGGGAAAATGTAACAGTTGCAAAAGCCTATTTTGGAAAAAATTGGAAAAGTTTAATTCAAAAAAGGAATTAACAAGGACTATCTCATAAAGTGTGTAAATAGGAAATTAGCGGGGGCATGCCCCCGCTAATTTTTTTGTCTAATTTTAAATATTTGCACATTATGAAGAAAGAAGAATTGTTCAACGACGATTTCCTTAAGCAGTTCAAGACTGGTGACGAGCTGAACGGTTTTCTCAAGGAGCTGCAGCAGAAGCGCGGCATCGAGAAGATGCTCGACGGCGAGCTGGACGGCCACCTCGACTATGAAAAACATCAAAAGAGGAAAGGCGAAAACTCCCGTAACGGCCATTCCAAAAAGAAGGTACGCACCTCCTTCGGGGAATCGGAGATTACCGTGCCAGGGGACAGAAACGCGTCCTTCAATCCCATGGTCGTCCCCAAACGGGGCAACATGGTCGACGGCATCGAGAACGTGAAAGTATCGCTCTACGCCAAGGGCATGAGCAACAGCGACATCGAGGAACAGATACGCGAGGTCTATAACTTCGACGTGTCCACATCTACGATATCGAGGGTCACGGAAAAGGTCTCCGGCGACATAACCGCATTGCGGAACCGGCCGTTGGAACCGGTCTACCTGATCGTATGGATGGACGGTATCGTTTTCAAGGTCAGGGAGTCGTCCAAGGTCATCAACAAGACCGTTTATATCGCCGTAGGGCAAAAAACTTCCTGCCTCGTAAGGCACTATGTCCAGTACGTTGACATCGTGCAGGCTCGCATTGGATATGTGCACGAAGCTGGGGACCGAGGTCATCACGTCGTAAAGGACATGGAGCTTTATCCCTCCCTTGGCCTTTCGGAACTCCGCCCACCAGAACACGCTCAGGCAAAGGTCGATCGTGGTCGAGTCAAGGGCGTACACGTTGCCCTCGAGGTCGATCTCGAAATCATTGCGGTAACAGCTCTTCCTCGCCTCTTCGATAAGTACGTAGGCGAACCCTTCGAAGATCTTGTAGCTCCTTTTTTCATTGGCCGTTCCGAGATTGCGCCTTGAGACCGTAGTGCCGAATCCCAGGTGGTAGTACTTTGGGCGGTGCGCCTCGAGGCTCAACATCAGGTCGCGCATACTATCCCTTGAGGTGAGCTGCCCGAAGACCATGCACAGCATCTGGTTCCAACAGGTAAAGCTCCTTACGTATTTGTTGCCGCCGTGCTCCTTGACGATACGGTCGAAGACCCTGCGCGGCAGGAACTCGGTAAGCTGGGCGAACACATATTTGCCTTGGTTCATGGATTTTTGTTGCAAAAATCCAATTTCCGGTTCAAATCGTCACGCTACGGAAAACCCTCTCAGGTACGATATACAAAGTATTTCAAAGAACTTACGTCAACTTTTAATGCCCACTAGTGACTTTAGCCCTTGAATAAATAAATGTAATTAAAGTAGAAAAACGTAGCCACGTTTCCTGAAATAAATTGATTTTTTTTGTATATCCGTTTAATGTCCACTTGCCGTGATACTCGCTATTGTAAGCTTCCCCAAAAACCGAACTGTTTAAAAGTAGAATAATAATCTTAATTTTAGACAGTATGAGGAAGAGCAAATTTTCACCGACGCAGATCGCCAAGATCCTGAAGGAGTTCGACAACGGCAAGAGTGTCGACCAGAT
>DRGL01000043.1 GCA_011050085.1 Pricia antarctica | reverse complement strand
TCCGTTCATAATGGCCCAATTGATTGGTGCAGCTCCCCGGTAATCTGGCAATAAGGATGCATGGAGATTGAAGGTGCCTAACTTCGGCATGCTCCAAACAGATTTGGGTAACATTCTAAAGGCAACGACGATTTGCAGATTGGCGTTCAGGGATTTCAATTCCTCTAGAAACTTCTGATTTTTCAGGTTAGTAGGTTGTAACACCTTGACCCCTTTCTCGACCGCATATTTTTTTACGTCAGACTCCTGTAATTTTCTTCCTCTTCCGGCAGGTCGGTCTGGAGCAGTGATTACCCCCACAACTTCGTAGCCTGCATTCCATATTTTTGCTAATGTTGCTGTCGCAAATTCTGGTGTACCCATAAAAACAATCCGTAAATCCTGTGCTTTAGATGCCTTCATATTCATTTTTAGTATTGATTTTTAATTGCCCGGCTTCAAGCATAAACTGTATCGTTTGTAAAACCTGGGTTTCTTCAGCTTTCACTAATCCAACTAATGCCCTTGATGTATAACTATTTTGCTTCAGTAGAGATGCTATGCTCGTTGCAATAGATTGGTAATCATTGGAATATGAAGCTTGTTTTTGCTTACAAACATCGCAAATTCCACAATCCTCAGTTTTTACTTCACCAAAATAATTTAAAATCTGTTTGCTTCTACATACTGAATCCGTATGGATGTACTTGAGTATTTGATCGACTTTATCGACTTTAATTTGATTGTGTTTTTCGACTTTTTTGGCAAAGACATTAATAGTGCGGTCGTCGTCCCTTGGTACTAAAAAGGTAATTTCAAGATCTGTCTTCTGGGACGTATATTCGATAATGCCATCTTTTTGTAATTTCTTCAATAGGTCGAATACGCGTCTATCCGAAACACCGGACTTATTGGCAATGAGTATTGGGTCGATCTTGGTCTCAAAATCAAAAATACCGCCGTAAGTTCTGAGAATAGTCTGGATAATAGGCGCTGAACCACTATTATTTTCCAAATACTCAAAAATTTGAGATTGTGATGCGATGAACTGAATTTCGGTCTTTTTAAAAAAGGATTCGGATAGTGCAATTACGGAATATTGGTCCAATACACGCAGTGCGTTGTAGGCAAGAAAAGAATTTAAACTATAAGCCGCAACAAAGTCCCTAAACGGAAATTGATAAATTTTATCTGAAAGTTCTCCGAAAGATATCTGAAAATAATTATTCAGCTTATTGTAAATTTTTTTCAGGAAATCAGCATTTGGAAGTGCACCTAGAAACTGTTGTTTCATTTGCGCAACGTCAAAATCATTGGTAAGAAGTAGTGCGATTGCAGGACTACCATCCCTTCCAGCTCTTCCAGCCTCTTGGTAGTAGTTCTCCAGGCAGTCTGGAATCTGAAAATGTATGACCGTACGAACATCCGGCTTGTCTACGCCCATGCCGAAAGCATTGGTAGCGACCATGACCTGGGTTTGATTATTTAACCAGAGCTTCAATTTCTCCTGTTTTTCCTTTTTGCCAATCCCTCCGTGAAAATAGCTTGCCTTACAAGCGTTCGCATTCAGAAACCGGGCAAGGTCTTGCGCCATCTTCCGTGTGCGCACATATACGATTCCACTTTGGTCGTTTGCAGTAAGATATTGTTTCAACCTATAGTGTTTGTCTTCACACCATGTAACCTTGAATCCTATATTAGGTCTGGAAAAGGAGTCCTTTACAATCAAAGGCTCCACAAACTCAAGATTATCCACAATATCGGCAGCTACTTCATTACTTGCCGTTGCGGTAAGGGCAATAATGGGCGTACCGGGAAGAAGTTCCCTCAGCTTGGCACATTCTAGGTACGCAGGTCTAAAATCATGGCCCCATTGCGAAATACAGTGCGCCTCGTCGATTGCGATGAGGTTTACGTTCATCTGCCTTATTTTATCCTGAACCAATTCCTGTTGCAGACGTTCGGGAGAAAGGTATATAAATTTATAACCTCCATATAGGCCATTATCCAGTAGTGTGACAAGTTCGTTGAAAGGAATACCGCCAGTCAACGCCATCGCTTTGATTCCCCTTTGCTTTAGGTTACTGATTTGATCTTGTATCAGGGCAATCAATGGAGAGACTACGATGCACAGACCATCCTGGGCCATTGCTGGTACTTGAAAACATAAAGACTTTCCACCACCAGTGGGCATTAAGGCAAGCACATCCTGCTTATTCAATACAGCATCGATAACCTTTTTCTGGGAACCCCTAAAGGTGGAAAATCCCCAGAACTGCTCTAAAACATCTTTGGGATTTTTGTGCATTAAACCGGATTTATCATGTTTAGGATAAAATCCATTCTTTCAGAAATGCTGGCTTTGGGAATCGAGATAACTTCATATCCGAACTTCTGATATGTTTTTTTTAATGCTGTAAAAATACGCTCCGATTCTTCATAGGTTTCAAAGCGTTCGGCATCGTTTGTATATATTTCGCGCCAAGGGGGCATAAGAAATACCCGGTCGTACCTAAAATCGTGTGCGGGTCGTTCAAAGGCCTTGTCGTAAGTCTGCCCGAAACAGTTCATATACGAATGTACGTCAGGAATACCACGATCGAAGAACACCACTTCTACATCCTTTTTAGCAATGGATTTATATTGTTCAATTCTACCTTCCAGTAGCATGTTATTAAAAGCCACGGGGTCTTGTACGGATAGAATAGGGTTTGCCACGAAATCCTGGTTACCATCATTTTCCTTTTCTGCTGCCGTCATTTGGCGAACAAGCTCATGGATACACAAATGCCCCATATCTTCCAATGCATTAATAACGGATGTTTTTCCGGTGCTAGGTCCGCCGGTCAAGACTATTTTTTCTGTTTTCAATGCGAAAATTTAAATTTGGGACCGTATTCGATACCGATTATTAGTGGACAATAGGCCCTACAAAAGTAAGCAATCCTTCACCTAACGTAAAATAGGAAACTACTCAGGCCCAAGTTCATTATCTTTGATTAAAATTAAAAGGAATGGATACGAAGAACCCTGAAGAATTCTATAAGCGCCTTGAAGAACAGCTGAGGGACAGTACGAGCTGGCCAAGTGATTACCTATACAAGTTTATCGTTGAGAGCGAACCGGAAAAAGTTGCAAAGATTCACGAAATTTTCAATAATACGGGTGCTGTTATTGAATTGAAAAAATCGAAAAAGGGTAAGTATACCAGCGTATCGATTACCGTAAATCTTCCAAATGCTCAGGCGGTTATAGAAAAGTATAAAGAAGTGGGAAAGGTCGAAGGGGTAATCTCTTTATAAAACGCTAGGCTTTGAATATCAAAGGTGAGTATAGATGTGATCAATTTCGACCTTCGATGTTTCTTTCTATAAAGATATTCAGCACTAAGCAATAGAACCAAATCCGTTTCCGGATAAATAAATAGCTTTTACACCATAATTTTCTTAATTTGCAGGCGTTATAAAGGAACTTAACTGAAGTTCCATACTTCTCTTATTTTTTTAAGCAAAACACTTCAATTTGAATTTAGTAGAAAATCTTGAGTACAATACCGAGCGGTCACATCTAATTATTCCCGAATATGGTCGACATTTTCAAAAAATGGTCGATCATGCCGTGTCCATCGAAGACGACGAAGAAAGAAACCGAGTCGCACAATCCATAGTAGCCGTAATGGGAAATTTACAGCCGCATTTGCGCGACGTACCCGATTTTCAGCATAAAATTTGGGATCAATTGTTCATAATGTCCGATTTTAAATTGGACGTGAAATCACCTTTCCCCATCACCAGCAAAGAAGTTTTGCAGCAACGACCTGAAGCACTGGAATATCCGCAGAACCATCCTAAGTATCGTTTTTATGGTAACAACATTAAACGAATGATCGATGTGGCGGTAAGCTGGGAAAAAGGGGACAAACGCGAAGGACTTGAATATGCTATCGCCAACCATATGAAAAAATGTTACCTGAACTGGAACAAAGATATGGTCGACGACACTGCTATTTTCAAACATCTCTATGAGTTGAGCGATGGTCAGATTGACCTTGCTTCAGAAGATGAAACCTTGACGGATAGTGGACAGTTTTTAAATAAGAGAACGCCCACGAAATCTTCCCGAAGTAATAATGGGAAGAAAAATACACGTAGCAATAACAATAATCGCGGTAAAAAGCGTTATTAACTAGAGATAACCACCTACAATCACTAGCTATCATGGGCACTTTTAAAATAGAGGGCGGCTACCCACTCTCAGGAGAAATTACGCCTCAGGGGGCAAAAAATGAAGCCTTACAAATCCTCTGCGCCGTATTACTAACGGCCGAAGAGGTCACTATCAATAACATACCCGATATTGTCGACGTAAATAAATTGATATCCATTTTGGGAGATTTGGGGGTAAAAGTAGAAAAGAAGAGTAAAGGCACGTATACCTTCAAGGCCGATGACGTCAATCTTGACTATTTACAATCTGCCGAATTTAAGCAAGACGGACGCGAGCTTCGGGGTTCAATAATGCTAGTGGGGCCTTTATTGGCTCGGTTCGGACAAGGCTATATTCCCAAGCCGGGAGGTGACAAAATAGGGCGACGCAGATTGGATACCCATTTTGAGGGTTTCATCAATCTTGGTGCAAAATTCAGATATAACAAGGAAGAGCACTTTTATGGTGTCGAGGCCAAAAAATTGAAGGGCACTTACATGTTGCTCGATGAGGCTTCAGTTACCGGAACTGCAAATATCGTGATGGCCGCTGTAATGGCGGAAGGAACGACAACCATATACAACGCCGCTTGCGAGCCTTACTTGCAACAATTATGTAAGATGCTCAACCGAATGGGCGCTAAAATTTCAGGCGTAGGTTCTAATATGTTGACCATTGAGGGTGTTAGTGAGATGGGAGGAACCGAACATACGATGCTGCCCGATATGATTGAAATTGGTAGCTGGATCGGACTTGCCGCCATGACTAAAAGCGAACTGACCATCAAAAATGTAAGCTGGGACGATTTGGGACAAATTCCTAATGTTTTTCAAAAACTGGGGATTCAACTAGAGCGTAAAGGTGAAGATATTTTCATTCCGAGCCATACCGATGGTTATAAGATCCAAAAATACATCGACGGCTCTATATTGACCATTTCCGATGCGCCATGGCCGGGTCTTACCCCAGATTTATTAAGTATTATATTGGTAATGGCCACTCAGGCTAAAGGCGAAGTGCTCATACACCAAAAAATGTTCGAAAGCCGGTTATTCTTTGTGGATAAGCTGATTGATATGGGTGCAAAAATTATTCTTTGTGACCCGCACCGTGCAGTTGTAATAGGACATGATTTTAAATCTACATTAAAATCAACCACTATGACCTCTCCGGATATTCGCGCAGGAATTTCGTTGTTGATTGCTGCACTTTCTGCAAAGGGCACTTCAACGATTCATAACATTGAGCAAATTGACCGTGGCTATCAAGATATCGACACCCGGCTCCGCGCTATCGGGGCGAAGATAACTCGGGTATAATATCCAATTTCGTTTAGGATTACCCTGCTACCTTTTTTTGAAATTGGTTACAGTCCAGATTCTATTAGAGTATACATACATAATAGTGACCATATCGCGGTACGCACCCAGTTTCTCATCACTAAATTTTGCAACGTTACATTGGTATGTTTCTTAGCTGAGATTTTACCATGTAAAGGAGCAAAATGGGAAAATGTAAATCCCCATAAAAAAAGTACTGCCGAAAAGCTAGCCACAGTATATAAAGATGGCAGCTTGTATACTTGCCAGCCAGTAATGATCAATTGACCGAGCATTAGCGGGATTACGATGCAAGCGATACGTACACTGTATCTATGATGCCAATGTACTAATTCAGTTTTGGAATAGTAAAGAAAGCTTGGGTAGACAATGCGCTGCACCATCCAAATAAGTATGGCAAGACCAAAATCAAAAAGTAAGCGTAACTTTTCAACCTCCATTTACTTTTCGATCAGCTTCCCATCTGGATATTTTGCAAACCTTCCTTTTTCTTTTTCATGTACATTATCATGATGTGGCCAAGGCCATCCGCCGAATTGGGTCAGCCGATATTCCCGCATGGCGTTTTGAATTTCTGTTTCGGTATTCGTTACGAACGGCCCACGTTGGGTAACGGGTTCATCGATAGGATTACCTTGCAACATTAAAAGATGGGCACTTTTCGAGCCGGCCCGAATTCCAACTTCCTCACGAGCATCTACTACGATGCCATGGTTCGGAAAAATTTCATTTTCACTGATATTGATACTATCCCCTTCATAAAAATAAAGTGTTCGACTGACCGCTGAATCCGCCTTTGGTAAGGTAAAGGTACTGTTAGCATCGATATGGATGTTCCATATAGCTACATCATTTTCTACCTCTGCCGCCCATGAATCCGGAGCTGAGGCTGGAGCTTTGCTTTCTTTAAAATTCCCCGCTATAATTTTGACCCTAGTATTTTCGGTTTCGACTATGGGAATGTCCTCATGCCAGAGCATTTTAAAATGAGGGTCAGCAAATTTATTTTTTTTCGGAAGATTAAGCCAGATTTGGAAGAGTTCCAAGGTATTCTCTTTCTTTGTATCCAACAAGGGAAACATTTCTGAATGTTGTACCCCGCGGCCCGCAGTCATCCATTGCACATCACCTTCACCAAAACGACCTGCAGCACCTAAAGAGTCTGAATGGTCGCAAAAACCTTTGTTAACGATGGTTACGGTCTCGAAGCCTAAGTGTGGATGTGCGGGAAATCCTGGAATAGTTTGGCCGTGATACATGCGCCATCCATCTTTTACGATAAAGTCATTCCCGAGATTTCTTCCTTCAAGGGAAGCGGCCGGTCCCATATCTTCATTTCCCTTGGGAAACTGGTCAAAATGATAAACGCAGAACAGAAACGGATCTTCGGTCTGCCAGGGGAAGCCTAACTTAAAAATATTCTGTACAGGACTTTTCATTTTTAAACTTTTTTAACTGAGCGAATTTTTTGAATATAGTAAATTCTAAGTATGAGATTTAATAGTGTTCAATCGATTATCTTGGTCTCTAAATTAGTACGTTTAGACATATATTACTATGTGTAACACTATTTATTAATGTACCGCTGTATTAATTTCTATCCAATATCCATCAGGGTCTTGAATGTAGATTTGATCAACACCATCCGAACGATGTTTTATCGTATTTTTTTTACCGGACCAGTCGTCGAAGATTATGTTTTTAGATTTTAAATGTTCAATTACCCCATCTAAATCCTGCGTTGCCAATGCCAAATGCATCGACTTGTTTTTTTCGAAGGGCGCAAATTCCTTTTGAATTAAATGTATTTGCGTTTTATCATTGATTACAAACCAACGGAACCCAGGCGTTTTATCGGGATGGGGAGTCTCTTCCAAGTTTAGGACATTTGCATAAAATTCGGCACTTTTGTCTACATCTTCTACAACAATCGACAAATGGTCATAATCAAAATCGAAAGATTGGGCATAGGTTGATAAACTGGTGATCAAAACAGTTAGTAGTAGCATTGTTTTAACATACTTTCTCATTTCTTGAAAATTTTTAGATTATTGAATTTAGATTTAGTATTAATCAGTTTCTGGGACTTCTCTATTTTGGACTATTACCAATGGCTTGATAAGAGACAAATGCAAAATGTCTGCTATCTTGTGACCATGAGGGCACATTTATAGTGCCTTGGCCGCCTGTAAATGTACATAAGGTTCGAATACTTCCATCTTCAAATGTATATAAACGCAGCGCCACTTCTTTCATGGCCGGATGGTTCTTTCCTTGATCTTCCAAATAAGAAATGAAAACAAAATGTTTACCGTCTGGAGAAGGGTGAGCGAACCAGTTTGAATACGTATCATCGGTCAACTGTTCCTTTTGCTTTCCATTGGCCAGCATTCGCCAGATTTCCATACTTCCCGTTTCCACCGTGTTATAATAGATATACTTTCCGTCCGGTGAATATTCTGGGCCATCATCCAGTGCCGGTGAATTTGTTAACCGTTTTTCTTTGCCACCTTTCGAAGGTATGCGATAAATGTCAAAGTTATCGTTACGTTCGGCAGTGTAAACAAGATATTTACCATCAGGCGACCACCCATGCCAGTATGAAACATATTGTGGTGTAATCAATTTAGGTTTTCCACCTAATATTGACGTTGTGTAAATACGTGACCCATTCGATGTGGTACCTTCAATGGCATCATTATTACTAACGGCTAAGGTTTTACCATCAAAAGAAATTCCGTGATCGTTGTTCATTTTTCCAAGATTTTCTATTGGGATGTTCTCCTTTCTTTTTCCATCCATTGAAATCTTGTATAGCTTTCCTTGCTGATTGATTATAAAGTTTTTGCCGTCTGTGGTCCAGTTAGGGGCTTCGAAATGGGCATCTTCCACCATAATCACCTTTCGATTATTCGTGGTGATATCAAAAATCTCTAGCGAGGACCTCAAATTATTTTCTTGTGCAGGCAAGCTACCGCTCATCATTACTAAACATAACAATCCAAATATTGTTTTCATACGCCAAGAAACTTAGGCTATGAAGATACTTAAAATTCAACCATATTATTTCAGGCTAGATGAACAATATAAATACCATAGTATCAGTTTCATACAAAGGTGTTGGCAATATTGATACTATTTTATACCTGTAAATAATCCGTTTTTATGAAATATGTTATCCAAATAATGGGTGTTGTAGGCGCGTTGGTTGTATTTATATCTTGTAGCTCAACGAATCGGTTAACTATGAATGCGGTAGAGCCGGCACGCATCTCAATCCCCGCAAAAGCTACAAAAATCGGCATTATCAATCGCAGCCTGCCTTCGGAAGCTAATAGAACGCTTGATCAAGTCGACAAAATACTATCCCTAGAGGGCCGCAACTTGGACAAGGAAGGTGCAGCATCGGCAGTTATGGGTTTACACGATGAGCTATCACAAAATGAACGCTTTGAATCTGTACAAATAATTGACAGTATAAACGTTCAACAAAAGGGACTTGGCATATTTCCTGCTGCCCTGAAGTGGGATGCCGTATCCCAAATTTGTGAAGAGTTTAATGTGGATATTCTATTTTCCTTAGAATTTTACGATACGGATACCAAGGTGGATTATCAGGTTACCATGGTGCCCGTTCCCAATCAACTGGGTATCGAGATATCGCTTCCAGGCCACAAAGTTAGCCTAACCACCTTTCTCAAAAAGGGATGGCGCATCTACGATTCGAAAAATAAAATTGTATTGGATGAGTTTATGACCAACAATCAAATTGTATCGGTTGGTCAAGGTATTAACCCCGTTAAAGCCATCGAGGCCGTCATCGGAAGAAAGGAGGCCGTGCTGCAAATTAGCACCGATCTTGGGTATTCATACGGTTTGGACGTTCGACCGTTGCGTAAGCGTATTACGAGAAACTATTTCGTCAAGGGAACGAACAACTTTAAGATAGCTCAGCGAAGGGCGCAAACAAGTGATTGGGAAGGAGCCGCAAGACTTTGGGAGAAAGAATTGAATCATAAGAAGTTAAAAATTGCCGGAAGGGCCTGCTACAATATGGCCATCATTAACGAAATCAACGGCGATTTGGACAAAGCTTTGGAATGGGCATCAAAGTCTTATTCGGATTATAGTATCAAAGATGGATTGCGGTACGTACATATTCTTCGTAACCGAATGGCCAAAGAACAGATACTCGACCAGCAATTATCAAGGTAGATGAGTTCGACGATTGCTTTACCCCACTGCTTCCTTATATACCTTTAGACAACGTTCACGCGCTTCTTTATGATCTACCATTTTATCTGGATAGGCATCCGTGTCATGTTCAGGCACCCATTGAGAAATATAATTTTTGTCTTTATCAAATTTATCCACTTGGGTCATGGGATTAAAAATACGAAAGTAGGGGGCGGCATCAACACCGCTGCCAGCGGCCCATTGCCAATTGCCAACATTGCTACTCATCTCATAATCTAGTAATTTCTCGGCAAAATAGGCCTCGCCCCACCGCCAATCGATTAAGAGATGCTTACAAAGAAAGCCAGCCACTAACATTCGTACCCGGTTGTGCATGTAGCCTGATTCGTTCAGTTCCCGAATTCCAGCATCTACCAATTTGAATCCAGTCTCCCCTTTTTTCCATTTTTCGAATTCCTTTTCATCATTACGCCACTCGACCCGGTCATACTTTTTGCGGAAAGCCTCATTGACCGTTCTTGGATGGTGCCAAAGAATTTGCATAAAAAATTCGCGCCAAATCAGTTCGCTCCAAAACACTTCGTTTTTTTCGGCAATCGCTTTTTTCATCATTTTGCGAACGGAAACCGTTCCGAATCGTAGATGGGGACCTAACCGGGAGGTTCCATTTTCCTTGGCCGGATAGTTCCTTGTCTTTTCATAATTGTCGATCAAGGATGGTGTTACGGTATAGTCCGGTACTTTAAGGGATGAGGTTTCGAAACCCATATCAGTGAGCGATAGGTTTGGTAAACGGGAATGTTCTATAAGATTATCCATATACGAGTTCGTATAGTGAATATTTAAATGGTCTTCGGCATTGAAATGCTCCTTCCACTTATTTTTATAGGGTGTGTATACAACATAAGGGTCGCCATCGCCCTTTACGACCTCATCTTTTTCAAAGATTACCTGATCCTTGAAGGTTTTAAATTTTATATCCTTTTCCCCTAAAAGGTCTTCGATGATTTGATCCCGTTTTTTTGCATAGGGCTCATAGTCATGGTTGGTATATACTTCTTGAATATCATATTCTTCACATAGCTGTTCAAATACGGATGCTGGTTTATCATGGAATATTGCTAGTGAACTTTTGTGGGCTTCCTGTAGTTCATCGCGCATTTTTTGAAGCGTATCATAAATAAAGCTAACTCTAGCATCATCCTTGGGAAGGCTATCCAGAATTTCTTTGTCAAAGATAAAAATGGGAAGTACCGGAAAATCACCTTTCAAAGCTTGTAGAAATCCTACGTTATCATCTAGGCGCAGATCTCTTCTGAACCAAAATAGGGACACTTTTTTAGACATACTGTTTACTTTCTTCGTCGGGACTTCAAATTTACATCCCTTAACTATTTATTATATGTTTCGATTTTAATCGAGAAGCGTCAAATCTACTTAACTCACATTTAAAGTAGACATTCCGCCATCCACACCAACGACCTGGCCAGTCATCCATGTACTTTTATCGCTAAGTAAAAATTCTGCAATATTGGCGATATCTTTTGCTTCCCCAACACGTTTGAGCGGATGTCTTTCTGCCATTTTCTCCTTCTTTTTATCATTGTTAAGCAGTCGACCGGCAAGAGGCGTATCTACTAAAGAGGGTGCAATCACATTCACCCGAAGCTTAGGGGCGTATTCAGCGGCCAATGATTTAGCAAATCCTTCAATTGCTCCTTTAGCGGCAGCTACACTAGTGTGAAATGGCATACCTACGGCAACGGCAACCGTGCTAAAAAATACCATACTGGCACCATCAGCCATTTTGGGCATGATTTCCTTGACCACTTTTACCATTCCAAAAAAATTGAGTTGCATATCTTCCTCAAAAGTGTCCATGCTCATCATTTTAAAGGGCTTCAAGTTAATATTACCGGGACAATAGACAAAGCCATGTAATTCGTCAGGTAGGGAAGAGGTGTCGAGCTCTTCGGAGGTAGCGTCGAACGCAATATAATCAGCATCAAGTTCGCCTAAATCTTCGTTCGTACGTGAAGCAATATAAACCTTGTGCTCTTTTTGTAATTGTTTGGCAAGTGCAAACCCAATGCCGTGGGATCCACCAATTAATAGTATATTCTTTCTCATAATAGTTTTTTGGGTATTCGTGTAATCAACAATATAATACTTGAAACTTTTTTCAATCTAAATAAATGTTATAGGCTTTGTTATAAATAAGCATAAAGTGATATTTTATTCCACGCTTGTCAAACCTATACAGAAGTAAAATGAAGCTCTTTAACCGAATTTTCAATAGTACCAAAAAGCGATATCAACTTTTGTTCCCGATACGAGAAAATTTGCTGCAATTGCTTTTTTACGAGTATCGGATGTGCCAACTGCCCCAGTAAACCTAGAGGAAGTTTATAATCAATGATATCTTCCATTTCGGTTCCGCCGTCTATTTCATTTAGAAAATGCTTGTGGTGCCATAATGCATACGGTCCGAAGCGTTGTTCGTCTACAAAATAATCACCCTCCTTAACGTGCGTAATTTCCGTAACCCATTTGGTTGAATATACTGGAAAAGGTGAAACTTTATAAGCGATAATCTGACCGGCAAACATGGGTCTATCACCACCGGCCAAAATATTAAACCCCATATGCTCGGGCGTTATGCGCTTTAGATTTTTGGGGTCAGAAAGGAAATCCCAAGCCTGTTGTTTTGAAATCGGAAGGGATTGTTTGGAATGTAGCCTATATAGCTTCACGTGTATGATTTTAACAAATATAAATCCAATTTTGTTTAAGTAGAAATATTATGGGTTAAACAAATAATAAATTGAATTCGTAATAAATGAATTTGTAAATGCACTTTAGACATATGTATATAGTGTTAGTTGATTGAATAGAAGTTAGCACGATGTAATCGTCTTTTTTCGGATTCCGATTGGTACTGATTTAAGTTATCCTTAACATTTGCGATACGGGTTTATAGTAGCTTTGTGGAAATCTAAAATCAACGCAAATGAAAAAATTACTTGTAATGACCTTGGTCGCTTTAGCTTCCTTCACTATGGAAGCGCAAATCAATACCCCCGCACCCAGTCCGTTTTCGAAAGTGGAACAAAAGGTGGGCTTGACCGATGTAACACTAGAATATTCCCGTCCTTCGATGCATGGGCGAACCATCTTCGGGGATTTGGTTCCCTACGACAAATTGTGGCGTACGGGTGCTAACCAATATACTAAAGTTACTTTTAGTGACGATGTGGTCATAGATGGTCAAGACGTGAAAGCCGGTACCTATTCCATTTTTACAAAGCCCGGAAAAACAAGTTGGGAGCTATTTTTATACACCGATATAGAAGGTGGGGGTACCCCACAAGAATGGGATGAGAGTAAGATTGCTGCGAAAACAATGTTAGAAGTTACTTCTTTACCCATGAAAATAGAAACATTCACAATGGGTTTTGACGATCTTGCCGCTGACTCCGCCAATTTGGGAATCATGTGGGAAAATGTATATGTAGCCTTGAAAATAGAGGTGCCCACAGACGAAATGGTTTCTAAGAGTATTGAAACAACCATGGTCGGAAGTCCGAAAGCTGAGGACTACTATGCTGCTGCCGTATATTATCTGGAGTCTGACAAGGATATCAGTAAAGCACAGGAGTGGATGAACAAAGCCATGGAAATGACCGATGAACCTGCCTTTTGGCAATTACGTCAACAATCATTGATTCAAGCCAAGGCCGGGGATACAAAAAACGCTATCAAAACGGCCAAAATGTCTTTAGACAAAGCAAAGGAAGCCGGTAACGACGATTATGTCAAGATGAATACGGATTCTTTGAAAGAGTGGGGGGCAAAATAGTCTTTCTTTACTATCATTTAAAATCCCGTTACTTTTAGCGGGATTTTTTATTTGTAGCAGTTTTAGTTTTGATATCGAAAATTTGTAACGTATTGTTATTATTGGCTACAAGTATCACTTTGGCTTCACCTTTCGACAACACCCTAATTTGCTTCGCATCACCACTAGCGTAAAAACCACTCTTCATAGCTGTTATCGGCTCAAAATTACCCTTTCCGTCACCCAATAATAAAAGCCCGGTGCCGGCATCACTTCTAGGCGTTTCTATTTCGGATGCATAAAGATTTCCAACAACCAGAACATCTAGAAAACTGTCGTTATTAAAATCGTTGACCAATAGATCGTTTATATTGGATAATTGTGCCAAGTTTGGCAATTCCCTAATTTTGAAACTTCCATTCCCCATATTTTCAATAAAGGAGGAGGCAAAACTATCTGTCGTGAGGTGCAGCGAATTTTCTAAACCCTTCTTGCCATAAACTTCTTCGAGCTCCATCGACGCAAACAAATCATATTTTTGAATTTTATCTTTAAGACCTGGAATTTGTTCTGAAGAACACGAAAAGCCGCGAAGTGGAAAGTGTTTATCCTTATTGTAGTAGCCCAAAACGATGTCACTTTCCCCGTTTTTGTCAAAGTCATTGTAATAAATGTCAAATGGGGCTTCCGGCGAGGTTTTGTATTTGTAATTAAGACCTAAATTACCCGCTATGAAATCGACATCACCATCATTGTCAAAATCGCCTTTCTCTATGCTGAACCACCAACCACTGGTATTTTCAAGACCGGTCTCGGTTTTACTCTTTAATTCACCATTTTCGTTCTCGAAAACCGTTAAGTTCATCCACTCGCCAGTGATTATCAAATCGAAATCGGTATCTCCATCATAATCTGCCCAGGTCGCATCCGTCACCATCCCTAAATTTTCAAACTCAGGCGCAAGTTCATTAGTTAGGTTTTTTAAGATACCGTTCTCGTTTTTTAACAGCATACTGGTTGCAGGCAGCGGATATTCATTTGGTACGTGCCTACCGCCAACAAACAAGTCAACGTCGCCATCCCCGTCATAGTCTTGAGCTGATACCTTTGATCCGCTGATGGGTAAAACCCCTAAAGTCGTATCGCGTGTGAAATTTCCGGATTTATCATTTATGTAAAGACGATCATTATATCTCAAATCATTGTTTACAAATTCATTTCCACCACTGACTACATATAAATCTTGATAACCATCTCCGTTTACGTCGATAAAGACTGCATCCACGTCTTCAAATTCCTTTTCTTTTTGCCATAGGTCTTCGTTGGAGGGTTTAAAATCTCCATTAGCACCCTGTATGGCAAGTGTAGCTGCATAGCCATGTGCTCCGCCGATAAAAACGTCTTCAAGCCCGTCCCCATTAAAGTCTCCAACAGCTAGTGCGGGTCCGAATTGTGATAATTTATGGGGAAGAAGAACCTGCTTTTCAAAATCGTCAAAATCATTTTCAGAATGAGCGTATTGCAGTGGATAGCTTTCCGTTATTTCCTCAAAAAACGAATCTGTGATTATAGTATCCCTTTGTTTGACCTTTTGGTCTTTAGAAGCATCGTTCATATCGAACGCCAGGGTTTGATTTGGTTCGATATTTCGTTGAACGGTTGTTTTTCCATTAGGCCAATTGATGGTCAGGCTATCCACCTGATCTATATTTCCTAGGCCAAAATGAACCAACTGTTCACTTGTCGAATATATACCTCGAACGTTTGTAGTTTCCTGATATTGAATTCCTTTCGACGTATGCAACGTTACCTTACTGCCCAATACCGGCTTGTTCCCTTCATCCACCAGTCGAACGCGCAAATAATTGGCGTTTTCCATCCGCTCTGAATTATTTCTATAAATAAAAGCTTCCTGATTGATATTATTGACAACAATATCCAGGTCTCCATCGTTGTCAAAATCTGCGTAGGCGGCTCCGTTGGAAAAAGATTCCTGATCTAGACCCCATTCGCTCCTTTTATTTTCGAAGTTGAGATTGCCTTTATTTTGAAAAGCGTAGTTTTTTAGGGGCTGTGAGGGTAGTAAAGCGATTACCTCATCAATGTTCAAAATATCCCAGATACTGTTAAGATTTCCACCATCAGGATTGTTTTGAAGATAATCGTAGGTGGTTTTGTTCACCAAACTCGCAACATTCTTGTCTGCATCTGTATTGCGTATATCGTATAGTAGACCATTTGTTACGTAGGTATCCTTAAGACCGTCGTTATCAAAATCGGCAATAAGGTTCGACCAGCTCCAGTCCGTCGCGGCCATTCCAGTAAACTGCGCAATATCGCTAAAAGTACTATTGCCGTTATTGAGTTGCACGGTATTGTACATATATTGATAGCCCCCACCTTCGTCAACTACTTTCCAAAATGAATCGGGGTTCATGCCACTCATATTTGATTTCAATCTGAAATTATCCTCAGCGACCATATCTACTACGAAAATATCCAAAAGGGCATCATTGTTAATATCGGCAATGTCAACCCCCATGCTATAATATGATGTGTGTTTTATTGCAGCGTCGGCAATATTGGTAAAGGTTCCGTCACGGTTATTTTGAAAAAGAAAATCGGGGGCGTCAAAATCATTGGCTACGTATATATCAGTATAACCATCATTGTTGATATCGCTGGCGCAAACACCATTAGGAAAGCCGGTAAGGTCAATACCAGCGCTTTGGCTTACATCAACAAATGACCCGTTCCCAGTATTTTTTAAAAGTTTTAGGTGGTACTCCTTACTTTTTAAATCGGTTCCAAAAAATTCGGAATAACTACCGGGATTGGGTGGCTGCGTCAGCAGAAAGAGATCGAGAAAGCCATCGTTATCATAATCCAAAAATGTTGAATGCCTAGTGCGTTCCGAATTATCTACACCAAAGGCCTTGGCAGATTCTGAAAATGTACCGTTTCCATTATTGATATACAGTAAATTGGTTCTCCATTCCGGTTTTTTGTCGTGGAGTTCTCGGCTGACATATATATCCAAAAATCCATCATTATTTATGTCGGCTACTGTGACACCTGTTGACCATCCGCCATCTTGTTTAATACCTGAACGCTCGGTCGCATCTTCAAAAACCATATTTCCCTGGTTGAGATATAGTTTGTCGGGAACGATATTTCCAGCGAAATATAGGTCTTGTAAGCCATCATTATTAAAATCTCCTACACCGACTCCAGCACCCCCGTAGAAATTAGCATAGATTAGAATATTTGCCTCATTGCTATCCTTTATTGTATTATTAAAATGAACATTGGTAGCTGCATTATCTAGTAGTGTAAATCGTGTTGGTTCTTGGGAAAAGGCTGATGATGATATGAGCACTAATGCTGCTATAGTCCTAAATGGATTGGGTGGAAGGATATTGAACATCATTGGAGTTTATATAAAAATATAAATAATTGCATGAAAAATAAAAAAGAAGGGCGTAGCCCTTCTTTGTAATGAATTTATAAAAAACTTTCCATTTTTGGTTATTCAACATCCCACCACATTTTGGTTGTCCAATCATTTGGACCTCCAATTCTGCCTATAGCTTCTTGATAATTTTCTGTATTGGTTGCCTCTTCACCGGATGGATAAGGTTGTCTGACGGGAATCTGGCCATTCGAAAAGTTTCCGGTATAGTTAACAGGGGTTAATTCTGGATAATCAGACCTTTTCCAGTTGTTCCAAGCCTCTACAAAATCACCTATCATACCCATTGAAGCCCAATACTGCACATTGATCATTTCCAAAGATGCGTCAGCATTACCCGTGTCAAGCGGATTGGCATTTGCATAAGCCGTTGCATCTTCAACAGAAACTTGGGTTCCTCCCAATTTGTTAAGTGTTGCAAATGCTGCAATCAGTCCGTCGTTATAATATTGGGAAGCATTACCTGGAACCGTTAGACCTCTAGCTGCAGCATCGGCCAGTAGCAACTGTGTTTGTGCGTAGGTCAATATAAAAGTTGGGCCTTCCCTGTCTCTATAAATCGCAGTAGGTCTGGAATAATTGCCAATAGGTGCAACATCATCACCAGTACCGGTTGCGCCGGGATAATTGGGATCCGTAGATACATCGGTTCCAGCTCCTCTTAAATCTAGTCCATTTGGGAGACCTATTTGAACGCTTGGATCTGAATTACCGACAACGGTACCATCCCTGTTCGCTGCAAGCCCTGCGGGCGGTATTTCTGCAACAACCGATAGTCGGGGATCGTTAGTAGCTTGGAGATAGTCGATGAACGTATTGCTCCAGCGTACTTCGTAAACATCATCAACAGTATTAAAGGCATTAGCCGTTGCATTGTTAAATCCATTTGCCTGATCCATGATTGAGTAGGCGTCATCGTCGGGCGATGTAAAAATACCACCGTTTAAAGCTGTAGTAATATAGGTTTGTGCTGTAGCTGCATCAACTTTTACCATTCTCATGGCAAGTTTTAGCATTAGCGAATATCCAAATTTTCTCCATTGGGCTATATCTCCATTATACAGAAAATCGTTGGTAGGGATATCCCCGGAAGGATTGAGTGCGGTAATTGCCACTTCCAAGTCTGCCAACATTTGTGGATATAAAGACGATTGTAACTGATACGATGGCTCTGTTACCTCTTCATCGGCTTGAAGTGCCTCGTTATATGGAACATCACCATAGACATCTGAAACAAAGGAGATATCTAAAATTTGCAGCATTCTACCGATATTGGCCAAATTCAACAAACCTTTATCAATGGCTAATTTCTCCATTTGTCTAGCTCTTGAGGCTGTGGAATATTGATTGCCCCAGAAACTTGAGATATAAGAATTGGTGCTCCCCGAAGCAACATATTTGTCAGCATTTGAGTAATAATTAGCCCCGCCAGTAGAGGTGGAAGCCATCAATTGGATCCACATCACTTGAAAAAGTACAGCACCGCTATAACCATTCCTGTTATTCCCACTTTCATAGATAACAGTAGGCAAAATTAAATTGGCGTCGAATGCCTCAGCGCCCGCTCTATTGGGATCTGTATTTAATTCTGCAAAGTCATCATCGCAGGATAGGCCAAATACTATGAGCGACGCTAGAAATACTCTTTTTATATATATATTCATGATTACTTAATTTTGAAATTAACGTTAAGACCAATTGATCTAGTTGTCGGTAAGCTGGTACCTTCAATACCCAAATATCTCAATTCCGATCCAAAAGTATTCTCTGGGTCAATATTTTTCGCCTTGCGCATCAATATGGCTAGGTTACGTCCGACTAACGAAACATCGATTCCTTTTAAAATTTTGGAATTTTCAAAAATTTCAGTATCGAACGAATAGCCCAAAGTCATTTGTCTTAATTTGATAAAATCACCGTCTACAACGCTGGTACTGGTTATGTTTTGAGCTTCTGCCTGATAGTAGTCTTGTGCAGATGCTATTCCAACACCAGATTCACGGCCATCGAGGGTAATTTTATTCAAGCCTCTGAATCGCGAATAAAATTCCGTTGCGGAAAGCACTTTGTTCCCATAATTGAAATCTATTAGAAAGGATAGGTTTAGATTTTTATAGGAAAAAGAGTTGTTCAGTCCGCCGTAAAAATCCGGAAGTACAGATCCATAGCTTTTAAATTCACCCCTTACCGGTAAGCCGGCCTCATCCAATACAATATTACCAGAACCATCATAAGTATAATCATAGGCCCTTATTTGTGGTCCTGCCTCTCCAACCACAAAAGCTGTTACAGCGTTACCCAAAGTCGCCCGGTTCAGACCCAGGTTAATTGGATTATCCAGCAAGTCGGTCTTAAGAACCTTATTTTCTATCGATGTGAAATTAAAGGAAGTGGTCCAAGAAAAGTTTTCAGATTGGATTGGGACACCAGACACCAAAAATTCAAATCCCTTATTTTGAATAGATCCATTGGCAATTACGCCTCCTCCGAATCCAGAAGAAATACTATAAGAAGCATTCTGAATTTCATCTGATGATTTTTTATCAAAGTAAGCAATATCGAAAGATAAACGGTTATTGAAAAACCTAAGATCCAATCCTACTTCAACCTCGCTTGTGGTGTACGGTTTTAAATAAAGGTTTGGTATGTTAAGCGGCGATGATCCCGTAGGAAAACCACCAATGGCATTTCCTGAATTGTAATATAGTTGATTCGTATATGGATCTGTTGGTTCACCGCTTGTAACCGCATAGGAGGCGCGCAGTTTACCAAAATCGAAGGCCTCCACGTTGAGCAAATCCGCAAAATTGAACGCCATCGTTACGGAAGGCGAAAATATATTATTGCTATCACTCAAAGGGGACGTCAAGGTTGAATACACATCGTACCTACCAGTTGTGGTCAAGGTCAGATAGTTTTTGTAGCTCACACCTATAGAATAATAGGCTGATTGAGCCTCTCTTTCATTAAATCCGTATGATCTTCCTATATTAACAACGTTAGCTGGAGAATAGATATAAGGTAAAACAAAGGGGCTTCCGCTGACGCCGACCAGTTCGCTGTCGTTTTTACGTAAGTTCGCCCCCAATAATGCATCAATTTCCACGTCGGTAACAACATCAAATGTTGCGCCAAAAATGCCGTCCATATTAAATTCAGAACGTGTTTGTTGACCCTTATTGCCTAATCCTCCTTTTAGGTCTTGACTATAAGCAATTCCCCAAGGATCAACGCTGAAGAAAGTGTCATTGATAGCGTCGTTACCCACTCGGAAGAGCGCATAAATATTATCGGTAAAATTATATTTCGTTGAAATAATTGAAATAGTTCGCTTACGGGTAGGATCTTCAAGGCCTTGATTCGTAATAAAGTAGGGATTAGTTACGAAAATATCATCACTAAATACGGTCTCTGCGCCAGTTTCAGCATCAAAACCAGGTGCGAAAATATTGTGATCAATATTCGGCGCTAATAACAAAAAGTTATTAGGGTTTTTCGGACCATCACTTAAAAAGGATTTGTTTTTAGACCTCTCATCAGTGTAATTAATAGTAGCCGATATGTTTAATTTTTCGGAAATATTTTGATCGACGGTAAGATTGACCGTGTTTCGTTTTAGATTACTGTTCGGAACAATTGATTTGGCATTTAGATCCGAAAAAGAAATTCTAAATGAACCTTCAGACCAACCTTTAGATACAGAAACACTGTTCGTAAACGTAGTACCTACCCTATAAAAATCAATATAGTTATTTTCTGCCAAGCTGTAGTTGTATTGTCTACCATCAAAGCCAATAACAGGGCTACCATCCAAACGAGCACCCCAAGCAAGTCTACCTGTAGTTTGTGCGTCAGTCGCGGTAACTGGTTTCACACCTGCAAGTCCTTGGCCATAAACTTGCTGGAAATCAGTAAAATCCATGGCATTGTCCATCAAAAAGTTGGTATTGTAGGTAAGGCCCCAGTCCCCATTCTTATCGCCTTTTTTAGTTGTAATCAATATTACCCCGTTTGATGCTCTTGAGCCATAAAGTGCCGAAGCGGATTGTCCTTTTAGTACCGTCATTTTCTCGATGTCATCAGGACTTAAGTTTCCAATACCGTCACCTTGATCCGCTCCACCCCATTGACTGGCGGAACCTCTCTGGGTGTTATCCATTGGAACTCCATCAATAACGAATAGGGGAGACCCACCTCCACTAAGGTTGGATACCCCACGGAGTTGAATTTTCGAAGTTCCTCCCGGACCTCCGCTAGTACTTTTGACGACGAGGCCGGCTACCTTACCGGTTAACGAATTCGCAACGTTAGTTTCCCTGGCTTTATTAAAAGACTCGCCGCCGACTTCAGTCACTGCGTAACCTAATTTGCGCTCACTTTTATTAATACCCAAGGCGGTTACGACCACTTCGTCTAACTGACTTGCATCTTCAGACATTACTGCATCTATGGTATTTATTGTTCCAACAGTAATATTTTGGCTTTTTGTTCCGATGTAGGAGAACACCAGAATTTCACCTTCGTCAACTTCAATGGAATAATTGCCATCGAAATCTGTTTGGGTACCATTAGTGGTCCCCTCGACCAAAACGCTGACCCCCGGTAATGGTGATCCATCATCGGCGCTAGTAACTGTTCCGGTTACCGTCTTGCTTTGCGCAAAGAGCGTTGATGACCCCAGCGTCAACAGTAGAAATAAGAGTAATTTTTTTATCATAATAAAATTTATTTTGAGTTAATGCAACTTTAAGTGATTCTTAAATTTATGTGAAATTAAACTATTTTTGTAACAGTGCAAGATTATCAAATAAAAATGTGTTCGAACACATTTTTTGGTCAGATAGCAAGTCACAATCCTATAAAATTTTTAGAATTGTTTTACGATTAAATCAATTTGATTCTAATTTATATAGTAATCTACATTTTCTGCGCTAATAATATCAATTGGCAAAAAATTTTGATTCATTATTTTTTTACCGAAAAGAAAGAACTCGGCAAAGTAGGATACCCCTAGATATGCCTGTCTTTTTGGTCTTTGGTGGAGTAAGAAATCAATTCTTCCTGATTTAAGGTTTTTTATGTTCTGCGTTAAAAGATCATAACCAATTATGATGCCTCTAAAATTTAGTTCTTGAAGTATTGGCAACAACATAAAAACTTTCGAGTTGGTGATAAAAATTGCCGATATTGACGGATGGGCTCGAAAGTAGGTAGATACTTTTTTTTCAAAAAGCCCCAAATCGTCCGTTGTAAATTTTTTCGTACTCAAGTCAATATTGCTGTTCTTTTTATCTTCAAAATAGTTTTTAAATCCTTTTTCCTTGAACTGCATATGCGGTTCCAGATCAATGTGGATGATTACGATTTTCGCGGCATCCCCTGTTGTCTTGTCGATAAGTCCCGCAGCTACTCTGCCACTTTGCGATAGATCCTGACCGATAAAAAGGTCATCACTAAGTGTGTTCAAATAATTATTGAAAAATGCCACTCGAACATTTTTTTCTTTACATTCGGCTTGCGTTTGCAGTGATTCTTTTTGAAACAATGGGGCCAATAATAAAACGTCGGGAGAATAGGCGAGGGCTTCCTTTGATTTTTGAATAAAGGAGTTCTTTTGTTTTGGATGATAATTGAATTGCTCAACAACAATACCAAAAGACCTGTACTGGTTCGCCGCGTTGTGAATTCCTTCGTGCGCAGGTATCCAATACGGATCGATTTCCATATCCGGAATCAGGACACAGATTTTATAAACTTTATTTTCCCTTAAACTTCTTGCCATAGGATTCGGTTGATAGTCGATTTCCTTAAGAATACTATCTACCTTATCCTGGGCTTTTTTAGAAACCTTTCCCCTGTTGTGCAAAACCCTATCCACTGTTCCCTTAGACACGCCCGCTAGCTTGGCGATATCCTTAATAGTAAATTTTTTTGTTGTCATTCAGGGGGCTAGGGATTTCATGATTTTATTGCTATCTAATCTCGAAACTAAATGGGAGCGAATATAGAACTATCGGCTAACATTCCCAGTTATTTTTTAATTGAGCCTAGGGATGGTTCCAATAATAATTCCTTTTTACAGATATTGAAAAAACACCGAGAATTTACCTCAGAAGAGTTTTATGAAACGACGAAATTCGGTTCGCGACACTCGATATGAACGTATTCAATATCTAGTACGTAAATAATTTTGGAATTTTTTTTATTGTTCTACTGGAAAATTCTTAAGTGACCGATTAAAGCCTTCAAAGGCAGATGTCATTGGAATTACAAGTCCAGATCTGACTGTAATTAAAATAAGTGAACCCTCACTTTTAAGGTCGCTGTCTATTTTTCTAATTCCGGAGTTTTGAATACCATTTTCTTTAATAAGCTCGTAGTTTATTGTAAGAATATCATCATCAGTGTTAGTTAAGTCGAAGGGTAATTTTATTAGAATCCAACTTGTATTTATGACTTTTAGATTGCAAGCATTCAATTTATCTTTTGCTTTTAAATGCAATTGTGGTTTAAGTTGGAAGTTTCTTTTCTATGAAGGAAATCATTGAAGTCTTTACTACTTTTTAATTTGTTTGGGCTGAAATAGGTATTCCTTCATCGTTTGATTGTTCCTCGCAAATAATATTAGTTCTTTGCCATTCCTCAATTTTACTAAAGTAATATCTCTGACTTCCCCATCTATATTAAGTCCACTTTCCTTCGTATTTACCGATTGAAAACCGCCTTTTCCATTTCCCAATAATAATACCCCTTTATTCGCATCGTATCTTCCAAATTTCACACGATTGCCAAAAAAGTTACCGGCAAGAACTACATCCAAGTTTCCATCGGCGTTGAAATCTCTTATCAGAATTCCATAAATAGGTGAAAATTGAGCTGTTGTGGGCAGATCTGTTAGTTTAAATTGATTATTTCCAAGATTTTCGATATAACTGCTGGCAAAATTATTAGCTTTCAAAATTTGAGCATCGGAAAGTTCTTCCGATGTAAAGACATCTGTTATTTTCTGATCGGCGTAGTCGGAATAGTTGACGTATTTCCTTTTGAGCCCACTGAGTTGGCCTAGTAGGTCATCTTTGGAGAATATAGGATAACTTTCTCCCATGATATAGGAAGTCAAGATGGGATCAAGTGATCCATTTCCATCAAAATCTTTATAGTAGACTTCAACCGGTTCGTCGGGAGACGCTTTTAATTGAGAGTTCAAACCGAAATTACCAACGATATAATCCATATCGCCATCATTATCAAAATCACCGGACGCGATACGGTTCCACCAGCCTTGAGTATTCGTTAAGCCGGAATTCCCTGTTATTTCGGCCAACTGACCGCCAGTATTTTCAAAAGCGCGGATGGCCATAAACTCTCCAACAACCATCAAGTCGGCTTTGCTATCGGTGTTAAAATCAGTCCAAATTGCATCGGTAACCATTCCTGGAGCTTCCAAATCTTCGCTCACCATTGCGGTAATATCCTTAAAATTACCCTTCTTATCGTTTTGAAGGATGTAACTTCTGGTACCTCTCGGATATTGGCCGGGTAAGCCCCTTCCGCCAACGAACAAATCTTGGTCACCGTCGTTATCAAAGTCATTGGCAGTCACGCATGAACCACTAACGGACATCTGCGGAAGGGAGGAAGCGTTCTTTGTAAAGCCTCCCTTTCCATTGTTCATATACAAGCGGTCTTGTAACTCCGGGGCATCGATATCATATTCGTTGCCGCCACTGACGACGTAAAGATCAAGATCGCCATCGTTGTCGGCATCGAAGAATAGCGCCCCTACATCTTCCGAACCTGAATCGGTAGCAAAAGCTCCTCGCTCAATATCAAAACCACCATCTGTCGACTGAATCTGTAACTCACCCGGACTTCCTTTGGCCCCTCCGATAAAAATATCCACCAGACCATCACCGTTCACATCGCCTTTAGCGATTTTCGGACCCTGAACGGAAAGTTTATGTGGCAGTAGTTGTTCACGTTTAAAATCGTTGAAGTTATTTTCTTTATGAATAAATGGGACGAGACTATCCTGTGAAACATCGGTAAAATAAACGGGGTTGGATGCGCGCTCATTTTTTTGAATCTCTTTTGAATCTTTTTGCTTAATGACCAATGTTTGGCCAGCTTTTAAATTAACGAGTGCTTGTTCCCTAGCGTTTGGCCACTGTACAATTAAACTATCGACTTGTTCTGCGTTACCCAAACCGAAGACCAAAGTATAGTCTACCGACGATTGGTAACCTCTTGAAGGTATCAATTCTTGAACAAGTATTTGGCCCCCGCTGTGAACCGTAACTTTAGATCCTATGCCAAATGTATTTTTGTCGTCCCCTTTCAATTGTATTCTGAGAAACTTGTTTTGGTTGAATTTTTCGCTATTGTTACGGTATATAAATGCCTCTTCCTCGAGGTTATTGACCACTAGATCAAGATCGCCATCATTATCCAAGTCGGCATAGGCGGCTCCGTTGGAAAGAGACTTCTGGTCAAGGCCCCAATCGGAGTTGACTTTTCTAAAGGTCAGGTCTCCGTTGTTGTGATAGGTATAATTTTCTTCTATCGTCGAGGGAATGTTTTTGAGCAGTTCTTTGATCGCTGTTTGTTTTCCGGTTTTGTTTTCCTTCAATTTTTCTTGAACCGCAAAGTTCATGAAATCCATATTCGTGTAGTCCCGCTTGTATCCATTTGTTATATAGACATCTTTATAACCATCATTGTCAAAATCGGCAAAGAGAGAAGCCCAGCTCCAGTCGGTGTTGGAAATACCGGACAACTGCCCGATTTCTGAAAATGACTCACCTTCATTATTGAGTTGTAGCATATTACGCATGGTCTGATTATAAAATCCTGAGCTTACCAACCGTTGATATTTATCATAGTTATCGGGCCCAGAAACCATCTTTTGGCGCGCATTCCCTTCGGGCAGCATATCTAAGCTTATGATATCGGTGTACCCATCATTATTGACATCGGCAATATCGGAACCCATGGAAAATAGGGAGGTGTGGCCAATAAAATTCTCAAGACTTTCTGTAAATGTTCCGTCTTGTTTATTAATATACAGATAGTCTTGTTCGTTATAATCATTGGATATATAGATATCTAACCATCCGTCACCGTTAATATCCGAAACTCCCAGACCCAGACCAAAACCAAGAACGTTTGAAATTAATCCCGCCGTTTCGGTTACGTCTTTAAACGTACCATTATCGTTTCTATAGAGTTTATCAGAAAATGCCGGATTATTTTTATGCTTAAGACTAGCGGTTATCTGACCAAAGCCTGCATATTCTTGGGTAGAATGGTTCAAGACATAGAGGTCGAGGTCACCATCTTTGTCATAATCAAAAAAAGTGGCCTGGGTAGAGTATCCGGTATCGTCTATTCCGTATTCTGATGCTTTTTCCGTAAAAGAAACCCGTCCGTTCTCCGCGGACGGACCATTATTGATAAAGAGTAAGTTTTTACGTTTTGCGGGGCTCGGAGCAGCGGAGCGGCATATATAGATATCCAACAATCCATCAGCATTTACATCGGCCATTGTTGTTCCCGTATTCCATAAGCCCTCTGCAAAAACACCTGCTTCTTTTGCGATTTCTTCAAACTCAAAATTGCCTTTGTTAATATAAAGATGGCTGCCTACCATATTACCCGTAAAATAAATGTCGGGTAGATTGTCGTTATTGACATCCCCGATGGATACACCACCGCCATTATAAAGATACCCATAGGTCAGTACATTGAATTCTTCAGTTTCCTGAACTAGGTTTTTGAAATTTATACCCGTTGTTTTGGGAGACAGCAGCGTAAATTGTTGGCTGGCATCTTCTTTTTGGCAAGAACCTATTAGGATGATTAGCAGTGAAAATTTCAGGATAGTACGCATAGGATATCAAATGAGGTACAGTAAAGTTACCAAGAGGTACTTCTATTTTACAAAAAAGACCGCTATTGGGCGGTCTTTTTTTTCTTTAGAATTTATTTTTTAGTTCTTGGCGTCCCACCAGAGTTTAGTGGTGCCATCGTCGGGACCTCCCAAAAGATTGTTAATCGCGTCATTGACGGCTTGCTCATTCGTGGAGAATTCGCTCGAAACATAGGGCATGCGCCTCGGTATTTGATTCACTGGAATTTTCGCGTTCAGTGAATTTAACCGGTTATAGAGCGTCGGATACCCCGTTCTTCTACGTTCCGAATAGGCTTCTTCACTATCGGGATAAAGAGCGATCCATTTTTGAGTGATTATTTGCTCTAATTGTCCCTCTTTGTTGGCCCCGTTATCAAAAGAGACCGGTACAGTGGATACTGCTGGATTATCAGCGTCAATGGCAGCGGGTAGATTCGAACTGGTAACGTAGTCGTTACCCGAAAGGTCATTGCCATCGTAGCCCAATTCGGTATGGGACAATACGATTCCCTGACCGTAAAGATCCTCTGCGGTTCCGTTCATTGTCCATCCTTCAAGAGCACCTTCTGCCCTTAAGAAATAGGCCTCAGCTGCCCGCATTACCTGCCAATTTGGACCTGCAACTCCAGGAATGGTAAAAGCTTCCGCCATATTCGAGGCCAGAGCATTGAAATCCGTACCTTGTTTATTTGCGGTCACCTGACCGTTGCGCATTCCTTCAAACGGAAATTCTACTCCTGCCGGATCATCTTCGCTATCGGGCGATGATGCTGGCGCAAAGTAATTGGCGATTCTTGGGTCTTGATATCCTTTTAGAATACTCTCCATATCCGCACTCATACGAAACTCGCCCCACTGGGTAATGGTGTTGTAGTAATTGGGGAAATTAATCGTTGTAGTTATTTCGGCATTGTCATCGTTAGAAAGCATAACACCATCCGCTACCGCCTTTTCAGCTTCTATTTTTGACTTTGCCCCATCCACATATTTAATCCGAAGGGCTAGGCGCAGACGTAAGGTGTTTGCGAATTTTAGCCAAGAATCTACTGAGCCACCGTAGATGACATCATTGTCGGCCAAAAAAGATGTATTTCCAGCATTTGCCTTTAAAACGGCTACCGCCTCATCTAGAGTCACAAAAAAATCGTTATAAATATCCTCTTGAGAATCGTAAGGTACCGTAGTCTCCAAATTACCGAATTGGGAATAGGGTATGGGGCCCCATAGATCGGTTATTCTATGATAGGCATAAACGCGCCAGGTTTTCATAATTGCGTTTTCCACATCAAACCCTAAATCGACCGCTAAATCTTCTGCTACTTTGATGTTAGGTGCCGATTGCGAATAAAAATAATTATAAGAACCGTTGAGCCACCTTCCGACCAATATAAACTGGTCGCTGTCGAAGTTGGGTGCGGTAGTCGCAAAATAGTTGGAATAGACATCGGGAAAAAGGGAGTGCCCGAGCTGAAAAGGCCCCGCTGCGTCTGGATACGTGTACGTTGGGGTATACAGGGCAGTTTTCACAAATAGTGGATAATCGGCTCCAGTCACATTATCGACCACAAAATTCTTTGGATCGGTATTGACTTCCGTAAAATCTTCGTCACAACTACCCAGCACTAAAGCTAAGGTGGCCCCAAGTAAAATTCGATTGAATATATTTTTCATTTTTTTACTTTTAAAGTTACAATTTTGTTAGAATCCAAAATTAAGTGATACGCCTATGGTTCGAGTGGTAGGGGGCGCAAATGCCTCTGTTCCCTCTGAAGTAATTTCGCCATTTCCTGTAGCATTTGATGTGGTAGAGACACTACTAAGGGTCTCAGGGTCAAAATTACCAGCTTTATTGCTAATGAAGAATAGGTTTCTGCCAACTAGGGAAAAACTCGCTGAGGTAAAAAAGTTATTTTCCAAAAATTTATCCGGTACCGAATAGCCCAGAACCATTTCGCGTACTCTGATGTTGGAAGCATCACGTTTAAAAGCTTCCCCGACTGGGGCGTTTCTTCCCCCCACACGGTTCCAGAAGGCTTCTGAGTTTGTAGTCAAATTATTTGGGGTATCGGTTCCCTCAAGAACGGCAGCTTCCCCCTCAAATATGTTCTCTCCGAAAACAAGACTCCCGTCACGGCCTGCAACCGTATAATCCAATAGACCGTCACGGGCCAATATAGCCTCTGTGAAGCTAGTTACCGAACCACCTTGCCTAATATCTACGAGCACGCTGAAGTTAAAGTTTTTGTACGTCAATGAATTCCGGATACCACCCAACCAATCGGGGTTGTAATTGGATACCAAAACATCAAGGCCGGTGGTAGTCAATGGAAGGCCGTTGGCATCAATTTGTACCCTGCCTTGGTCATCCCTTAGAAAACCTCTCGAATATACATCGCCAAATGGCTGACCTTTTACCAAACGGTATTCCCTTATAAAATCGGCATTTCCTACGACTAGCTCATCAAAACCGGAGGTGATTTCCAGAACCTCGCTCTGGTTTTTTGAGAAATTCAAGTCCAAATCCCAAGAAAAATCTGGATTATTAAATAAAGTGGCACCAAGGGCAATTTCAACACCCGTGTTTTGGATATCACCACCATTCTGGAACTTAGAGGATATTCCTGAACCGGAAGGTGCAGGGGTTCTAAAAATCTGATCAGAGGTGTTGGTCTTGTAGTAGGTGAAATCTAATCTCAGGCGGTTGTTGAAAAAACGGGTATCAAATCCGAATTCCGTTGATATGGTTGATTCCGGCCTTAAATCAGGAATAGGATCGTTGGGATTAAGTCTCAAAGTTCCATTTAAAATATCGGCTCTTCTAAAAAGGCTAAAGGCGTTGGTATCGTTCCCTACTTCGGCCCAAGAACCTCGTAATTTCAGAAAATTAAATCCTTCCCCGAATTCTACCAAATCGCTGATTACCGCAGTTAAACCTACAGAAGGATAAAAGTAAGAGCGGTTATTTTCAGGCAAGGTAGAGCTCCAATCGTTTCTCGCGGTAGCATTTAAAAAAATAGCATTCTTGAAGGAAAGTTCGGCAAGACCATATACGGAATTCACTTCAAAACGATCAAATCTTTCGGTTGCGGTTGGGTCTAAGGTGTTGCTCAAGGCAAAGAAATTCTCGATGGTAAAATTGGCGCCGTTTCCTGTGAGTTCATCGAACCTGAAGGTTCTGTTATTGGCACCGGCATTGATATCGATGCTAAAATTTTCCGAAAGGTCTTTATTGAAATTCAAGAGCACATCAGTGTTCCAATCAAAAGAATTACTGGCCCTTTTTTGATATCGTCCGTTCTGAGCCTCGGTATAGGTATCGTTGAACCATTTCTGATCTTCCGATGTACTGGTGCGATCAATCGTAGATCGACCCATAATAGAAAATGCATCTGTAAATTGGTATTTTAAAGAAAGCAAGCCTAGTACCCGCTCATTTAAGCGTGGATGAATTACGTTGTTAATGGACCAATACGGGTTTCCGCCACCATTGAACTGCGGAAGAAAGTAGTGTTGCCTAAGTTTGTTGTCCGCATTTCGGAACTGATAGTTTTCAAGATCTTCGGTTCTAATATTTCTGGGTAAAATATAAGAATATCGTAAAGGGTTGTCAAAAGCTTCCCCTGTAGTAAGAACATTCGCGAAATCATCTCGAATATAGTTAATCTTGGCATCCACCATTAATTTATCGGTCACATTCGAGTTTACCCTGGCTGAAAGACTGTGTCGATTTAAATCGTTTCCGGGAATAATTCCTCCGGCATCGGTAAAGGTGTACCCCAGAAATACATTTGATTTTTCGCTATTTATGTTAACCGAAAGATTTGTAGCCAATTCATGACCTAAACGGAAAAGATCCTCGACGTTATTTGGCTGTGCCTCATACGCATAGGTTTGACCGAATAAGGGGTAATCAGGGTTATTGCTCCAATGGGCGACTTGACTTCCATCGAATCTGGGACCCCATGAGGTTGTAGCTGCAGGAGCATAACTTCCGGCAGAACCTTGGCCAAATTCATTTTGATATTCCAATAAAAAGATGGGATCGGCAAAGGTCGAAGTAAAACCAAGAGAGGTAGAAACCCCTTCTTTGGATCCTTTTCCGGATTTTGTGGTAACTATGATAGCACCGTTGTTTGCGCGGCTACCGTACAAGGCTGCTGCGTTGGCTCCTTTAAGAACCGAAATGTCCTGAATATCATCAGGACTGATATTTGAAATATCTCCATTAAGCAAAATTCCATCGACAACATAAAGTGGTTGGCTACTACCGTTAATCGAGCGGTTACCCCTAAGTAGTACTTTTGATGATGATCCTACACCTGAAGAACCTGATGTTACGGAAAGACCAGCGACCTTACCGCTTAATCCGTTAACAACGTTTAAGGATCTCGCTTTGGTCAATTCCTCGGTATCAACGCTCTGTGTGGAATAGGAAAGAGATTTCTTTTGTCTTTGAATGCCCAATGCTGTTACGACTACCTCATCCAATTCATTGGCATCTGCCACAAGTACAACATCAATTGTGCTAGAGGGGCCGACCGGTATGCTTTGTGTTTTAGTACCTATATAGGAAAATACCAGGATGTCGGCCTCATTGGCCTCAATCTGATAGTTTCCATCGAAATCAGTTTGAGTGCCAGTTGTAGAGCCCTGTACGAGAACATTTACACCTGGTAATGGTGCTCCGTCTTCTGCACTGGTAATAACACCTGATACCAAATCATTTTGTGCCACCAACGAAAATGAGCCCAGTACTAATAAAAGAAATAATGAAAATTTTCTTATCATAATAGGTAGTTTTGAGGAAAAGTTAGTTAAAGGAAATCTTAATTAAATGTGAAATTAAACAATTTTTCTAACTTTGCAAGGTTGACAAATGGAAATGTGTTCGAACACATTTTAAACTAAATTGTTGTCTATCAATTTTATAATATTTATATACTTTTTTTTATGATAAAATCAATTTGATTCTAATTTATATAGTAATCTACATTTTCCGCGCTAATAATAACAATTGGTAAAAATTTTTATTGAATATTTTTTACCGAAAAGAAGGAATTCGGCAAAGTAATTTATGCCTAGATAGGCCGGGTTTTTTGATATTTGGTGGATTTAAAAGTCAATTTTACCAGCTTTTAAATAGTTAATATTCTGCTATAATAGGTCGTAACCAATTAGAATATCTTTAAAGCTTTAATCTCGAAGTATCTGTACCTTGGTATAAACCTTCGAGTTGGTAATGAAAAGTGCCGACGGATGTTTAATTAAGTAATCGGAAAAGTTTTTTTCGAAAAGTGCGACATCTCAAGTATTGAACCTCTTTGCGTATAATTGTATTTTGTTATGCATTTGGTCATTGTAATATGTTTTAAAGCAAATCTCTTTCAGCTGCATATAAAGTTCCCAATAAATATGGATTATGTCAACTTCAGTAGTATCATTAGTTGTCTTATGGATAAGACCCGCAGCTACGCTGCCACTTTGTGATAGATCTTGACCGATAAGCAGCTCATCACTAAGCGTGTTCAAATAATTATTGAAAAATGCCACTCCAACATTTTTTCACTACACTCGGCTTGCGTTTGCAGTGATTCTTTTTGAAACAATGGCGCCAATAATAAACGTCGGGAGAAGAGGCCAAGGCTTTTTGTGATTTTTAGATAAAGGAGTTCTTTTGTTTCGGATGATAATTGTATTGCTCCATAACAATACCAAAAGACTTATACTGGTTCGCCGCTTCATGAATTCCTTCGTGCGCAGGTATCCAATACGGATCGATCTCCATGTCCGGAATCAGGACACAGATTTTGTAAACTTTATTTTCTCTTAACTTCTTGTCATTGGATTTTGCTGATAGTCGATTTACCAATGAATGCTATCTACCTTATCATGGGCTTTTTTAGAAACCTTTCCCCTGTTGTGCAATACCCGATTTATTGTTCCCTTAGATAACCCCGCTAGCTTGGCGATATCCTTAATAGTAATTTTTTTTGTTGTCAGTCAGGGGGCTAGGGATCTCATGATCTTATTGCTATCTAATCGCGAAACTAAATGGGAGCGAATAAAGAACTATCGCCTAACATTCCCAGCTATTATTTCTAATTGAGCTTAAGAATGGTTCCTCTAGTTTTTTGGATTATACTACAAAATAATTGAGAATCGAGCGCTGAACAGTTTGAAGAAACGATAGAGTTCGGTTTTCGAGCACCGAAAGGGCAACCCTAACTATTGAATTCGAAATTTGTTATAGAAGTCTTTTTAATTTCCCACGGGAGGGTTCTTTAGCAATCTATCAAACCCTTCAAAGGCCGATGCGATGAGAATAACCAATCCCGACCCGATGAAGTTGAGCCATAAATAGCCAAGTTTTTCTTCACCTTCGGGAAAGTTGAATATAAGTGTATAAAACAATACAAAAACTATCAACTGGGTGAGTATTGCAGCAAAGAAAACGGCATTTCCTTTGACAAATTTAAAGAACAGCGCCAAAAGAAATATTCCCAGTACGTTACCGTAAAAGATAGATCCGATAATGTTTACCAATTGAATCAAGTTGTCGAATAGATTGGCAATGCTGGCTATTCCAATAGCTACAATACCCCAAAGTAGCGTAAAACCTTTGGTGGCCAATACGTAGTGACGCTCGGTAAATGACCCTTTTTTATTTCGTTTGTACAGATCCAGTGCGGTAATGGTACCTAGCGCGTTCAGTTCTGAAGCCGTTGAAGACATGGCGGCGGAGAGTATGACTGCGAGCAATAACCCGATGAGACCGGTAGGCAGATTGTTCAGAATAAAATGGATGAAAACGTAGTCTTTATCGTTAGTCTCGACAACGCTATCTGCTTGTGAAATTAAGGCTTTCGCAGCTGCCCTGTTTGTACTGTCCTTTTTATTAAGGGCAATAATCTGCTGTTTGGCTTCTTCGACAGCGGTATATTCCTTTAGCTCAAGGGCCGCAGAAAATTTGTTCTGGGCCATTTTCTTTTCCTCTTCCAATTTTGCCTGTCCCTCTTGCAGTATCTCGTAATCTTTGGCATAAACAGATTCCATTACCGCGTTTGTAGCTGAAGGATTAAAATTCAGTGGCGAGGGATTGTACTGGTAGAAAACGAATACCATGACACCCACCAAAAGAATAAAAAACTGCATCGGAATCTTAAAAATACCGTTGAATATTAGTCCCAATTGACTTTCGCGAAGGGATTTTCCAGAAAGGTAACGTTGCACTTGACTTTGATCTGTTCCAAAATAGGCCAAGGCCAAAAAAAGACCGCCGGTTATTCCGCTCCAAAAAGTATACCGACTGCTGGTATCGAAACTAAAATCAAGAATTTGCAACTTATTGCTGGCACCGGCAATTTTTAGGGCCTTGCTAAAATCGATATCCGCTGGGAGATACCCTAAAATATAAAAGAAGGTCACGAACATGCCAGTCATGATGATGAACATCTGTTGTTTCTGGGTCACGCTCACCGCTTTTGTACCACCAGATACCGTATAAATGATGACCAATACCCCTATGATGACATTCAAAGTGCGCAAATCCCATCCCAAAACTGCCGATAAGATAATAGATGGTGCGAAAATCGTGATTCCTGCCGCGAGACCTCTTTGTATCAAGAAAAGAATGGCCGTTAAAGAACGGGTTTTCAGGTCGAATCGACCTTCTAAAAATTCATAGGCGGTATAGACTTTTAACCGATGGTATAACGGCACAAATACCAAGCAGATAATAACCATCGCCAAGGGCAGGCCGAAATAGAATTGTACAAAGCCCATACCGTCATGAAAGGCTTGTCCGGGGGTCGACAAAAAGGTTATGGCACTGGCCTGGGTAGCCATTACTGATAATCCGATGGTCCACCACTTTGCATCTTTACCGCCACCAACGTAGTCATCGACATTTTTACTTCCGCGAGTTTTCCACACTCCGTAGGTAACTATGAATAGCAAGGTACTAGATAATATAATCCAATCGATCGTGCTCATATTAGGTAAAAGCTGTCATTATGTAACTGAAGATAAGTATGTATATGATATTCAGTACGAGCACTAAGGTATATTCCTTTTTCCAATCAAATTTCTCGAGCGTTTTCATCCTTTAACCTCTTGTTTTTTATCTTTTTTAGTATCTTTTCCTACAGATACCATATTGGCGAACAGTTTATAGGCACCTGGCACACCGGCCGGTAGTTCCCTAAAAAAGCTAAGACCGGTATAGATGTAATTTCCTTCTCCATAACGGGCAATCAAAAGACTTCCTTTTTTTTCGGATTCGCCTTTATCTTTCATTCCCAAAATAGGAGTGAATTCTTGCGACCATTGATCGGGAAAATATAGGCCGCGCTCCTGCACCCAACCTTCAAAATCCGATGCTGAAATTGGATTGGGAAAATTCGTAAGTGAATGGTCTTTTGCTAAAATGTTTACTTCTGAATTTTCATCGGTTACGCGGTCACTTGATAGGGTCAAGGGATAAGGCGCAATATTTTCAAAGGCTTCGTCACGTCTGCCTGCCGTGTTATATTGCACCACAAGCGTACCTCCTTTTTTGACGTAATCCATTAAAAAACGCTGTTTGAATTTTAGCTCTGGCGCAACGTTATAGGCGCGGATACCCACGACAACCGCATCATACCTATCCAAAGTAGTGGCCGAAATATTCGAAGGTGAAATTGAGTTTACCACATACCCTATCTGACGTAAACTTTCCGGTATTTCATCGCCCGCTCCAGAAATATATCCGATTTGCTCACCCATTTTTTTAATGTTGAGCCGCACCACCTTCGCTTCGGACGGTAATAGAACCGACTGCATTGGAATATGGTCGTAAGCGATAGGAATCAATTCTTTTGTAATGCTTCTACCCATTATCTTTAAAATTGGTGAAATAAAGTTTTCATCCTCATCATCGGGCGGAGTTAAATTAAAGATTAGGGTCAGCTCATCTCCTTTGTTTGCAATTTCAAAAGTTTGGGTATCTTTTTCCACTTTCCAGTTTTCTGAATGCTGCAATTGAACCTCGCCTTTGAGATTGTCTGCGTGAGCTTTGACGGTTACCGGAATGCGTTTCGATTTTCCATCCGCAAAAATCAATACCTTGTCCGAAAAACTTGCCGTGGCCATAGGCAGTACCTCAAAAGGTTGATACAGTTCTCCTTTTTCTGGCTTTGAATAATGGAATAATATTGGTTTTTCAAAGGAGACAACAGTACCGCCGAAATCAATTTCGAATGCCGCGGTAAACGCTCTGGGAGTCTCGGGTTTACCGATTAGGGATTGATCGGTAACCTTATACATACCCAAAGTTCCTTTTTCGGTAAGCCAATACGGACTCGTATATGGTGTGTTGGAGGGAACCTTTAACTCAAGCTCAAAATTCTCTTTTTGATTGTTTTTCAATAGAATGTTCGGATTCAATTCGGATTGGGCACCTGAAATCTTGATTGATTTCAACTGCATTTCGACCTCGCTACGGTTTAATGCTTCGATCGATACTGTAACTTGCCCACCGGGATTCGTTGATGCAGATTCAGAGGATGCTTCGAGGTAAAGCCCAGCTAAATTGGTAATCAGATTTTTCAGTTCTTCAGTTTTAATCTTTTTCCAATGGGCCTCTTTTACATTCTGAAGAAGCTCAAAAGCTTGTAAAAGTTTTGGAAGATGTTTTGAGGGATTTTCAAAGTCAAAATTTTTCTGAACCTCATATAAAATATCGCCGATAGCTTTACCACCATCGATCCGCGACCAAGAGGTATCGATACCCTCGAAGATATCGGAAGTATTTGTAGGCATATCCCCTTTTAACAATTCAATATATTCCTCTTGGGTCCCACGTTCGGAAATCCGACCAAAGCCTTGGGATAAATGTTGACTGCTCGCCAAGGCGGCAATTTCATTATTTGATGTTCCTAAAACGGGGTAATAGCTACCTACATCCAAATCGAGCATCTTCGATTTGTCCGCTTCCTCGAATTTCTCTTCGCTGCCGTAAAACCACCAAGAGGTATTGAAAAAAAGCCTTTTGGGCTGCCATGTTTCGGTTAGTTTCAATTGATTGGGGTAAGCAGACGTATCGCCGACCATGTCAAAGGCCTCTACGCTCAACATGGCAGATGAGGTATGATGACCATGTGTGGTGCCTGGACTCCGATGGTCGAAACGGTTAATAATGACGTCTGGCTTAAAATTGCGTATCGCCCATACGACGTCGCCCAAAACAGCTTCCTCGTTCCATATTTCCAAAGTCTCCACTGGATTTTTAGAGTATCCAAAATCGTTGGCCCTCGTAAAGAATTGCTCACCCCCGTCGACTCGTCTAGCGGCCAATAGTTCCTCGGTACGCAACACCCCCAAAAGCTCTCTCAGTTCCGGTCCGATCAGATTTTGTCCCCCGTCGCCTCTTGTCAGGGATAAATACCCTGTACGTGCATGAACCCCATTTGACAAATACGAAATAAGCCGTGTGTTTTCATCATCGGGATGTGCAGCAACGTACAACGCAGAACCCAAAAAATTCAATTTTTGTAGGGAGTGGTAAATTTCGGAGGAAGAGGGCTGAATGGGTTTTTGGGCGTTGATTGTATTAAGAAGGAATATCGTTCCTAGCAGACACATCAAAAAATGACGCATAGTATTGGTTTTAGTGGAAATGGTAAACAATTTTGGTAGTCTTTCCAAAGATAACAAGAATAGCGAGCGAGCCTATTTATTTTATTTCTTTAACAAAAATCGTTCCGAGTTCCTCTTTTATGAAAAATCCTTAAACCTGCTATTCCGTTCCTTCTTCTCCTATAATTTCTTGATTGTAAAGTAAGGTGACCGCCTTTTGCATCATTAAGTTGTTAGGATAAACCAATAATTCTCCATTATCTTTTCGAAGGCTGACATGAAATGCCCTGATATCCTCTATTAGGTAAGGTTCTTCACCTTCTATATCCTTGTCCATTATTTTTACGCGATCCCCAATTTTAAAAGGAAAGGAAAAAAATAAAACAACACCTGCCGTTATGTTGCTCAAAATGGACCAGCTCGCAAAAAGCGCCACTCCAATAATAGTAAATACCGAAGCGAAAGCGATACCGACATCACGAAATTTTATGTTCCAGATAAAGGTAAGAAGTCCAAAGCCTACAATGGAGAGTAAAATAGAAACGTATTTTGTTATCAACAAGGTACGTGCTTCTACTATATCACTGAGTCGGCCTACTCTACGAATGGCTTTGGTGAATACAAATTTTAGTATCAATAAAACTACAACGAGAATAGCAGTTGCAAGTAATTCGTTTTTGTAGTCAATAAAAAATTCCTCTATTGAAATCATAGGCCTAAACTGTCGCGCAAAGCTAAATCTTTATTTCCGTTCTGTCGCCAGTAGGGGGTTTTATAAGTTTTCATTTTTGTGGCGGTCGAGGTAAGGGATTTTACGTTTGCCCCAAACCCGCTTTTTGCGGTTTCTGACCATCCCTCGATGGCATGTGGGAAGTCTATCGCGAAATTAATTTTTACTGAACGTTCCAATTCGGGATAGGTGATTTCATAGGTGCTAATGCCTTTTACATCGCTTAGTCTCAAATTAGCCTTATATGCTTTGAGTTTTATATGGGCTAGTCGGATATATTCCAAGGAGGGAATAACATCAAATTCCCCTACAGGAAGGCTAGCCGGATCGATTCGGATTTTGTTCCAAATTTCGTTTTCTAAAATGGTCTTTTCCAATTGTAAATTTTGGTCGCCCTCGCTCTCAAAATAGGAATGCGACATCACATCAAATTGTTCCCGATTATTTAATTGGGCATAGACTTGGCCGCACCATTCTTGAGCCGAAAACGAAAGTTTTATGGCATGTTGATTGTCATGCACGGGATAGAAGCTACTGGTCATAATGGAGTAGGGGTATATGCCAGTCAAATAATTCTTGGTCGTGTTAAGTTTTAGTACGGGTACATTATCCGGATGGCTTTCATCGGCCTTCACCTGAGCCTCAGGTAAAAAAGGTTCTGTCACGTAAATAAGGACTGCCTTACCATCGCGGGTTTCACCATATCGCGCCTGTTGCAACTGGTACGATGTAATTTCGGCATCCCCGGCGTACCAATAGCTTTTAAAAGTCTCGGAAAGTTCTTTTTTGGCCATGACAGACTCGGCCTTTTGGTTTTTGGAGACCTCTTTTTCCGTATCGATTGACTCCTTCTCATTGCAGGAGGTTAAGCCTAAGGATAATACCATCGTTATAATAAAGACGCCTTTTAATCTAATTGGACTATTCATATTGCATACTATTTTATCTAAATTCAAATTTTTCTGGCCATCAAAAAACGTTTTCCCTTTCAAATTGGGAAGGGTATAAAATTTTAAATATTCATGTGGCCCTCAAAGGTATTTAAAACCATTTATTACGTCATATCTACAAGTGTGTCATATACCAATTGTGTCGGTAGTCCGACCACGTTCGGGTACGAACCTTTGATTTTTTCGATACCGATCAAACCTATCCATTCTTGAATGCCATAGGCGCCTGCCTTATCAAATGGGGAATAGTTCTTAATGTAATAGTGGATTTCTGCATCCGTCAGTTTCTTGAATTTTACTTTGGTGGTTTGATTTACGGTTTTTTGATTTGTGGTCGTAGTAAAACATACTGATGTAATGACCTCGTGCCAGTCTTCGGATAATGTTTTCAGCATTTTAAAAGCTTCTTCGGCATTTTTTGCCTTTGCTAGGGATTGGTTATTGTGCCATACAACGGTATCTGAAGTGATCAATATTTCATTTTTAGCCAAGGTTCCTTCAAAAGCCGATGCCTTCAATTGCGCTAAATAATCAGAGATTGCCTTTTCTTGTAATTCTTTAGGGTAAACTTCCTCTACGGACTTTAGCCGTATTTCAAAATCCAGTTCCATTTCACGAAAAAATTGCTGTCTTCTGGGTGAGCCGGAAGCAAGAATGAGTTTATGCGCTTTTAATTTTTCCTTCAGCATAACTAAATTTATATGAGCGAAAAGTTAAGTGCTTTGCTCTCAATCATTTTTTGCGTCGAAATTACCCATCCAGTCCCCGCGAACTTTCAAGACCTGTTCGATGACATCCCTTACACATCCATCCCCACCGTTTTTATGGGATACATATTTAGAGATTGCCTTTACTTCAGGTACTGCGTTTTGTGGACAGGTAGGAAGCGCCACACTAAGCATCGGGGGAATATCTGGTATATCGTCACCCATATATAACATAGTACTTGCATCTATTTCATAGATGTCCATATACTCTTCCAAAGCATCCATCTTGTGGTGTGCCCCTAAATAGATATCGGTAACACCCAATGCCTTTAGACGATTTCGTACGCCTTCGTTCGTACCTCCTGAAATGATGCATACATTATATCCTCTCTGAAGTGCCGTTTTTAAAGCGTATCCGTCCTTAACGCTCATTTTGCGTAACATTTCTCCTTCCGTAGTAATAAGTAGCGTACTGTCGGTGAACACGCCATCCACATCAAAAACGAAGGTATTGATGGCGGCGAGGCTCTCTTTGTAACTTTTTTCCAATGATTTTTATTTCTGGTTAAAATGTGTTTTGAAGGCTAATAAAACAGTTGAACTATCCATTACCGGTATAATTTCTCGATTGAAGCACTCATCGTCGCATACACGTCTTGAAATTCTGAACCATTCAATTGTTCTAAATGGTCTTCGATTGTTTTAAAATCGCCACGTCTTGCAGGTCCGGTTTGGGCATCATAAGGAGATAGATTTGTAATCTTGGCACTTGTTTCCTGAATCAATGGCTGCAAAATAGCCGTTGGTAATTCGTTTTCCTCACAAATTTGTTGTCCGATATGAAATAGATGGTTGGTAAAATTATTGACGAAAACAGCGCCCAGATGTAGGGCTTTCCGTTGTTTTGAATTTACCTGATAGACGGCGTCCGATACCTTATTAGCCAAGGTTTCAAGAAGTAATACATCCCTATCATCCTGGGCTTCCACACAAATCGGAACGGATTTAAAATCAACTTTTCGATGTTTACTAAAAGTCTGTACTGGATAAAAAACACCGTAACGCTTACATTGCGACAAGGTATCCATCGAAACACTTCCAGAGGTGTGAACGACCAACCCCTTTTTGTCTTTTAGAAATTGGGATACCTTAGCTATTGCATCATCATTTACAGCGATGATAAAGATATCGGCATCCAAAATATCCTCAAAATTAGAGGTGATGGCAGTCCGTTCTTCTAAGCTTTGCAAAATCTTCGTATTCCTGCCGACGATTTGAACGACCTCAACATCCTTTAACTCTAAAAATAGTTGGCGCAAATGCATAGCCACATTGCCTGTTCCTAAAATACTTACCCGTATCATTTTCCAAAAATAAGGATATATTTAAAGCTTTTCCCTGATATGGGGAGTCCTGTTCGTGAAATAATTGGGCCGTGACAGCAATAAACATCCGAAATTCAAATTGTACAACCGACTTTCACTTACAATTAACAGTTCTATAAAACCGAATATGCCATATTCACCCTCAAAAATCCTTTAAAGACCCTTATTTTTGCATATTGAAAACAAATGTTGCTTCTGATGAAAGATTTGCTCAAAAAGTTCTTTTTTTCTACACGTTTAATGGCCATTCTTTTCCTTGTCTTTGCCGTCGCCATGGGTTTCGGCACTTTTATAGAAAGTAAATACAGTACAGAGACCGCACGCATCTGGATTTATAATGCATGGTGGTTTGAGGCTATTATGGTATTTTTTGTTATTAATTTCATAGGTAATATCCGCCGATATCGACTATTACGTTGGGAAAAGTGGCCAGTTCTCACTTTGCACCTATCTTGGATTCTAATTATCGTTGGCGCATTCGTTACCCGATACATCAGTTTCGAAGGCATGATGCCCATTCGCGAAGGGGAAACGGAAAAAGTATTCTATTCTGACAAGACCTATTTGACTGCGTATGTCGATGGAGAAATTGACGGTCAACCCAGGCGCAAGACTTTGCAGGAAGACCTTATCATTACCCCCGAGGCACTTAAATCAAATCTTCCTTGGAACTCTGATTACAACGGACAAGAATTTGCAGTTTCCTACGTAGATTTTATCCACGGCGCTAAGGAGGGCTTGATTCCCGATGAATCCGGTAAAGAGTATCTCAAGATTGTGGAGGCCGGCGATGGCCAACGGCACGAGCATTTTTTAGAAAGTGGACAGGTGGCCAGTATTCATGGAGTACTTTTTGCTTTGAATAATAATACGGACGGTGCCATAAATATTTCCGCAGAAGGCAATAACTACCAGATAGCATCACCATTCGATGGCAGTTTTATGCGGATGGCGGATCAATTTCAAGGTCAGGTTACCAAAGATAGTATCCAAGAATTTCAATTGCGTTCGCTCTATAATATGGCGGGAATGCAATTCGTTATTCCAGAACCAATTATCAGAGGCTCGTACGATGTGATCAAAGTGCCTAAAGAGGAAATGAACGAAGGCACAATGGACGCCTTGGTGGTCGATATCAGTTCCAATGGGGAATCTGTTCAAAAGAAAATACTAGGCGGTAAATACTCCTCCGAGTTCAGTGAGAAAGTCACTGTAGGCGGATTGGATTTTAGTTTAAGCTATGGTTCAAAGATGTACGACTTGCCGTTCGGAATAAAATTGAACGATTTTATTGCCGAAAAATACCCTGGCACAGAGCAGGGTTATAAATCGTTTATGAGCAAAGTAACGGTAGAAAATGATAGGCCATATGATTACGATATTTTCATGAACAATATTTTGGACCAAGGCGGCTATCGCTTTTTTCAATCCGGTTTCGATCAGGATGAAAAAGGGACACAACTTTCAGTAAACCATGATCAATGGGGCACGTGGATTACCTATTTAGGATATTTTCTATTGTATGCGGGTTTGATGGGTATTATGCTTTTCGGAAATACCCGGTTCAAGGATTTGGGTACATCGCTTAATAAATTGAAGGTCAAGAAAGCAGCTTTGACCTCTGTCTTGCTGTTATTCGGCCTCTTCGGTATGCAAGCACAAGATGTCGAAAAGGCCACCGCCGGTAATGAAACCGAAGCACAGGAGTTGCAAAACGAAGCTACGGCAGGTAGCGAACCAGAGCAGGTGCCCATAGAACAAGCGGCCAATTTACAAGAGCACGCTGTGGGCGATGGTCATGAACATAACGCCATGACCCCAACACAGTTACAAATTGACTCCTTATTAAAGACTACTATAGTATCGGAGGAACACGCCGAAAAATTCGGGAAACTTGTCATTCAAGATGACGGGGGCCGAATGAAACCTATACACACTTTTTCTTCGGAACTTTTGCGTAAATTAAGTCTAAAGGATAAGTATAAGGACATGAATGCCGACCAGGTTTTTTTGTCGATGATGCTGGCACCACCAGCTTGGTACAATGCTGAGTTCTTGGCAATCGATAAAAAGGGGAAAAATGATAGTCTGCGGCGTGTAATCGGAGTGCCGGAAGGTCAAAAATATGCTAAGGCAACTGATTTTTTCAATTCCGATGGCGCCTATAAGCTAGAGCCTTATTTGCGGGAAGCCACTACTACGAACATCCCTAATAAATTTGAACAGGATTTCAAGGATGCCAATGCTCGCATAGGATTACTTGATCAAGCACTTAGTGGTAGGATCGTTAAAATTTTCCCGCTTTTAAACGATGAAAATAACAAATGGATATCCGCTTTAGATTTTAGGGGCGGACAATTCCCCGTCACCGATTCCCTCTATGCCAACTTTATTAAAAATTCCGTTCCCTATTACCTTATGACCTTGCGGAAAGCCAACGAAACTGGTGACTATAGTAGTGCAGATAAGTTACTGGAAGCTTTCAAGCAGAATCAGCGCAACCACGGCAGCGAGGTTCTACCTTCGGAACAAAAAATAAACACAGAAATCATTTACAACAAATTGGATATTTTCAATCATCTATGGAAATGGTATCCCGTAATCGGGCTGCTACTTTTCTTGGCCTTAATATTCCAAATATTCAAAGACCGTTCCATTTGGCGGGTATCGGTGTATTTCTTGACCGGGGTTATATTGATATTTTTCCTTTGGCATACCGCTGGGCTAGTGTTGCGCTGGTACATATCAGGTCATGCCCCTTGGACGGATGCGTATGAAAGTATATTATATGTTTCATGGGCCACAATGGGCATGGGACTATTGTTTGCAAGAAGAAGCAATATGACCCTGGCTGCAGCTGCTTTTGTTACCGGTATACTTTTGTGGATTGCACATCAAAATTGGGTAGACCCTGCAATAGCAAATCTCGTTCCGGTACTTGACAGTTATTGGCTCATGATACACGTGGCTGTTATCGTTGCAAGTTACGGACCCCTGATTGTAGGCGCTATTCTTGGTTTGGTCTCTTTGATACTTATTATTTTGACAACCAAAGAGAATAAGGCCAGAATGGATATCAATATTAAGGAATTGACCATAATCAATGAAGTTGCCATTACCATCGGACTCGTGATGCTGACCATCGGAAATTTTTTGGGTGGCCAATGGGCCAATGAAAGTTGGGGACGATATTGGGGTTGGGATCCTAAAGAAACCTGGGCATTGATTTCGATAATGATATATGCATTTGTTATTCATACCCGATTAGTGCCAGGATTACGAGGAAAATGGACGTTTAATTTCTTAAGTCTAATTGCCATAGGTAGTATTATGATGACCTATTTCGGAGTTAACTATTATTTGGTCGGACTTCACAGCTACGGTCAAAGTGGCGCCGCTGCAATAACTCCCGATTTCATTTGGTATATAGCATTGGGTGCCCTTGTTTTAGGGGGAGTTAGTTTTTGGCGGTACCGAGTGAATTACGTGCAGAAATAAATTAGAATGGCTCATTTTTCAAAGCATTTTCAGATTTTTAAATCCCGTTAATTTTAATAATATGACTCAGAAGAAAAACGGCCTCAACACCATTTGTACACATGTGGGTGAGATAAAAGACGAACAATTCAAGGGTGCCATATCACCTTTATACATGAGCACGTCATATGCTTTCGAAGATGTCGATATCAAACGCTACCCCCGATACTTTAATACACCAAACCAAGAATCGCTATGTAAGAAAATCGCTGCGCTAGAGCACGCAGAAGCCGCCTTAATTTTTGGAAGCGGTATGGCTGCCATCAGCACTACCTTGTTATCGTTCTTGAAAGCGGGAGATCATATTGTGTTACAACAGACCTTATACGGGGGTACGTATAATCTGGTAACGGAGGAATTCGACAAATTCGGCATTGAATACTCTTTCGCCAATGGATGGCAGGCTGAAGACTTTGAAGAAAAAATTCAGCACAATACCAAAGTCATCTACATTGAGACGCCATCCAACCCTTTATTGACCATAACGGATATGGATGCTATTGGAAAACTATCCAAAAAAAAGGGATTGGTTTCTATGATTGATAATACGTTTGCCAGTCCCGTGAATCAGAACCCCGTTGATTTCGGAATCGATGTAGTGCTCCATAGTGCTACCAAATATATGGGCGGACATTCGGATATTTGTGCGGGAGCAGTAGCGTCTTCAGCGGAAAATATAAAACGGATTTTCTCTATGGCCAAAAATTTAGGGGGAAGTCTAAGCGATTATACCGTCTGGCTCTTAGAACGTAGTATTAAGACTATGGGCATTCGGGTAAGGGCACAAAATGAAAATGCGCAGCGCATGGCTGAATTCCTTGATGCCCATGAAGATATTGGGGTGGTTTATTACCCCGGACTTCAAGATCATCCTGGTCACCACGTTGCAAAAAGCCAAATGAAAGGTTTTGGCGGTATGTTGTCTTTCGAACTTAAAGAAGGGCTGGATGCGTCATATTTTCAAAAATCCTTACGACTTATCAAATCTTCCATGAGCTTGGCAGGTGTTGAAAGTACCGTACTTTCACCGACTCTGACCTCACATTCCCTTTTAGGGGATGAAGAACGAAAGCGCCAAGGTATAAAGGACGGTCTAATTCGCTTTTCAATAGGTATTGAAGAGGTAGAAGATTTGATAGCCGATATCGAGCAAGCAATTAATAAGGTAAAAACAGAAGTTGCGTCTAATTAGTATTAGCTGTGCTTTACAATTACGATTGAAATGAAATTAGACATATTAGTATTTGGCTCCCATCCCGATGATGCCGAACTTGGAGCTGGCGCGACAATCGCCAAAGAGATTGCCAATGGAAAGAAAGTAGGTATCATTGATTTGACCCGAGGTGAATTGGGCACTAGGGGGTCTGCCGAAATCCGAGATGAAGAAGCAAGCAAATCCGCAAAAATATTAGGCGTTACGGCGCGTGAAAATCTACGATTCGACGACGGATTCTTTGTAAATGATAAAGAGCACCAATTGGATATCATCCGTATGTTGCGTAAATATCGACCTGATACCGTTTTGTGCAATGCCATTGACGACCGGCATATAGATCATGGTAAGGGCAGTAAATTGGTGAGCGATGCTTGTTTTTTAAGCGGATTGATTAAAATTGAGACAGAACTGGAACCCAATGGCGGTGTTCAACTTCCGTGGCGACCAAAATTGGTTTATCATTATATTCAATGGAAAAATATTGAGCCTGATTTCGTGGTTGATGTCACTGGTTATATAGAGAAAAAAACAGAGGCAATTCTTGCTTATTCCTCCCAGTTTCACGACCCGAACAGTAAAGAGCCCGAAACCCCTATTTCAAGTAAGAACTTTCTTGATAGTGTGAGATATCGCGCCAAGGATTTAGGGAGACTGGTAGGCGTAGAGTATGGTGAGGGATTCACTGTAGAACGGACTATAGCCGTTGATTCTTTGGAAGCCTTAAATTAAATAGGATGGAGTATAGGCTAAGTAGAGCAAAATCGTGATTGACTTTTTCGTCAATATGCTAGTTCAATTTATTTTCTAGGCTATCCTGTTTGCCGGTACGATTTTTTCGCCCTAGGCACTGTAAAATGAAATGTGCTGCCCTTTCTGAGCAGACTCTCCACCCAAATTTTACCCCCATTTTTTTCGACCATTTCCTTACACAATGAGAGTCCGAGGCCTGTTCCTTTTTCATTGTTCGTGCCGTAAGTTGTATGTGTGGTGTTGATTGCAAATATTCTTTCTATCGTTTTCTCGTCCATACCTATTCCGGTATCCCGTATGCTTACCTGCCAATTTTCTTTTTTCTCTTGGGCCGAGACGGTGACCATACCATTTTCTGGGGTAAATTTTAGAGCGTTGCTAATAAGGTTTCGAACTACGATATCGATTTGATCACTATCAGACCAAACCATAGTATTCATAGTAATCTGACTCACTAATTTGATGGATTTGTTCTCTGCAATTTCAGACAAAAGATTCATATTGTCTTTGACTACAGACCCTAACGAAACCACTGAAGGTTTTGTGACCGCACCGTTCATCTGGGTATGACCCCAAGTTAGAAGGTTGTTCAAGGTAAAGGAAATATGATCGATGTCGTTTCTGAGTTTGGGTACGAATTCCAGAAATTCCGCCTGTCCGATATCGCCCTCTTTAAAAAGTTTTAGCAAACCTTGAAACGCACCTATCGGCCCACGAAGATCGTGGCCAATTATTGAGAATAGTTTATCTTTAGTAAGGTTGATATCTCGTAATTCCCTATCCGTGTTTTCAAGATTGACCGTTTTCTCTTTGAGCGCGATGTTAAGATTTTTTTGAATTTTTTCGCTGCGTCGTACCAAAAATGTTACGACTACAAAAATTAAAAGAATGGCTAACGCAGCATTGACATAGTTTCGCTGTTGGGCTAACTGCTTCGTATTTTCTTCGATTAAATCTTCTTTTTGCTTCTCGTGCTCCAATTTTGTTTTGAGCATGGTAAGGCTTTTTTTATTCTCATTTCGTGATAGTGTATCCGATATAGTCTGATAAAGCTCATGGTAGGATAGTGCTTTTGCAAAATCGCGTTTATTCTTGTTGATCTTATAGAGTGTCTTTGCGCATTTCTGTTTGCCCTCTTTAAATTTCAAACGGTCTGAAACTTCGAACGCCTGAAGGGCGTATTGCTCTGAAAGATTGTCTTGATGGAGTCCGAGATAGGCTTCTGCCATACCATTGAGCATATCGATTTTTCCGCGTTCATCGTCTAAATTCCCGTGGAGCATTTCGCTCTGGTTGTACCAATAAATAGCCCATTTAAACTTCTTTTCCTTAAGATAGATTTTGCCTTTAATTTCATAAGCGAAGGCAAGCCAATCCATAATTTCATTTTTCTCAAACACCGTTATACTGCTATTGGCATTATACATGGCATAATCTAACTGTCCCATATCCGCATATAGAGATGCAATATTACTCGTGGTTTCAGCCGAAAAAATCTCGTTACCTATATCGAGATTTATTTTTTTTACTTTTTCATAGAATTCAAGCGCTTGAACGTAATCTTTTTGTGAGATATACAGGTTGGCAATATTCTCGTTCATTATCGACAACATTGTTGTATTGTCATATGAGGTGGCCGTTTCAATCCCTTCGAGATAGCCTGTCAGAGCTTTGGCGTAGTCGCCTTTGTAACCGTATTCCCCCGCAAGATTGTTCTGGGAATCTAAAATAAGAAGCTCGTTATTGGTGCTCTTGCCAAGGGCTAAGGATTTTTCAAAGTAAGTAATCCCCTTTTCGTGCATTCCCTTATCCGAATAATAAAGTCCAAGGTTCATTAAAGCGGTATTTTCTCCGATTTTATATCCTACAGAAGTACTTAGGTCTAGAGCTTGTTTCGATAGCTCAAATAGACTATCGCTTTTATAATATCGCATCTCCTCGGCAAGAGCGTTCACCAGATCAATGTATAAGGTATCTTTAATACTGAATTTTGCCTGTGATTTCCTTTTTTCAATCTGCTCCTTTAAGCTATCCTTTACATTTTGTTGTGCTGTAAGGTGAATTGGGATGCATAGAATAAACCCAAGCAAAAACATATGCTTCTTCCAAAAGATGATAGGGGTCAAAAAGTAAGCTTTGACAAAAGGCATATTCTAAACTATTTATTAAGCAACTAAATTAGAATGTGAAGGCGAGTTTCCTCAACTTTTGTTGTGAAACTCAGTATTTTGTTGGTTTTACCCACAAAAAGATGTATTTCATCGTATTTTTGAAGATATTCGATTGTTACATAAGGTGATAGATGATTTAATCAAAAATTGAAGTATAAGTAAAGAATAAATCTCTTCTATCGAAGAAGAAAAAATCTCAATTTGCTAGTTGATTGCTATACACTTTTCATTAACACCTTTTCACTAAGACCCTGTTCACTAAACCCTTAACTATCATAGTTCATGGGGGTAAATTAAGAAAGCCCCATTACCAAGAATGGGGCTTACATCAACTATCTGGGTGGAAGACCGGTTTCGAACCGGCGACCTCTTGAACCACAATCAAGCGCTCTAACCAGCTGAGCTACAACCACCGTTTAAGAAGGCGCAAAGTTAATTTTTTTTGAGCGATCTTTCAAATTAAAAGGAATGTTATTTTTCAGGTTTTAGCATCCTTTTTTCAAACTTCTTTTTTTATTTGCTCGCTTTATCGACGACTAAGCGCTGCTGGCGATTCGCCACTTCCCAAGCCGTGTAAAATATAAGCCTGGTACGATTTTCCAAAAGGTCATAATTAATTTTATCTACCGTATCACTGGGTTTGTGATAGTCGGCATGCGTACCATTGAAATAAAAGATTATGGGAATATTGTTCTTAGCGAAATTGTAGTGGTCGCTACGATAGTAGAAACGGTTTGGATCATTTTCGTCATTGAACGTATAGTCGAATTCGATATTGGCATATTTTTCATTAACCGCCTCGGATAGTTCGTGAAGCTCTGAACTAAGTTTGTCTGAACCGATCAAATAAAGGTAATTGCGATTGCCTTCATATTTTGGATCGATACGTCCGATCATATCTATGTTGAGGTCTGCAACCGTATTTTCCAAAGGAAATATGGGATCAAAATCAGTGTAGTAGCGGGATCCCAATAGCCCTTTTTCCTCTCCAGTAACGTGAAGAAACACCACAGATCTTTTGGGTCCTTGTCCCGCATCTGCCGCCTCTTTGAATGCCTCTGCAATTTCTAATAGAGCGACCGTACCGGAACCATCGTCGTCGGCACCATTATTAATTTGACCATCGGCTGAAATACCGATATGATCCAGATGTGAAGATATTATCAAATATTCTTCTGGTTTCTCAGAACCTTTAATAATGGCAACAACGTTCTCAGAATTTACCTGTTTATTCTCACTTTTAACCGCAATGGTCAATTTAACCGGTAATACTTTGGGTGTATTACTCTCTTCGATGTCTGCAAATATTGCTTTCGCAAGGTTTCTGTCTATAAAGAAATTGGCAAAACCTGCTTCCTCATCGTCTGCTAATTGCATTCTGCCACTATCGTTGTTCTTCATAGAATCGAAACGGCTTTTAAACCGTCCAAAATTGCTCTCGTCAAAATAGAAAACTGCTGAGGCTCCTTTGCTCGAGGCAAGCTCCATCCGTTTCCCTATGGATTCGGACATGTTACTCCACATTGATTTTTCATCTGAGCCCGATAGCGTATAAGTACCATCTTGGTTTTTGGGTTCTCCCGCCTTAATTAAGATTACTTTTCCTTTAACATCCAATCCCTTATAATCGGAATACTCACCTTCTTCTATACCATAGCCTACATAAACGATATTGTCATAGGTGCCTTCTACTTTTGAGAACGTCAAAAGCCCCTCTCCTAAAGGATATTCTTTACCGTTCACCGTAACAGACCCAGTTGGCAATTGACTAACTTCCATGGGTACTTTTTGAAAATAGTTCCCATCTTCCTGTGCTGCGGGTATGCCGAGACGCTCATATTCGGACTTAAGGTACTCAACGGCCTTTTTCTGGCCCGGTTCGCCTGTTTCCCTACCTTCGAATTCATCCGAGGCATAGGTGTATAGATGCTCTTTTAATTCAGCTTCAGTAATACTTTCGGCATATGTGGTAGGATCGGCGGCAATTTTTGAAACGGGTTTTTCTGCCGATTCCGATACCGTGGGTTGTGAAGAATTACAGGCAAAGGCTAGCCCTAGTGCCAAAAATGCTAAGTTTTTCATATAATTTTTTTACAATAGGGGCAAAAATAGGAAAACTAAAGGAACATCTTGGCGGTATGATAAACTTTTGAATTTGATGATTATTTGCCTTTTAGGTGCGAGCTTTGTGCAACGCTTAGGTCTCCATCAATCAACGTGAATCTATTATTTGGAAGTGGAGTTTCAATAACCTATTGATGGGCATATATAGTTGGCACAACACCTTTTAATTTCTTGAACTGACGGTTAAAGTTCGAAATGGAAGAAAATCCTGATCGTTCTGAAATTTCCATCATAGACACTTCTTTTTCCTCATTTAGCAATAATTGACAAGCATGTTCAACGCGTAATTCGATCAAGAATTGAAAGTAGGTTTTATTCGTACGCTGTTTGAAAAAACGGCAGAAAGCATTTGTAGACATATGAACAATGTTGGAAGCTTTTTCAAGAGTAATTTCTTCTTGGAAATTCTTGATTGTGTACTCAAAAATCGATTGCATACGCTGCCCTTCACTGATACCAATCTCCCTAGTATATAAAAACCGGGTCAAGGGCTGCTTTCTGGCAGACCCCAACACTTTTAATATATTGAGTAACCCAATAAAACGATCAAGTTTGTCTGATGCTACGATATGAAGCATTAGTTGGGTAATCGATTTTCGATGTGAGAGCAAACGAAAACCCACCTTGGCCATCTTAAAAAAAGAACGCAATTGGGCCAAATCTGGAAGCTCGAAAAAATTATCACCGAAAGTTTTATCCGTAAAAAACAAGGTAACCATGTGAACGCCATCTTCGCTGGGTTCATTGCTGAAAAGATGTGGACTATTGGCAGCGATGGCAAAAAAGTCACCGCACTCAAAAGGATGTATGCTGTCGCCCACTATCAATTTTCCTTTTCCAAGTAAGACAAGGCTTAGCTGTAGTTCCTTATGTTGGTGCAATTGACCGTAAAATTGTGCTTGCCTATCTTCTTGAACAATCAGGTTTTCGTGAAGAGGCTTGGGAATCTGAAACGGAAAGACTTTCATATATACTGGACTGAAACGGCATTTATGTGCAAATATAAATGCAAATCTATTAGAATCTACCGAAAACCGGTTAAGATACGCTCAGCTTTGGATAAAATTCGATAATACATCCGTTGCATTCTGATTTATTTTTGAACTTAATCTCAAAATAGCGTAACATGCAATTCGAATGGAAAGGTGTAATGCCTGCAGTAACTACAAAATTTAACGATAATGATACTTTAGACCTGAAAATGTTCAGGAAAAATATTGAGGCACAAATAGATGCCGGGGTTCATGGTATAGTATTGGGGGGTTCTTTGGGAGAGGCCAGCACATTGACGTCCGAAGAAAAAGTAACACTTATTAAGTTGACCGCTAAGATGGTCGACAAAAAAATTCCGGTGGTCATGACCATTGCGGAACAATCTACCAAAGTGGCCATTGCTGAAGCGCAAAAAGCCCAAAAGAATGGCGCTGATGCCTTAATGATATTACCGCCGATGCGCTATAAGTCAACGGATCAAGAGACGGTAACCTATTTTAAGGATATTGCCACTAGTACCAATTTACCGGTAATGATCTATAACAATCCGGTAGATTATAAAATCGAGGTTACCCCTGATATGTTTGAAGAGCTCTTGAAACTTGATAACATTCAAGCTGTAAAGGAATCTACCCGTGACATTATAAATATCGGAAGATTACAGAACCGTTTTGGAGAACGCCTAAAGGTGTTGACCGGGGTTGATCCCCTGGCCCTGGAAAGCCTTCTTATCGGTGCCGATGGTTGGGTAGCCGGTCTGGTTTGTGCGTTTCCTGCCGAAACTGTAGCTATATATGAATTGGCCAAGGCCGGGTATGCCAAAGAAGCTACAGCAATTTATAGATGGTTCTTGCCCTTGTTAGAGCTGGACATCAGTCCGCAACTGGTGCAGAACATCAAATTGGCAGAGGTAGCAACCGGCATCGGTACAGAAACTGTTCGAAAGCCCAGACTTGAATTACAGGGCAAGGAGCGAGAACGCGTGCTAAAGGTTATCAACGATTCCCTAAAGACCCGGCCGAACTTGCCAGATTATAAGAATTTAAAACCTAATGGAAATCTGGACTTGGTTTAGAAGATTGATACTAAGGTGTTGAACAGCTTAAACGATGGAATCTTTTGATTTTCAAATCAGTTAGCAGACAGCGGAGCGGTCAAGTACTTTGGTTTTCGCGCAGGGTCGGTATCAACAACGGTGAATGCGGAACGCGGAAGTTGTGCTTGGTCATATAGTTTTTGATTTAATAGATTCTATCATCTTGGCTATAATTTATCTATCAATCTTAAAACGGCATTAACAGCATTTCTCCTTCGCTTCCATTATCTTAGCGAAGAACTCAAAATAAGTGAACTAATATGATTACTGGAAAAAATTACATCGGAAAAGAACTATCTGCAAAAGGCAGCGATACCTACCATACTTTTGACCCGAAACAAAACTCCGATACGGAATGGGTTTTTCATCAAGCGACGAAGGAAGAAATTGATGCTGCCGCAGATAAGGCGCATGATGCCTTTCAGGTATATAAAATGTTTTCAGGTGCAAAAAAAGCAACGTTTTTGGAAGCTATTGCCGATGAGATCGAAGCTTTGGGTGACCCATTAATCCAAGCTTACACGAAAGAATCAGGTTTGCCGGAAGGCCGTGCCAATGGTGAGCGTGGGCGTACCATAGGTCAAATGCGCGCTTTTGCCACTTTGCTAAAGGAAGGCTCATGGGTCGAGGCGACAATCGATACGGCACAGCCTGATCGTGAGCCAATGCCGAAAATCGATATCCGCAAGATGCTTTTGCCGATAGGACCTATAGCTGTATTCGGAGCCAGTAATTTTCCTTTCGCTTTTTCAACAGCTGGTGGCGATACTGCCAGTGCCTTGGCCGCCGGTTGTCCAGTAATTGTTAAGAGTCATCCAATGCACTCTGGAACGGGAGAGTTGATTTCTTCGGCCATTATCAAGGCTGCGGAACGCACTGGTATGCCCGATGGTGTTTTTTCTAACTTAAATAGCAGTGGCAATGAGGTAGGCCAGCAGCTGGTAATGCATTCCAAAATCAAAGGTGTTGGGTTTACGGGAAGTATCAATGGAGGTACTGCACTTTATAGAATGGCGAACGACCGCAAAGAGCCCATTCCGGTATTTGCGGAAATGGGTAGTATAAATCCTGTTATCATCCTACCATCCGCATTAGCGGCTAAAGGGGATGATTGGGCAAAGCAATATGCCGGTTCTATTATGTTGGGCGCTGGCCAGTTCTGTACCAACCCTGGCCTTATCATTGGCATAAAAAGTACAGGTTTAGATGGGTTCATCGCTACTTTGGGAAAAGAAATCGAGAAGCTTGAACCAAGTTGTATGCTGCACCCGAACATCCATAAAAATTATGAAAAGGGAAAAAAGGAACTTTCGGTACAAGGCGGAACCGACACGGTAGCCGCTTATGAATCGAATGTTGCTCCGAACGTAGCGCAGCAAAAAGTGCTTTCGGTCAACGGATCCAATTTCTTGAAAAATCCGAAATTGCATCAAGAGGTATTCGGACCATTTTCAATTGTAGTACGTTGTGCCGATGCTAGCGAGTTGCAACAGGTACTCGACAAATTGGAAGGCCAATTGACCGGAACAATCTTGGGAAATGAAGAGGAAATCAAAAAGTACGCTAAAATTGTTGATGCATTACAGGGCAGGGTAGGGCGAATAATTTTCAATGGGGTTCCAACCGGTGTAGAGGTTTGTCCATCAATGCAACACGGTGGTCCTTTTCCAGCTTCTACGGACAGTCGTTTTACTTCTGTTGGGACATCTGCTGCCAAAAGATGGGTCAGGCCCGTTTCATTTCAAAACTGGCCAGCTGAATCTTTGCCAGATGCTTTAAAGGATGAAAATCCTTTAGGTCTTTCACGCATTGTAAACGGGAAACATACCGACGCCAAAATCTAAGGGTATGCGCATACATCCTTTAGGAGTTAAGCTTGCTTTATTTTGTACGATTTTTTCATCCTTTTCCTTGATTGCCCAGAATGGTAAAACTACTTCTGATAAACTGGCATCCATCATAGAGAAGGTAGAGAACTTCGAACCCTATAATAGTAAAGCTTATCCTTTAGGGAACTATGAGGCAGATTGGGAGATGGAAAAGGCGGAATTTGCCAAAAGTCAGTTGAAACGAATAGATTCTTTACCCTCTGATAGCCTCTCCGATACCGAAGCGATTTCTTTTGAGCTGATGCGATTCATCCTTCAAAACAGAGTGGATGAGTATACTTACGGGATGCACCTGAACCCGATTCAGGCCGACCAATGCTTTCACCTCGATTTAAACTATCGCATCAAACCCATTCTGAATTATGCCGACGCCAAAGATTACTTGAATATACTGAACGCTATTCCCCGTTATGTGGATCAACAGCTAGTTTTCATTCGGGAGGGATTGAAAAAAGGGATTTCACAACCTAAGATTATTTTTCAGGGGTACGAGTCCACTTATAATAATCACATTGTATCCGATTTCTCGAAAAGTGATTTTTATGCTCCTTTTGATAAATTACCGGATGCTATCTCTCCAACCCAGAAAGATTCCGTCTTAGCGGCTGCAAAAACAGCTATTCAAGAAAGTGTCGTCCCATCTTTTAAGAAGATAAAAAGCTTTTTCGAAACCGAATATATCCCTAAAACCCGTAAAAGTTTGGGTATTTCGGAAACGCCCAATGGTAAAGTATTTTATCAAAATCGGATTAATTATTACACCACTACCAGTGAATACACCGCTGATGACATACATAACATTGGATTAGCGGAAGTAGCCCGCATAAAATCTGAAATGGATAGCATTGTTAAGCAGGTAGGTTTTCAAGGTAGCTTTGCCGATTTCTTAACATTTCTACGTACCGATCGACAGTTTTATGCCACTTCTGGTGAGGACTTGCTAAAAGAGGCGCGCGATATTGCGAAGCGTATAGATGGTGAATTGCCCAAGTTTTTTAAAACACTTCCCCGAAGGCCCTATGGCGTAATAAAAGTACCCGATGCTATCGCTCCGAAATATACAGGTGGGCGTTATTCCGGTCCTACAAACGAAACGGAATCCGGTCATTATCTAGTCAATACCTATAAATTAGATAGTCGGCCATTGTACACCTTACCGGCATTAACAGCCCATGAGGCGGTTCCCGGCCATCATCTGCAAGGCTCGTTGACCATGGAACTGGGAGATAGCATACCACAATTCCGCAAAGATCTTTACCTGTCGGCTTACGGCGAAGGATGGGCATTGTATACCGAATTTTTGGCGAACGATTTCGGACTATATAGAACCCCATATGAACAGTTTGGTAGACTTACCTATGAAATGTGGCGTGCCTGCCGTCTAGTAGTCGATACCGGAATACATGCAAAAAGCTGGACACGGGAACAGGTCTTAGAATATATGCTTTCAAATACGGCACTTTCGGAACACGAGGTGAATACAGAGACAGACCGTTACATTGCGTGGCCGGGTCAGGCCATATCCTATAAAATTGGGGAGTTGAAAATCCGAGAGTTGCGTAAGCGGGCCAAGGAAGCGCTAGGTGCAAAATTCGATATTCGCCAGTTCCACGAGATTATTTTAGAACAGGGAACGGTCACCCTGCCAATTTTAGAGCGACGTATAGATGCCTACATTACCTCCGTAAAATGAGCAGAAACAGATACCATAATTTCGAATCGTTATAAAACAGCTACATGCCACACAATACTTTTGTTTGTATCGATGCCCATACGGCCGGTAATCCGGTACGCGTTGTTTCACAGGGCGGTCCCGAACTGAAGGGTGCCGACATGAGTGAAAAAAGACAGCATTTTTTGAAGGAATATGACTGGATCCGGAAGGGATTAATGTTCGAGCCTAGGGGCCATGACATGATGAGCGGTAGCATTTTCTATCCGCCCTCCAATCCCGAGAATGATTTCGGCATCCTTTTTATTGAAACGAGTGGATGTTTACCCATGTGCGGGCACGGTACGATCGGTGCCATCACCATCGGAATTGAAGAAGGCCTCTTAAAACCAAAGATTAAGGGAAAAATTCGAATGGAAACTCCTGCCGGACTTGTACAGATTAATTATAAGATGGCAGGGAAAAAAGTGGAATGGGTCAAACTCACCAATGTAAAATCGTATTTGGCGGCAACGGAACTTTCGATAGAAAGCTCTGATCTTGGAGAGCTGGTTTTTGATGTCGCCTATGGGGGCAACTATTACGCTATACTAGATATTCAAACGAACTTTTCAGGACTAAATCACTATTCCGCAGGGCGATTAGTACACTTTAGTCAAGAAATCCGAGAAAAAATTAATCGAAAATATCCCAATATGTTCATTCATCCTGAAGATGAAACTATTCGCGATGTTAGCCATTTGATGTGGTCGGGCATCCCGATTTCACCATTGGCCACGGCGCGAAACGCAGTTTTTTACGGTGATAAGGCTATAGATCGTTCTCCTTGTGGCACTGGTACATCTGCTCGAATGGCACAGTGGCATGCGAAGGGAAAACTCAAATTAGGAGACGAATTTATCCACGAGAGCTTTATCGGTTCGCAATTTATCGGTAGGGTAGAAGAGGAGACCATTCTGGCAGGAAGGCCGGCAATTGTTCCGAGTATCCAAGGCTGGGCAAAAATTTACGGACACAATACCATTACAATTGATGATGATGATCCGTATGCGCACGGATTTCAAGTAATTTGATGCCATCCCGATTGTGACGCGGTTTTTCAGGTAGCGGACAAGAGCATTTATTTCAGAAAGGATATCTAGAATATCTTAAACTATAAAAAAATAACCATTGAAAAATATACTTATAATCGGTGGAGGCATTGTAGGATTAAGCTCCGCTTATTTTTTGCAAAAGGAGGGGCATCAAGTCACGGTTATCGACAAGTCCGATATCACCTCGGGTGCATCCTTTGTTAATGCCGGTTATATCACGCCAAGCCATATCGTGCCCATGGCTTCCCCTGGAAAAATGGCACAGGGCATAAAGTGGATGTTTAACTCCGCAAGTCCCTTCTACGTTAAACCACGCTTAGATATTGATTTTCTAAAATGGACGTGGTATTTTCATAAATCGTCGACCACCGCGAAAGTAGAAAAAGCGATTCCTGTTATAAAGGATATCAATATCATGAGCCGCGAGTTATTCAAGGATATAAAGGATTCCGGCGATTTAGGAGACTTTCATTTAGAACGCAAAGGCCTTTTAATGATCTATAAAACGGACGAATCTTTTGACCACGAAATGGAAGTAGCGGAAAAAGCCAGTTTTTTGGGGCTGGAAGTTTCCGAGCTGAACCAATCTGAATTAGGAGCCATAGAGCCTAATATAAAAATTGATGCAAAGGGAGCCATTCATTATGAATGCGATGGCCACACCTCCCCAACGGAACTAATGCCCAAGTTGTTGGCGTACCTAAAAAGTACCGGTGTTCAAGTAAACATAAATGAGGAAGTACTCGATCTGTCAGTGATGAACGAAAGGATTAATGAAGTGAAAACCTCTAAAGGAACGTATTCGGCAGACGAAATTATATTGGCCGCAGGATCTTGGAGCGGTATGCTTTCCAAGAAATTGAACATCAAACTTTCATTGCAAGCAGGAAAAGGATATCGTATAAACGTCTCACGGCCTACAGGCATAACGATGCCCGCTATTCTAATGGAAGCCAGTATGGCGGTAACCCCGATGCGTGATTTCACCCGTTTCGCCGGAACGATGGAATTCTCGGGTATTAATAATACGATTCGAAAAGAACGGGTCTTGGCAATCGCAAATGGGGCTAAAAAATTCTATCCTGAACTGGAAATAACGCAAGAAGAAATAGCCGATGCCAAAACCGGTATGCGCCCCGTATCGCCTGACGGACTTCCCTATATCGGCAAATCAAGGGATTTAAAAAACCTGACCTTTGCAACAGGTCACGCCATGATGGGTTGGAGCCTTGGGCCAGCTACCGGCAAATTGGTTTCGGAAATTATTGATGGTAAGAAAACTTCGATGGATATTTCCGCCTTTGCTCCTGAACGCCGATTTTAATAATGATTATAGTTTCTAAACCTTGTTTACGTTACCAAAGCATTTATCAAATCCCTTTTCATTTCGTGGGTTCCGTCAAAAATCATCAGTTCCGCTTTTGCGCCGAAAAGGTTATCGATTTTTAGCATCTCCGTTTTTCGCCGCTCTTCGTTGAGATACTCATCTTTATCGCCCACGAGAATGCTTATTTTGGTTTCATTTTTAATTAAATATTCGAAATCTGAAGCATGAAGTTCGTTGGGGATGCCACCGGCGTACAATACCAATTGATCGCATTTGATCTTACGTTTCGCTACCCATCGTGTGGCGATTGAAACGCCCTGTGAAAATCCAAGAATAATATAATTGCAATTTTCAGGGAGATTTTCCATCGTCATAACCGCATCTAAATACGCCATCACATTTTCGGTTTCACGTTCGGTATCTTCTTTCGTCAACCAACTTGCGCCGACATGGGTGTAGGTTGTGTTTAGATAATATTTTGAGGGTGCCTGTGGGGCAATGATATAGTTTTCGTCAGAGGAGAGTCCGTCGAAATATTTGAGAAAATATCGGCTCAAGTAGCCAATTCCATGTAAAACAATCCACACATTTTTAGTGGTATCCGTAAACGTATTTAGGGTAGTATACGAATTAGTGGAGGTGTAGGTAACGGTATTTTCGGAAGGAGTCATAAACATTTACTTTAAAGGAAGTCGATTTTGCGGTAGTATGATTAATTTTGGATGCTGGTTGTACTCGTTCAAAAGCGCATAAAATTAAGAAGGCATCGACAAAAGACCAAAAATACAGGATATGGATGACTACAAAGACAAAATTCTCAAGGTTTGCAACGCATCCTCCAAAAATACGTTGATGGAAACCCTTCAGATTGAATATGTCGACGTTGGGGAAGATTTTCTTACCGGTAAAATGCCCGTAAATAAAAGGGTACATCAACCTGACGGTGTATTGCACGGAGGCGCTATGGTGGCACTAGCTGAAAGTGTCGGTAGTATGGCTTCATATATCTTTCTTGACGCACAGCAGTTTGCCATTAGAGGTATTGAGATTTCCGCTAACCACGTGAAAAGTATCCGTAAGGGCGAGGTTTTTGCTACCGCTAGAATACTTCATAAAGGCCGGACCACGCAGCTATGGGATATCAAGATTACCGACGCCGAAGAAAAGTTGATTTCAGTTTGTAAACTGACTACCATAGCGCTCCCCAAAAAATAGGATACCATTGGATTTTCTTGAACGCATAACTACGCATTTCAGTAAACAACTTCCTTTCGTGGCATACCGAAAGCCGAACGAAGTAACGGTCAAAGCAATTTTTCAAAATGATGACCAACTTCATTCTCTAGAAACCTACACCGAAACGGGATTTGTTTTCGCTCCCTTTGCTGAAGAACAACCGACCGTTTTGCTTAAGCCTGATACGATTGTGGAGATTCCTGCTAGTGAACTTCCATTTAATACTTTAGAACCGAATAGCCTTCGAGAAACAGTTGACCAAGAAAAAAGGGACGCACATCTACATCTTATTAAACGGGGTATGGATGAAATTGAAAAGGGCTCCATTGAAAAAGTGGTGCTATCTAGACGCATCGAAACTGGTTCGGACCTCTTGCCAATAGATTTGTTCAAGAAACTTTTAGTTAGTTATCCCAATGCGCTGTGTTACTTATGGTACCATCCGAAAGTGGGACTTTGGTTGGGAGCTACTCCTGAAATTTTAATACTGCTTAAAAACCGACAGCTCACCACAATGTCTCTTGCTGGAACTCAGAAATTTACCGGAAAAGATTATGTAGAATGGGGAAATAAAGAACTTGAGGAACAGCAACTAGTCACGAATTACATTGTAAATGCTCTTAAGGGGTTGGTCGACAAGCTTGAAAAAACAGATACCGAAACAGTTCGTGCGGGTAATCTTTTGCATTTACGAACTAAAATTACAGGAGTTGTTTCAAAAGATAATGTAAAAGATATTGTAAAGGCCCTGCACCCCACCCCGGCCGTTTGTGGTATGCCCAAGGCAAATGCAAGGGACTTCATTACAAACTACGAGAATTACGATCGTGAATATTATACGGGCTTTTTAGGTGAACTGAATCTAAAGACTGAAAAGCAAAGGAGTGCCCGTCGAAAAAATCAAGAGAACCAAGCCTACCGTGCCATTTCATCAACCACAACCCTTTATGTCAATTTACGTTGTATGCAACTTAAAAATGATAAAGCCTTTTTGTATGTAGGTGGGGGAATTACAAAAGATTCCAACCCGGAACGAGAGTGGGAGGAGACTGTAGCGAAGAGTGAAACCATGTTATCCATTTTAGATAATTAGGTCAACTTCATTCGTTTTGCGTTTTATTCAAAAGTTGTGGAATGACGGATACAAAGTTCTGTAACTTTTCATACTTATTAAGACTCTTGGTAGTACAACAAATTTCCCGTAAAAGCTAAGTTGTAAATAGCATTATCGTTGAGAGGAGTAAGCTGGTAAGACATTCCCTAATCGATAAATCAATTCGAATGCAAAACAAACCCTAATCGTTTCCGCAAAAATTATGTAGGGGGGGGTATTGACGTTAAGAAAACCAAGCAAATTTATAATCAGCAACTTATTATAAAAATTCTTTGTTAGTAACCCCGTTTTTTTGATAATCGGGTAGCTAGCTAAGCGTATCGATGTACACTGTAAAATTCCGAAGGACCAAAAAAAGAAATCTAAACTTCAGTAATACCTTTCATTGTATAGCATCGTATTTTTGCAGTCAATGAGACACTCAAGTATTCCCTCGGCACAATTGGTCGTACAGCATTGCAAGGCAAAACGGATCAAGAATATTATCATTTCACCGGGATCCAGAAATGCCCCTTTAACTATTGATTTCACTGAAGACCCCTATTTTTCCTGTTTCAGTATTGTCGATGAGCGTAGTGCGGCTTTCTTTGCCTTGGGCATCGCACAGCATTTGCGAGAACCTGCAGCTGTCGTCTGTACTTCCGGGAGTGCGCTTTTAAATTATTACCCAGCCGTGGCCGAGGCATTTTATAGCGGAATTCCACTTGTGGTCATATCAGCAGATAGACCAGTATATAAAATCGATGTAGGTGACGGGCAGACTATTCGTCAGGATAATGTTTTTCATAGGCACATAGGATATTCGGCCCATATGCAACAGGATATCTCCCATGCAAGGGAAAGTGTTGCAAAGTATGCTCCCAAATGGATCGAAGGTGATTTAGAGGACAACTTGCAGAAAAAGATTCAACAGCACAACGACAGCGAATTGAACATGGCCTTAAATGTAGCCCTTAAGCTAAAATTACCGGTGCATATTAATGTTCCCTTTGAAGAACCGCTTTATGACACGGCGCTTAAACCGGCTGCGGTACCTTTGGTGGTCCCCGCTGAAGAGAAGGAAGAATCTGAAATACCGGAAATAAGGACTTACACTGAATTATGGAATGCATCATCAAGGAAAATGGTTCTTGTAGGCGTAAATCCACCAAATTCGGTCGAACAGCAGTTTTTGAATTATTTGGCCTATGATTCCTCAGTAATTGTGTTCACAGAGACAACGTCTAATTTACATAACTCACATTTTTTCTCAAGTATTGACAGTATTTTAGCTCCGATAGAGAAGCGTAAAAACCGCGAAGAATTGTTTGAAAAGTTAAGGCCAGAAATCTTATTAACCTTTGGGGGACTAGTCGTTTCCAAAAAGATTAAGGCATTTTTAAGGGAGTATAAACCTAGGCACCATTGGCACATTGATTCGTTGAAGGCTTATGATACTTTTTTTTCACTGAACCATCATTTTAAGATGGGTGCCAACGGCTTTTTTCAGCAGTTTATGCCGCATGTACAATTAGCGAAAAGTGACTATTTTACCTATTGGGATTCTATACGAACGGCTTACAAATTAAAGCGCAGGGAATACATCGACAGTATCCCCTTTTCGGATATGTATGTTTTCGAGCGTGCAGCCGCAGCGATTCCTGAAAATTACCAGTTGCATTTGGCAAATAGCTCAACGGTACGTTATGCTCAACTGGTAGATCTAAAGACATCTTTAAAAGTTTTTTGTAATCGGGGAACAAGTGGCATCGATGGCAGTACATCGACCGCGGTCGGCTCATCAATGTATGCCGATGGACCAACACTATTGATTTCGGGTGACTTGAGTTTTTTCTACGACAGCAATGGATTATGGAATAACTATGTTCGGCCCGACTTTCGAATCATACTTATTAACAATAATGGGGGAGGAATTTTTAGGATTTTACCGGGAAGGGAAGATACAGAAAATTTTCAGCGTTTTTTTGAAACTGCCCATCAACTCGATGCCGAACATTTGAGTAAGCAGTTCGGGTTTGACTATCTATCTGTCGAGAATAAAAATGAGTTGAATACTGCGCTTTCCGACTTCTATTCTGTCTCTGACAGTCCAAAATTACTCGAAATTCACACCCCTAGAGTTTTGAATGACAAAATTTTGCTTGGTTACTTTGATTTCATATCTTCGGTTTATAAATAGTTTATACTTAAACACTTATAAAAAACTTTCGTGTCATGAGCAATAAAAGGGACGATTTAGTAGCAAAATATGCCGTAGATATCAAAGAAAAATTTGATGAGGAACCCGATATGGATCTTCTAAGCAAAGTGGCGATAGGATTAGGTCCCGCCATTTACAATGTAGATTCCTCGAAGGTTTCCGGCGGCGATGAAAAAGAACTCGAAACCGTCAAAAAGAACTACTTAATAAAAAAATTAGGTATGAAAGATAGTCCCAAATTAATGGAGGCTATCAAATCGGTAATGAATACCTACGGAAGCTCCAATAAAAATAAGTATAGGGCTGTTGTCTACTATATACTTTGCAAACACTTCGATAAAGCTTCTATATACTGATTAATTTTTATTTTTATTACAACAGACCGTTCACTTTCATGAACGGTTTTTTCATAGATGTCATCCGAGGGGTAGCTAGTCTAAAACGTTATGATACAATTGGTATGTTGCGGCTATTATGTTTACGAAACTCTTTCATAAGGTGTTTAGCTTTGAGGTAAAAAGGAAAGAACTTTGGATTGAACTTTTCATGGCGTAATTCTCCGCTTTCAACATAAGGCCTTTACATCAATTAAACTTATTTTTGCACACATGATCGAACTAGGAAATTATAACGAGCTAGAGGTATTACGGGATACTAGTGTGGGATTGTTTTTGGGCAGTAAGACTGGTGTCGAAATATTATTACCCATCAAATATATTCCCGAAGGTACCGAAATAGGTGATATGCTCAATGTATTCTGTTACCTTGACTACGAAGAAAGGCCAATTGCCGCGACTTTGACACCAACCGTGGTTCGCCATAAGTTCGGTTTTTTACAAGTTGTGGAAGTTAATAATATAGGTGCTTTTTTGGACTGGGGTCTCCAGAAACACCTCTTGGTTCCCTTCAGCGAACAGCGCGAAAAAATGAAGGAAGGGCAGTGGTATGTAGTGTATTGCTATTTAGATGAGGTCTCGTTTCGAATTGTTGCCTCGAACAAGTTAGACAAGTTCTTGAACAACGAGACGCTAACGGTGAGAGAGCGACAGGAAGTCAATCTTCTCTTTACCCGGTTGACCGATTTGGGTTGGGAAGTGATTGTTAATGACCTTCACAAAGGTTTAGTGTACCACAATGAAATTTTCAAACCGGTCGCTGTAGGGGATTTTATGAAAGGTTTTGTAAAAAACATCCGTCAGGATAACAAGATAGATATTTCCCTACAACCCTTAGGTGAGAAAATTTTGGAACCGGCCGCGAACAAAATATTCGAACGGTTAATGGCCCATGGTGGATTTTTGCCGCTTCACGATAAATCAGATCCACACCAGATTAAGAAAGAATTACAGATGAGTAAAAAAACCTTTAAAAAGGGGATTGGAACCTTGTACAAGGAACGTAAAATTGAAATTTCTGAAAACGGGATAAAGGCAATTTGATTTTTTCGACCTTAAAAAAACATTTTTTTGTTGGGTGACCTGAGATAAATCGTTCTGTACCACATAAATGGCGGGTTTCGCAACATTCCAAGACTGTATTTCATCGATCTTTCAGGAATTTGGTTAACTTTATCGACAACGTTAAGAAACATTCGGTTAAACTACAAAAAAGAAGGTATGCCATTTATAGAAGAAAGCGATCTTTTAGAATTGCACAAAGATATTGACAAGGCTCAAATTATCAATGAACGTTTGCTTGGTCAAATTAAATTCAAGAACAAAGAAATTCGTTCGAATAAAGTGCAACGAAATATTTTCGCTGGCGTAACTGCACTTTTCCTAATTGGCACATTAACCGTATTTTCTTTTTCTGCCGGAAGAAGTATTTCCAATAATTATGAAAGTCCGAGTAATCTACTGGTCTCCATCGACAGCTTAGACGCTATCAAATCTCGTATCGATAACTTAAAACAACAGAACGAAGAACTAAGTCTAGTAAAAGAATTTTACTTGGCCAAAGAGTTTCTCGACAAAGAGAAAATTTACTCGGTTCAGGTAAAATCGTTTGTTGATAATAATATGACCTTAGCTTCTGAAGCATTGGCCAATACCATCTTCGTTAAAACAAATCCGTTTTATTCCTATTCTTTGGGCAATTTTGAAACCTTACAGGAGGCACAGAAATTTAGGGAGCAACTTGTAGATATTGGTTTTCAAGATGCATTCGTAGCATCCTATAAAGATGGAAAAAGGTTGCAGATTGAAGCTTCCAAATAATTGAGTACTAAAAAAACTATAGCAGCTTGGCTTAATGCGGCCAGATTGAGAACTTTGCCTTTATCCATTTCTGGGGTACTTATCGGTACCGCCTTGGCTGAACTCTACGGCCATAGCAATTATTTGATTTTTATATTGGCATTGCTTACAACTATAGGTTTTCAAGTCACTTCAAATTTTGCCAATGATTATGGCGATGGTGTGAAAGGTACAGACAACTCCGCTCGTATTGGGCCAGCAAGGGCGCTACAAAGCGGTTTACTTTCAAAGACAGCATTAAAACGTGGTATTTTAATTTCGGTAGTCATCGATGCACTATTAGTGATTGTATTGATTCTTGCAGCATTTGGCCCCCAAAATTTAGTTTTTTTATTGATATTTTTATTCTTGGGGGCAGCTAGCATTTGGGCATCCTTGAAATATACTATTGGTGATTCGGCTTATGGATATAAAGGTCTAGGAGATGTTTTTGTATTTCTTTTTTTTGGACTAGTGGCCGTAATGGGTACAATGTTTCTTTATACAAAATTTCTTACGGCCTTAGCTTTTTTACCAGCCACGGCCATAGGCCTGTTAAGTGTTGGGGTACTTAATTTAAATAATCTTCGTGATTTTAAATCCGATAAAAAAGCTAAAAAAAACACTTTAGTAGTATACTTGGGGTTTGAGAATGGCAAGATATACCATTATGTACTACTAATCACTGCATTTTTATGCATGGCTTTTTTTCTATTCAGGAGTTTCGAAAATTGGCTAGGCTTTATTCCGCTGATAGCATTCGTACCGATATTCTGGCATTTAAAAACAATATATCTTACGAGTAACCCTGAATTAATTGACCCAGAATTAAAGAAGTTAGCATTAAGTAGCTTTTTTTTGGCAGTACTTATGTACGTAATTTGTAATAATTTTTTGTAAATTTAATTTTTAGAACCAACTTAAACCCCGCTATTTTGGAACAGCCCATTAAAATTTTGATTGTTGAAGATAATGTTATCATTGCCGACGATATGCAATCGATGCTTGAGGAGATTGGTTACGAAATCGTAGACAATGTCATCGTCTATGAGCAAGCTGAAGAAGTGTTGAAAAACCATCATGTTGATCTTGTTTTAATAGACATCATTTTGGCCTCTGACAAGACCGGTATCGATTTGGGCAAGCATATACGTGAGAACTATGATATTCCCTTCATATTCGTAACATCCAATTCAGATAGGGCAACCGTTGAAAATGCGAAGTCGGTCAAGCCGAACGGATATCTTGTAAAACCATTCGAGCAGCAAGATTTGTACACTTCTATTGAGATAGCATTATCTAATTTCGTTTACAGTGATAAAGCTGCGGCATCAGCTGCGGCTGTTGAAGATATAGCAATGTCGAATGCGGTACTCAAAGATTCTATTTTTGTGAAAAAGCAGCATTTATATTATCGTATTCAATTCGATGACATTCGCTTTATAAAAGCGGATAATGTGTATTTGGAGGTAAATACCGTAGATAAAAAATTCTTGGTCCGGTCACCCCTAAAAGATTATCTCGAAAAACTTCCTAAAAATAAATTTTATAGGGCACATAAATCCTACATAGTGAACGTAGATCATATCGACGCCATTAATTCTAGGGATATTATGATAAAGGATACCCTTATCCCAATATCAAAAGATTTTAAGGAATTTATCATATCTGCTATGAATTCATAATTAATTCTATTTAGTAACACTATCTGAGAGACGCTTGATTTGCGTCTCTTTTTTTGCTTAAACCTTAAATGAAATAGCTACTATATCTTTAAAGTCGCTTACTGAAATTTTATAGTAAAATTTGAATATCATTACATTTAAAACAATTCTGAAGAAAGTATTATGTTATTTTTTGATACATATTTCATGTGGTAATCTTTTGAAAGGATTTATGTTAATGATGCTTCAATTTTTCATCAACGCATAAAACTCCTTGTCAAAATGATGTAAACGTTGGGAAGATAAATTAGAATGCAGGACAATAAAATGTATAATCGGTATTATCTCACCGAGAATAATGAGATTTTTATTAATTTATTTTCATTGATTAAAGTGACAAGTGGATGTGTGATTTCTAAATTCACAACAGAAATAGGAGGTTTCACAACAAATACAAATTGGCACTTTAGGCAAATATAGGTGTAGTTATAGCGTTTAATTGTGCGTTAAATCCGTTGAAATTAATTGTTAGGTCACCCTATTAATTACCTAACAATTTATAAAACGCTCCGGAGGCCTTTAATTTTAGGGCATTCCCTTCAATCATTTTTCAAAAATGCTTTATTAAGTTTAATTTAGTAATCATCAATTTTGGTACGCAACTTTTTATTTTTGTTCAAACGAAAATTAACTATTCTAGCAACAGACAACAAAAAGTTAGAATTTTTCACTTTTACTGTTATTTTTGATTCTTGAACCCGTTTTCCTGTTCTGTACATAGTCAACTATGATATGTCAAACCCTTGTATTTAAAGACCAGTTCGGAGTAAATGTTCCCGTTCACTAATATGAAAAAATTACTAATTAAAAATATTACGGTTATACTGTTCTGTTTGGTAATAGCGCCATTCGGTAGTGCCCAACAAAAAGGTAAAACAGTTATAAGTCCCTTTGCTGAATTTCAGCAGCTGGATTCTGCCGAAGAACGTTTCAATTTCTTCTTTAATACAACGGAAAGGTATACTCAAAACTCCACCTACGATTGGTTGGATGAGGTGAATAAGTATCTCAACACCGCAACCCAAAAACAAAATGTCAACGAAATTGTTAAGTATGAACTTATCCGATCTCGTGTGTACTTCGATTTAGGCGATTATGATAAGGCGTTGGCAATTGCCAAAGAATTGTACACTCGGGTCGACGATTTCGATATCTATTTTAATTCGAAATTATTAGACTTGATGGATGACAACTACGGGAAACTAAATATGTATCCCGAACAGATTGAGGTCCGAAAAAAAATTCATGATCTTGGTATAAGTGATAATGTGGTCTTTTACGATATTTATTCAAATTTGGGTCTGTATAGAACCGCAATGGGCGATTATATAGAAAAGGTTAAAAAAAACATTGAAGAAAACGATTTTTACGGGCAGGCCGAATATTATAATATGCTCGGTAATTTTTTAAGGTTGGACAATTCAAGCGCAACGGCCTTAAGTAATTATAAAAAGGCTAAAAGCTTTATTACCGTACTTTTAAACGATGTCACCCGTCAAAATGAGGAAAGTGAAAAGACCAAGGCAGGCTTATTGAACGGTGTAATCGAAGGTAATATCGGTAAATGTTATGTACAGCTAAAACAGTATGAAGATGCCATTCCATATTTAGAAAGCGCCATTGCTACAATTAAGGAATTTGGTAATGGCACTCTTACGTCGGAGACGACCGAGAACAGTCTTGCTATTTCAGAATGTTACTTACATTTGGAAGATTATGCCCGGGCAACCGATTATCTTAGCGATGACCTTCAAACCAATTCAACCGAAAATCTTTTGCAAAAAAATAGGTTGCTATCTATGTATTACGATAAGACCGAAGATTTTAAAAACGCCGCTTTTTATTTAAGAAGAAACCTTCGGATACGCGATTCAATTATTGGTAACGAGTCTGAATTGCGGAAGCAGCAGTTGGCAACTGTTATGAGCGAAGAACGTGAGCTGTCAAAAACTATGATGGCCAAACAAAAACTTGAAATTGAAAAGAGTAGAAGGGAATTCGATGCTCAAGAGCGTACCAGTAAATTGGTGCTGATATCCTTCTTTTTTACACTTTTGGGATTTGCCGGCCTGGTCTATGCGTATTTAAAAAGTATCAAGAACCAACGACTGATTGCCGAGCAGAAGTATATCATCGAAAATTCGTTGGTCGAAAAAGATTCGCTTTTGAAAGAAATTCATCACAGGGTAAAGAACAATCTTCAAATGGTGTCGAGCTTATTAAGCTTGCAGACCAAAAATACGCGAAGCAAAGCTGCCATTGAAGCTTTGGAAGAGGGGAAAAGCAGGGTCAAGGCCATGGCTTTGATTCACCAGAAGCTGTATCAAAATGAAGACCTTTCGGTAATAGAGATGCAGGGTTATATTGAAAGCCTCATAAATAGTGTGCAATCCGTTTATCGAAAAAATGGACATAATATAGCTATTGAGGTTGATACGGAAGGGGTGGAGCTCGATATTGACCGGGCCATACCTTTTGGATTAATCCTAAACGAATTGGTATCGAACTCTTTCAAATATGCCTTTCCTGTTGATGATGGCAAAGGAAAAATCCACATTATTATAAAAAAGAGCGAAAGTCAGGAAGGTTTTTTCGAGTATTCGGATAATGGTATTGGTCTTCCCGAAGATTCTGAAGACTTAAGTAAAAGCTCAATGGGTATACGGTTGATGAATCGTTTGGCAAATCAGTTACAGACGACATTGAATGTCGATAGTGGAGTGTCTGGCGTCCGCTACTGGTTCAATTTTAAGTAACTTTTCGTTTCGAAACGATTTGGTGCAAAAGCCTAGGAAAAAACCGTTTTAGATACACTCCGACAACTTCCTTTTGGCCCATATAAACTTCCAATTTATTACGTTCAACAGCGCGTATAATTTTTTCTGCAGCTACTTCTACCGGAATTCCGTTCGCGATAGAATCGCTTTGCTCATTCTTAGGGCTGCCATCACCTTGTAACGAATTTTTGGCAACATTGGTTTGAACAAAACCGGGACAAACCATTGTAACACCGATATTATCATCCTGATGCTCCATCCGCAGTGCATCGAAAAACCCGTGTAACGCATGTTTGGCGGCACAGTATCCGGAGCGTTTTGGGGAAGAGAATTTACCCATGAGGCTACTGATAGTTACAAAATGGCCTTTTTGTTGTTTTACAAAATGCGGAAGTATTGCCTTCGAAAGCGCGACAGCACCGAAAAAATCAACATCCATGATCCGTTTGTAAACCTCCATTTTGGTTTCGATAATCAAAGAGCGCTGGCTTATGCCCGCATTATTGATCAGCACATCAATGCTCCCAAAAGCGGCAAGGGCAATAACAGCTTTATCCGACAATGTATCGAACTCAGAGACGTCAAGGGGAACGATGCTAACGTTTTCTGGTTGCGCACATTGCTTTTGAACCTTTTCAAGAGCATCCTTTTTTCTGGAAGATAAGATTAATTTACAGCCTTGTTTGTTTAGCGCATAGGCCAATGCCTCCCCGATTCCTGAAGATGCACCGGTAATCCAAACTATTTTTCCGTCCTGTAAATCCATTGCTATATTTTGTCCCAAAAATATGGCTAAATTTGGCGTCGAACTATGCAAGCTCATTATAAAAAATACATCCTTGATTTTAAACGTCCGAGTGGAACCTCTCGCGGAACGCTTCATCAAAAGGAAACTTGGTTTCTCATTCTAGAGGAAAATGGAAAAAGGGGTATAGGTGAATGCGGACTTCTAAGGGGATTGAGTTTCGATGATGTCGAAGGTTATGAGGATACGTTAGCTTGGACGTGTGAAAATATTGATTTAGGATGTGACGCGCTTTGGGAGTCTTTATCTGATTTTCCCAGTATTCAATTCGGGATTGAGCAGGCATTTTTATCCCTATATTCCGAGAATCCTTTTATGCTTTTCGAATCCGATTTCGTGAAAAAAGGAAGTCCTATCCCTATTAACGGATTGATTTGGATGGGCGAAGAAGGGTATATGCACGAACAGATTGACCAAAAATTGGCAGAAGGTTTCCGATGTATTAAAATGAAAATCGGGGCGATTGATTTTGAGACCGAAATATCGTTATTGGCTTCAATCCGCAAGAAATTTTCATTAGAACAGGTTGAATTACGGGTCGATGCGAATGGGGCTTTTGAACCTTCAACGGCCTTAACAAAATTACAGCGCCTCTCGCAGTATGATTTGCATTCTATTGAACAACCGATACCGAAGGGCAATTTCAAGGCCATGCGACAACTTTGTGAGCTCTCGCCGATACCGATAGCCTTGGATGAAGAATTGATAGGGCTTACAAATGCAACGGACCGAAAACAGTTACTAAAGACTATACAACCACAGTATATCATTCTAAAACCAAGTTTTGTAGGTGGGTATCGTGGAAGTAGGGAATGGATAGAGCTCGCCGATAACGAAAAAATCGGATGGTGGGTGACGAGTGCCCTTGAAAGCAATATTGGTCTGAACGCTATTGCACAATGGACCTACACCCTGAATAGCCCAATGCCACAAGGCTTAGGAACGGGAGCCTTGTACAGTAATAATTTTGGTAGTCCGCTTGTTGTAGATAGTGGTAAGCTATATTATAAAAAGGAGATGCCTTGGAAAAACGATTTAATTGAAGAAATATGTACATAGCACAGGCGTATAAGGGTTTAAGTGAATCATGGAGATATGTTTTAGGGATTTTGGCAATATTTATTTGCTGGCAAGTGCTAGGTGGCATCCCTTTGATAGCCGCATTGGTATTAAAGGCCGATTCTCTTTCGATTTTAGCTAGTGGCGATCTTGGCCTTATGGCAGAAATTTTGGGTACAAATCCATTTCTATTCCTGATGTTATTGACATTTGCAATAGGTTTGCTGTCACTATTTCTTTACGTCAAATTTGTGCATAAGCAAAGTATCACGGCTTTGACAACTTCTAGAAAAAAGGTCGATTGGAGGCGAATTGTTATGTCTTTTCTCCTTTGGGCTTCCATATCTATAACGTTCATTATTATCGACATTCAATTGTCACCTGAAAATTATCTTTATAACTTCAACTTAAAACCTTTTCTTATACTTGCGGCAATTGCCCTGGTCATGATTCCCATTCAGACTAGTATGGAAGAATATTATATGCGTGGGTATATGATGCAGGGTCTAGGTGTATTGGCTAAAAATAGATGGTTACCCTTAGTGGTTACTTCGCTGCTTTTCGGCTTGGCACATCTCTTCAATCCGGAAGTTGAAAAATTGGGATACGGTATTATGGTGTATTATATTGGTACGGGATTTTTCTTAGGGATAATCACTCTAATGGACGAGGGTCTTGAACTCGCCCTTGGATTTCATGCCGCAAATAACCTTACCGGGGCACTTCTGGTTACCGCTGACTGGACGGCTTTTCAAACGGATTCTGTATATCGTGATATTGCTGATCCCGTTTTGGGTTGGGATATTTTAGTGCCTGTTTTGGTAGTATATCCCATCCTTCTTTACATTTTCTCGCGAAAATATAAATGGACCAATTGGAAAGAACGTCTTACGGGCGGAGTTCCCTCAAAAGAAAATTTTTTAGCCTTGCAAACCAATGAAACCACTTTACCGAAAAATCCATAGTCGTTTCAAACTGAACGGTAATTCGTTCTCCCGTGACGAACTTAAGGAGGTCGCTTATAGTCTCATTAAGGAGGCCGACTCTTTTGAAAAGGAAATCGGTGATTTTCTGTTGGATTGGCTAGATGAAAGTCCGACATTACAGGTGCATACATCCGGTTCTACGGGCAAACCTAAGACCATTACGCTACAAAAAAGCCATATGGTCAACTCCGCTTTGGCTACTGGTAAATTTCTCGAACTTGAGCCCGGAGATTCAGCTTTACTGTGTTTGCCTGTTGTATATATTGCTGGCAAAATGATGCTGGTAAGGGCAATAGTATTGGGCTTGGAATTGGACTATGTGCCGCCTTCTTCCAAGCCTCTTATTGACATTCGCAAGTCGTATGATTTTTGCGCTATGGTTCCCTTGCAACTAGAAAATTCTTTGGATAGACTTTATCTGATAAAGATTTTGATTGTAGGGGGCGCGCCGATAACCCAAATAGTTCTATTAAAATTAGAAAGACTGCAGGAACGAAAACTACAAAGGGCCAAGGGCGACGTAGTATCTACCAAAAATTTTTCAACTGAGGTTTTCGAAACCTATGGGATGACCGAGACCATCACCCATATCGCTTTAAAAAAGCTAAGAGTTGGCCTGATTGATAACTTAGGAAAGATTGGAAGAATAGTCGAACGGCAAACTGATACGTTGAATTTTAAAATCTTGCCTGAGATTACGATTTCAACAGACGATAGAAATTGTCTTCGTATTGATGCTCCAAAAATTTCTAAGGAAACTATAGTAACCAATGACGTGGTCAATTTAATTTCAAATACCGAATTCCAATGGTTGGGCCGATTTGATAACATCATCAACTCTGGTGGCGTTAAGTTATTTCCCGAACAGATAGAGGCAAAACTTGAACCTATTATTAATGGACGATTTTTTGTAGCTGGACTTGCCGATGAACGTTTGGGACAAAAACTTGTGCTAATCGTAGAGGGAGAAGGCGAAAAGGAGGAAATCTTACAAAAAATCCGATTGCTACAAACGCTGGAAAGATTTGAGGTGCCCATAGAAATTTATCATGTTACTGAATTTCTAGATACGGATAGTGAAAAAATCAGAAGAATGGACACTTTAAGAAGATTTAAGCTTTCAAATTGAAAATCATAAATCTTGATAAATGGAGTCTAGCCTATAATCCGGTGTATATATTAAAATTTGAATGGAGTTTTAGAAATTGAATAAAAATTCGAATCATAAGCTATGACGAAATTCTTTATAATAATCACGTATTGCGCTTTCCTATCAACGAACGCCCAGCAAATTCTTCCCGAAGTTGAAAGGGCAAGGGTTGTAGACGAAATTTTAGCAGAACGTTTCGATACATTGTTACCGAAATTGATGGACGATACCGGCATTGATATGTGGATCGTTATTTCCCGGGAATATAATGAAGATCCAGTTTTGCGAACCATGCTGCCAGCTACTTGGCTCAATGCTCGTAGAAGAACTATACTGCTTTTTTTTAGGGATGCTGCCGAAAATACTTTTGAGAAACTGGCGGTGGCGCGATATAACGTTGGTGAAAATATCAAATCTGCATGGGACAAAGAAAAAGAGCCCGACCAGTGGAAGCGATTGATGCAATTGATCGAGATTAGAAACCCTAACAAAATCGGACTAAATTTTTCGAAGGATTTCAATATAGCGGACGGATTGGATAAAACCGATTATGACGCGTTTATGGAACACCTTCCGAAAAAATTCCGCGCTAAGGTAGTTACCGCCGAGCCTTTAGCGGTGCGATGGATAGAGACCCGCACTGCACGTGAGATGATTATTTACAATCAACTAGTGGATATTACGCACGATATAATAGCCGAAGCATTTTCGGAAAAAGTGATTACCCCTGGCATTACCACTACTACCGAAGTAGAGTGGTGGATGCGCCAAAAAGTGACCGATATGGGTTTGAAAACCTGGTTTCACCCCACGGTCGACGTGCAAAGGGCTCACAATGCAGTAAACGGAAATTTATATGGCTTTTCAGATCGTCCCGAGGATATGGTCATCATGCCGGGCGATCTTGTGCATTGTGACTTCGGAATCTCTTATTTACGTTTGAATACCGACTGCCAAGAGCTGGCCTATGTTTTGAAGCCAGGCGAAAAAGAAGCCCCTGAATTTTTAAGGGAAGGCCTTAAAGCTGGAAATCAAGTGCAGGATTTTCTCACCCAAAATATGAAAAAAGGAAGCTCGGGCAACGAGATTTTGGCAAAGTCATTGCAAGAATCCAAAGCTGCTGGATTGCGACCCGCGATTTATACGCATCCTTTAGGACTGTATGGTCATTCCGCCGGGACAACCATTGGTATGTGGGATTCCCAAAACGGTGTAAGGGCAGATGATGGCGAGCGTTATCCCCTAAATCCTAATACGGTATATGCCATCGAACTCAACACCACCATAACTGTTCCCGAATGGAAAAAGGATATCCGGATTATGTTAGAGGAGGCAGGACTTTACGGCGAGCAGGGATTTCGCTATATAAATGGTAGGCAAACTGAACTTTTTCTGATTCCAAGGATAAAATCAGCTCTGGGGGAATAAATCCCCTAATTAATCTATCGTTTCCATTTCAGTTGCCAATTGCTTGCAGTATTTTTGCCGAATGCAAAATGAAAACGTAAAACCAAACTTTGAGTTTATTGCCCTAATGGCGTCCTTGATGTCCATTGTCGCTTTGGCCATCGATGCGTTGTTACCCGCAATTTCGCATATCGGAATCACCATAAATAGCTTAGACCCAACGGATAATCAGCTACTGATTACCATGATTTTTTTAGGTTTGGGCTTTGGCCAGCTTTTTTTTGGACCGCTTTCGGACAGCTTTGGTAGAAAACCTATTGTTTATATGGGGTTCGCTCTTTTTGCTGTGGCTAGCATAATTTGTGTTTTTGCCCCCTCTTTGGAAGTAATGATTGCCGGACGTATTTTGCAAGGTATCGGCCTTTCGGCACCACGTACCATCGCCATATCTATCATTAGAGATACATATAAAGGTGACTACATGGCGCGAATTATGTCGTTTGTCACCGCATTTTTTATATTGGTACCCGTAGTAGCACCTGCAATTGGTAAATGGATTATGGATGCCTTTGGATGGGAGGCAATTTTCTATGTGCAACTCTTTTTTGCACTTCTTGTAGCCATTTGGTTCTGGAAACGACAGGTCGAAACCTTGAAACCTGAGTATAAAATTCCATTTTCGGGAAAAGTGTTTGTAAACGGGCTTCGGGAATTCCTTAAATACAAAGAGTCCGTTGCCTTCACCTTCACCTCTGGTTTCATTACCGGTTCTTTTTTGGTCTATCTGAGTGCATCGCAGCACGTTTTTGAAGATCAGTACGGACTTACGGAATCATTCCCCTATATTTTTGCCGGACTGGCATGTTCTGTGGGCTTATCGACATTCTTGAACGGTACGCTAGTGATGCGTTTTGGTATGCGCAGGTTGGCATTGATGGCTCTTACGGCTTTTTGTGCTATTGCAGTATTGTATGTGGTGATTTTTTATGATACTCAGAATCCGAATGTTGTAATTCTGGTTGCGTTTTTGTTCGCTCAGTTTTTTTGCTTAGGTTTTTTATGGGGCAATTTTAGGTCCATCGCTATGGAGCCGATTGGCCACATAGCAGGAATTGGGGCTGCGATTAACGGATTTGTTTCTACTATAATGGCAGTGCCCATCGCCAATTATATTGGCAACTTTGTGCAGGAGACGGTATGGCCGATGTTTGTAGGATTGGCAATTTGTGGATTGATTTCGTTGGGAATAATGCTACTAGCACGTAGAAGCAGAGTGGTGGTTACCGCATAAAAATCAATAAACTATTTAAGTCCTTTCTTAAGTGTAGTGGACGCTTCTATTCCATCAGATAAATGCATACGAGCCTGTTGATGTTTTTTTGTGCTTACAAGGTTTGTGATGTATTTCATGCTTAAAATTACTACAGATCAAACTTATACACCCAGGGTGTAATATATAATCCATATTCTCAATAGTACCCGAGCTATTGAAACTACATCGGATAAGAAATAGTACGAGAAGCCTTAGAATAACAAGGCGGTATCCATTCGATTTTTCCCTAAGCGGGTAAAAAAACCACGCCACTTGAAGAATCTCTAACAGCCCCTGTCACCGACTTCAGCACGTTGATTTTACCTTCAATTCGAAGTACCCCCATAAGGGCAAATACCAGCGCCTCTTTGAATTCTATCAGTTGGGTTTTTGGTACAACTACTTTGGTATGGCCGCCCAATTTTTGCTGTAAGGTTTCGATTAGATAATCGTTTAAAGCACCTCCTCCTGTAACTAATAGGGAGTTTTCTGTTTTACTGCTTTGCGCCCTGACCTGTACGGCAACCTGTTCACATATGTGATGTACACCCGTGCACAATAGATTTTCCATCTTATCATCCACAGCATCCACTAGCGGTATTACCTTTTTAACAAACCATTCGTAACCAATTGATTTTGGGTATGGGAGCCGATAAAATTCCAGATGGTTCAAATTTTGCAGTAGATTGGTATTTACCACTCCACTACGGGCCAACGTTCCACCTTTATCGTAATCCAATCCATTTTTTCGCGTGATATGGTTAAGGATCATATTGGCCAGACCGATATCATAGGCTTTCCGTTCGCCCTTCGTATCAAAAGATATATTGGCAATACCACCGAGGTTCAAACAAAAATCGTATCCACCAAAAAATAATTGGTCGCCAATAGGTACTAAAGGGGCACCTTGACCTTTGAGTGCGACGTCGTTGGTGCGAAAATCACAAATAACCTTTAGACCGCTGGCATTGGCCAAATGTTGACCAGACCCGATTTGAAAGGTAACGCCCATTTCCGGACGGTGGTGGGTTGTATGTCCGTGACTTGCAATGTAATCAACATCCAGCCTATTTTCGTCTACGAAGGTTTTGGTCTGTTCGCCTAGCCAGGTACCATAAAAATTATGGAACTGTAATAGCTCTTCCGCCGGAAGCGAAATGGAATGCTGTAATTTTGACTGCATTTCAGAAGCGTAGGATATACTTTTAGACGCTGTAATCTTATATCTCCATCGTACATCTTCTTCCCATATGTGGCATAAGGCTAGATCGAGTCCGTCTAGGGAAGTACCGGACATAAGGCCTATTATTTTATGAACTTTCATATCCCTCTTATATGATTAGATTTAATGCTTGTCTTGAAGCTGCTACTTAAGAATTACCAACTGAAATCAAACCAGAGGCAATTATTTGTTGAAATTTAATTGTCCTTCATATGCTTACGGAAAGTTTCCCTTGAGCCGTAAAATTTCCTAGAAAATGTTCCGCCGCTACCTCTTGAAACACATCGAAGTCTTGATAGACGAGTACTAGGCTCTTTATATTTTTCACATCGATATGTTGCAATACATAAGGATTTCCGAACAGGTATAGTACGACGTTTTTAGTTTGAACCAGCTCGTTGATAAAAATCAACTCCTCCTTGGTAAAACCGAAATTTTGGTTGGGTTTTACCTGGGGTGGAAATAGGGCTAAAAGGATATTGTCTCCGCTATTTAAAACTGAATCTATTGATGGTAACAATGTAAACTCAATGTTTTGATTGATATTTTTAAAAAATTGATTTTCAATGCTTTTCGAAAATTGTATACCTACAAAATTAGTGCCTTTAAAATCTGAAATTAGCTTTTCCGTACCCTTAACAAGGGTAAGGCTTTTCATGGCAATCTTTCTATTTAGGTCAGCCGAATTACCAAGGATTGAATTTGGCGATAATTCGTTTATTGGTTTATCTATGACAGTTGATTGTTTTGTGGATAAAGTTGCAGCAAACACTTTTTCCTTCAATTGCCAAATCCGACGGAAGCTTTCTTCAATCTGAGGTTCGGATGCCTTTGCAAGAATGGTTTGGACACTCTCAGGAATATGTTCTGCAAAACAAAGTACATCGTTACCGGCATCGAAAGCAAGCCAAGCGAGTTCACCTTTGACCGTATAGTTTTTCGAAACAGCGTGCATATTGAGCGCGTCGGATATAACAACTCCCTTGTAGCCCATTTCATTTCTCAGCATACCTTTAATTATCTCTTTGGATATGCTTGAGGATATAGTGCTACCATTTGCTAAGGCGGGAACGGACAGATGCCCTACCATTACGGAATCAACGCCTTCATCAATCAATTTTTGAAAGGGAAACAGTTCATTTTCGAGTAGTTCCTGTTTGGTTTTATCTATCAAAGGAAGTTCTAAATGTGAATCAGCATCGGTATCTCCATGACCGGGAAAATGTTTGATGCTCGTCAAGATCCCGGCGTCTTGCGTGCCTTTGATATAGGCTAAAGCTTTTTGGGTTACTTTGAATTTATTCTCCCCAAAAGACCGGTATCCTATTACTGGATTATTAGGATTGTTATTTATGTCAACACAGGGAGCCAAGTTCCAATGTATACCCGCTTTTTTACAATCTAAGGCTATATCTTTTCCAACATCATAAATTAAATCGGCCGAGCTATCGGGAAGTGCACCTAGGGTAATAGCATAGGGATATTGCGGTGTGTTCTCAATGCGCATTGCCAATCCCCATTCGGCATCGATGGCAATCAATAAGGGGTACTTGGAGGCTTGTTGATATCTACCTATTAATTTTTTAAGGGTAATAAAACTGTTTTCGTTATGAATAATGGGTTTTAGGCCTTCAAAATTAGTTGCTGCACTGGCACGACTATGAAAAAAACACAGACTACCGACCTGTTCTTCACGAATCAGTTTTTCAATTTCTTGAATCTCGGATTCCGTATCGTTTATGAAGGCCGAAGGCATAAATAATTGCCCTATTTTATCCTTCTTCGTCAGTAGTTCAGTTGCCTTTGTATAGGGTATCGCTTCAAGCATTGGTATCGTCGGTTTTTTTGCCAAAGTCGGCAGGATAATCAATAAATTTTAATAAAAATAATGCGGGCAAAGCGGCTATCACTACCCATACAAAAAAACCGCCATACCCGAGCCATTGTTGCATGTAGCCTGAAACCATGCCCGGTAGCATCATTCCTAAGGCCATAAAACCTGTGGCGATGGCATAGTGGGAGGTCTTGGATTTTCCTTCGGCGACATAGATGAGATACATCAAAAAGGCAGCAAAACCAAAGCCATATCCAAATTTTTCAAAGATAACAGTGGTGGTGACTGCGTAGATATTAGTAGTGCCGGTCATAGCCAAGACGGCATATAATATATTCGGAATATTCAGCGAAAGTACCATCGGCAACATCCATTTTTTAAGACCGTCCCTTGAAATTAAGATACCACCTAGAATGCCACCAATGGATAGAAAAATAACTCCTGCTGTTCCGAAAATTGTTCCCAATTGTTCGGTGGAATAGCCAAGGCCTCCTTTTTCTGGGCTATCGAGCATAAATGGGGCGGCCATTTTTACAAGTTGGGATTCACCCAGTCGAAAGGTCAAGATGAATGCAAGCGCTATACCAATGTTCTTTTTTTTAAAAAAGGAAGAAAATACGGCGAGAAACCCCTCAGGCTTATCCTTCTCAATCGCAGTTGAGGACTCGAATTTTGGTGTTGTAAAAAAGTTGGCTACGGTCAGGGCCAGCATTAAAAATGCTGCTGCACTCATGGTTATGCTCCAAGCTTTCGTATTATCGCCATACTTATTTTCTAGAAATCCTGCAATAACTACGATAAGACCTTCTCCAGTGACCATGGCCAATCGATAGAAAGTACTTCGCATGCCAACAAAGAAAGATTGCTTTTGTTCTGAGAGGCCCAGCATATAATACCCATCAGAGGCTATATCATTGGTTGCCGAGGCGAAAGCCGCCATCCAGAAGCAGGCCAGGGTAGTGGTAAAGAACAAGCTGGTCGGCAGGCTTAGGCCTACTCCCAAAAGGGCAATGGCAATGAGCAACTGCATGCCTAAAAACCATTTTCGCTTGGTACTTTTAAGATCAACGAAAGGACTCCATAACGGTTTTAATACCCAAGGGAGATAGAGCAAACTGGTATACAGACCAATATCTTCATTGCTGACACCAAGCTTTTTGTACATAATAACCGAAACGGTTACCACGAGCACATAGGGTAATCCCTGTGTGAAATAGAGAACGGGCACCCATGCCCAAGCCCATTTATCCTTTTTAATCATTCTTTCCCCCTTGTTGATTTAAATCTACAACTATAGCTTCGGATTCCCGTCCATACCGATCGATAAATACCAACGCAATCTGATTTCGTTGACCTATTATTCTCGGAGTAAGTTGAATTTTATTGCTATGGGTTATGGGAAGTTTCGCCAATAGTTTTTGGATAGCATATTGAGATTTTGCTCTAAATCCTGAAGGATATATGGTCAGAAATTCAAATTCTTGTAAATTATTGAACTCAAGTATAAAATAGTCATTCACCTTTTGTATCGATTCCATACTAATCGGTGAATCGGACTTGCCTGAAATCCAAGGTGAAGTAGGGGGAAGAGCTTCCTTTTTATAAAATTTTCGGTATATGAGTTTTGTTACATCCGTATTGTTTTCTATAAGACTTTTGGCACTGAAAAAAACATTGCCTTTAACCGCCTTTGTATGTCGTGCATGATTCAATTGGTCGGAAAGTTCTCTTTTTTTATCCCAAGCTTTGTCGGCGTTATTTCGGATTTTATAGGGCCCATTGCCGATATATAGATTAGTGTTGATTGAATTCTTGGCCCACCAATCTACTATTTTTCGGTGAGAGGCGACAGGAAGTTCCATGCTCCAATAGACTTGCGGTACAATATAGTCAAGCCATCCTTTCTGCATCCAAAGTAAAGGGTCGGCAAATAAGTTTTCATACGTAGTTTGACCAGCATTAGTATCCGACCCTTTGGGGTCGACGCTGTTGTTTTTCCAGACCCCAAAAGGACTAATCCCGAATTGTACCCAAGGCTTTCGGGCTTTAATTATTTCGTAACTGTCCTTGACCAAGGCGTCGATATTACTGCGACGCCAATCTGCCAAGGCTTGACCTTTTAATGCATATGTATTAAAACTTAGTGAATCAGGAAATATCTCGCCGGCAATAGTATAAGGGTAAAAATAGTCATCAAAGTGTATGGCATCGATATCGAAATTTGATACCAATTCATCGATTACAGAAACCATACGTTGGCGTACCTCGGGAAGTCCGGGATCGTAATAGAATTTTTTTCCGTATTTCAACATCCAATTAGGGTGTTGGTTAAAATCATGATCAGGACTTAACAACTCCGTATTCAGATCAAATGTAGCGCGATAGGGGTTGAGCCAAGCGTGAAACTCCATACCTCTAGCATGTGTTTCGGAAATCATCCACCGTAAAATACTTTCTTCAGTTTTCGGGGCTTTACCTTCTTCCCCTGTCAAAAATCGTGACCAAGGGGCGTATTTAGAAGCATAGAAGGCATCTCCTGCAGTTCGCACCTGCACTATGGCGGCATTGAAATTTAGTTCATCGTAAAAATCTAGGATTTTAAGATAGTCCGCCTTTTGCTTTTCAATGGAATCAGTACCGTTTTTAGGCCAATCTATATTCACAACGGTGGCTACCCAAAAACCACGGAATTCTCTCTTTGGTTGAGGGACGGGATTGAAAATGGCACAAGATGTAAGTAACGTAAAAAGAGTAAGCGATATCAGTAATTTAGGCATTCGTTTGGTTGTAATTCGCCTTTGCAATGAGTAATCGATTCACCTTCGAAGCTGCATATAAAAATAGGGTATAAATTAATATGAAATCTTATGTCCTTCTCGAACGCACCTAGCACATCATGATGGAATGATTGTAGAACCTTATGAAAGAAGTGCTAAACAAATATTCACTAAAATTCCATTAGTTTTTGCCTTTACCTCACTTCTAAAAGAGTATTACCATTAAAAATGGTACCGTACAAACGCTTCCATGGCAGCGTAGTCGGCTAGACCGAGTGCATGATAGCGGTTGGCAGTCTCTTTGTTTCGCTCTTCGGCCCGCATCCAGAATTCTCTTGAATCATCGCCCTGAAACATAACGCCGTCCTTTTGGGATTGATGGGCAAATATGGCGTTCCGCTTTCGCAGTACTTGCCCGGGACTCATCGGTACGGCCATTTCGATTTCATTGGTATCCCATTCGTGCCAGGCTCCCCGATATAGCCAAACCCAGCAATCTTTCATAAATGGTTCCGATTTTAAGCGTTCAAGGGCTGCGAATATGGCATCTAAACACACTTTGTGTGTACCGTGGGGATCCGCCAAGTCACCGGCGGCATAGATCTGCTGGGGTTGTATTTTTTGAATAATGTCAACAATAATATCAATATCAGCTTTTGATAGATTATCCTTTTTAACACGTCCGGTCTCATAAAAAGGCATGTCTAAAAAGTGAACGTTGGCATCGTCAAGATCAAGATATCGAACGGCGGCATATGACTCCCCTCTACGAATATCCCCTTTTAGCCGTAGTACCTGTTTTGAATCGTAGCTACTTTCTTTTTTGGTTTTAATATAATCGATGATTTCCTGCGCTTCTTTCGATTTGTAAATTCGCTTTGATATTTCCGCGAATTTTAGGGCCTCTTTATCTGATACTGCAATATTTCCTGATGTTTGATAGGCCACATGTACATCGTGTCCTTGCTGAATAAGCCGATCAAGGGTACCGCCCATTGAAATAACGTCATCATCAGGGTGGGGACTGAAAATAAGCACTCGTTTTTTGGCAGGTTCGGCGCGCTCTGGCCTGTTAGTGTCATCGGCGTTCGGTTTACCTCCGGGCCAACCGCTGATGGTGTGTTGTAGGCGATTGAACATCGTAATGTTTAAATCGTATGAATCTTGAACCGCTAGTAGTCCCGACATGCCGTTATCGTTGTAATCCTTGTCTGTAAGGCTCAAAATGGACTTGCCGGTCAACGTACAAAGCCAGACTACGGCTTTACGAGTGAGTTCTTCGGTCCAGTCCAGCGATTCGTCGACCAGCCAAGGGGTGTTGTTTCGGGTAAGCAAACTACCAGCGCCAGCATCAAGAACGAAAGTACAATTTTTATGATCCTGCAGATAGGTCGCCGGAACTGCGGAAGAAATATCGCCCTCTATGGTTTCCTGGATAATTTTGGCCTTATTTTGTCCCCATGCCAGCAATACGATACGTTTGGCATTGAGCACGGTAGCAATCCCCATGGTAATGGCCTTTCTAGGAACGTTGTCTATACCGAAAAAAGCTGGGGCGGCATCAACCCGGGTAATATGGTCAAGGGTAATAACACGGGTTCCCGAATTATAGTGGGAACCAGGCTCATTAAAGCCTACATGTCCCGTACGACCGATACCCAGCAGTTGAAAATCAAGTCCGCCATATTCTTTGATATCCTTCTCGTACGATAAGCAGTACTCAATTACATCGTCACCGTCGATGGTGCCATCGGGAATGTGGATGTTTTCTTTCGGGATATCGATATGGTTAAAAAGATTCTCATGCATAAAGTACCAATAGCTCTGCCGATTTTCCTTTTCCATGGGAAGGTATTCATCGAGATTGAAGGTGATGACATTAGAGAAACTAAGGCCCTCTTCTTTGTGCAAGCGTACGAGCTCTTCATATACGCGTAAAGGAGAAGATCCTGTAGCTAGTCCAAGGACACAGTTTTTATCCGCAGCTTGTTTCTTGCGAATCAGTGCCGCAATCTCATGCGCGACCCTTACTGATGCTACATTGGAATCGGAAAAAATGACATTATGAATTTTTTCAAAACGGGTCTCCTCGAATTGGCCTACCGGTTTATAACTGATGTCGATTTGTTTTTTTTCTAAAGTAGCTTTCATGGGTCAGTATAATTTAGCGCCCCCAGGCAGTTGATATTTTCGGCAAATGTAAATAATAAAACTTTATGATGCAGTATATTGCTTTTAATTATGCTTTATTTTGCGACTTTATAGATATAAAAATTTAAAAACGGATAAAAACGGCATATACAAATAATGTTTATCTTTGAATTGATATACTCCTGTATCGCCTATAATGATTCGGAATACTTCAAAGCTTGAAACTACAAATACAAATGCTAAAGGAAGAACGCCAACAGAAAATTTTAAGTGAAGTAGAGCTTCATAATAGAATTCTGCTTACCGATATCGCCGAGACCTTGGATGTTTCCATTGATACCGTTCGTCGTGATGTCAAGGAATTAGATGGAGATCATAAATTAAGAAAGGTACACGGTGGGGCTATATCTTTGGGATTTACTACAAATAGCACTAGGAATACTAATGTCTATAAACTAGCGGAGAAAAGTGTCATAGCCGAAAAGGCCTCGACACTCTTAAAGGATGGAGCGGTAATCTTTATTGACGGTGGAACGACCTGTCTAGAATTGACCAGACTCCTGCCTACTACACCAGAATTGACTTGCTTTACCCACAGCCTTCCTGTCGCGATGGAACTGTTGCACAAGCCAAATGTAAGCGTAATTATGGTTGGCGGCCAGGTTTCAAAAGAATCGCAGACCTCAGTTGGGGCTAGCGCTATACACCAGCTGTCGGAAATTAGGGTTGACTTCAGTTTCATCGGTACAGGCTATGTAGACTCTCAGTACGGTCTTACCGAATTCGATTGGGATATCGTTCAGGTCAAAAAAGCCGTTATCAAATGCGCCAAAAAAACGGTACTTTTATCCATATCCGAAAAACTGAACTCCCAACACCGTTATAAGACCTGTGATATAAATGCCATCAATACCATGATAACGGAATTATCGCCCGAAAATAAACTCTTGAATCCCTTTCGACAGCATGATATTCGATTACTTTAACAAGTTGTCCATCGCCTCTTTGGCAAACACCAAGAGCCCAGATAAAAAATACACGTTGACTCTTAGTAACCTCCTAACCCTATGAATTTCAAAAAAATTACCGAAACGCCTTCAAACCACGATAATTTGGAACAGTTGGATACGGTTTCCATACTGACTAAAATGAATCAAGAAGATCAACAAGTGGCATCTGCCGTGGCCAAGGTCATTCCTGAAATTAGGCTTTTAGTCGACGCCTTGTCCGAACGTTTTGATAAGGGAGGAAGGCTTTTTTATATCGGTGCTGGCACAAGTGGGCGGTTAGGCATTTTAGATGCTTCAGAAATTCCTCCTACATTTGGCATGCCGCATACTCGCGTCATCGGCATTATAGCTGGAGGTGACACCGCCATACGTAAATCAGTGGAAAATGCCGAGGACGATAGGGTACAGGCGTGGAAAGATTTGATGGCATTTGATGTTAATGAGACCGATGTGGTAGTCGGCATAGCCGCCTCAGGTACTACACCTTATGTTCTTGGTGGAATAGAGGATGCAAAGAAAAATGGACTGCTTACGGCTGGAATAACCAATAATCCTGGTTCACCTTTAGAGAAATTGGCTGACTTAGGCATTGCCGTCGATGTGGGTCCGGAGTTCGTTACTGGAAGTACCCGTATGAAAAGTGGGACCTCCCAAAAATTGGTGCTGAATATGATTTCCACAGCGCTGATGATAAAAATCGGAAGAGTTAAGGGCAATAAAATGGTAAATATGCAGCTCAGTAACGATAAATTGGTCGATCGTGGTACACGGTACGTGATGGAAGGTTTGGGGGTGGATTATAAAGAGGCGGAATCTCTTTTGAAAAAATATGGTTCGGTGAAAGCAGCCTTGGATGCGAGAAAGTAAACGTATGTCAATGGTAAAGAACCCACTATCAGCACAGTGGCTCTGCTACCCTATAAATTAAAGGGCAGAAAAGTCTACGCTCAGAAAAATCTGCCCAAGTTAATTGCTGCTTATTCTTCTGTAATACCTTCTACTTCTTCAAGGGTCACAATATCTTCGGAAGCGTTCCCCCAAGAGTTCAGTATATAGTTCATCACATCGGCAATTTCCTCATCCTCAAGTCTCGGATTTGGCATAGCGGTAGTGTAGGTTTCTCCATTGACAACAATTTCTTGTTGTTGTCCATATTTCACTCCACGGATACTGGCTTCCCGGTTTTCCATTAAGTAATCCGCACCGGCCAATGGCGGAAACGTGCCACCGGCACCTTCACCATTTGGTAGATGGCAGGTCACACAAAAATCGGAATAGATTTCGCTACCACGCTCCATGCTTTCCACGAGCTTGGGATCTTGATAATCATTCTTATCTTGAAATAGAAAGAAGGATAGGGCGAATATAGAAGTCAAAATGCTAAGCAGAAATATTTTCATCCAATGTAAGTATTAGTAATTAAATGGCAGGTACCAACTTGTAAATCCCTTTACCTTCGACCGCTACATAAATCAATCCGTCTGGTCCTTCTTTTACATCACGTACCCGACCAAGATCGCCCATCAATTTTTCGCGCTTGGTAACCGTATTGCCATCCATGGCTAGACGCTCTAGGTATTGAAATTTCAACGAACCGACCAATACGCTTCCTTTCCAATCAGCACCATATGTTTCAGTGGAAATAAACGCCATCCCGCTCGGAGCTATACTCGGTAACCAGTAGTGGATTGGTTGGGTCATTCCCTCCATCTTGGTCTTGTCGGTAATGGGAGTTCCGCTATAATTTATTCCATAAGTAACCAACGGCCATCCGTAGTTATTTCCAGGTTTGATGATATTAATTTCGTCGCCACCTCTTGGACCATGTTCATTATCCCAGATTTCACCGGTTTCAGGATTTTTGGCAAGGCCTTGTGGATTTCGGTGTCCGTAACTATAGATGGCCGTTTTTGCGCCATCGGTACCCACAAAGGGATTGTCTTCGGGTATGCTGCCATCAGTGTTGAAGCGATATATTTTCCCTCCATCCCTAGTAACATCTTGTGGATTCGTATCTCGGTCACCCCGTTCGCCGATGGAAAGAAATAGAAAGCCATCGTTATCGAATGCAATCCGAGATCCGAAATGTTGGCCTTTTGTAGTATTCGGTGTGGCTTTGTATAGAACCTCATTTTCTACCAAGGCATTATCCTTAAGTTTTGCCCGCATTAAAGCAGTATGTCCACCCTTTGCATCCCCTTCTTCAGAAGAATACGAAATATATATCCATCCGTTGTTCTCGTAATCCGGATCGATAGCAACATCCAATAATCCGCCTTGACCTCTTTTATAGACGTCCGGAGTATTGGAAACCATGGTTTTCTTGCCATCCTTGAAATGAATCAAATCGCCCGCTATCTCGGTCACCAGCATACTGCCATCAGGTAAAAATGCCATTCCCCAGGGAATGGGTATTTCATCGATCAACAATTCTGCTGTAAATGGTATCTTTTCTGGAGTATCTACTTCGTTTTCAGCATCCTGAGCACAGGAAAAGTTAAAAATGGCAATGAATAGGAAAGGTAACAGTACACTTTTTTTCATGATTTTACGTTAAATGATAATATTCTAGGTAGCCGAAGGTGTATTTCATTCTGAAGCTACCTGCTAAAGATAAACAGATTTTTATAAGTATATAGAATTACACGAAGAATATGTCGCTTCCCAAATGGCGGCCTTTCTTGCCCAAATACGACTTAACCTATGCTTCCAAAAAACCCACGGCATCTTTTGTATGCTTTTGTTTTGCTGATTTTTTCTGTCATCGGTACAACGGCAATTGCAAAAAATAAGGTTCACATTATCCTTACAGAAGTTGCCTCTGTTATAGTAGATATAGCATCCATAGAAGAAGACGCTAAGTCGACTACAATAGCCGAAAGTAAAAAGACTTTAAATACCAAGTCAGGTGTCACTGGTAAAGCGGTCGCACCAATACTTATGACCCCAATTCAAGGGGCCGATGACGTCGTAGTATGTAGTGCCGATGGTCGTTCAATAGCCCGTTTCATTCTCTGTGGAGATTCCGATAATCGAACCATATCCTTATCTGGTGGACCTTACACAACGGTATCTTGGGAAATTCTAGACGGTACAGCACCAAATACCAATGCCGAGTGTCCGAATACGAATCCTTCCAATTATAGTCAAGTCTCTCCGAATCAGACCTTCTTATTGAACGCATCATCTGTACCTGCCAGTACGGGTGCTGAATATAGGGTATTGGCCGACGGCGTAGTGTATTATTTCGAAGTCGTAAAAAGTACTATAGAGTATGACGTTCTGAAGAAGAATTTTGTCTGTAACAATCCAGGGCGTATCGAAATAACGGGTCTACCCAATAGCTATCAGTTTCGTGTTAGACAAGGCTCTAATCCATTCGGACCTTATGGGTCTTCCTCCATTTTTTCGAACCTTAATCCAGGTTCATATCAAGTTCAGGCCCGTTTGAATATCGGGGGGTCGGTTTGTGAATATCTCTTAGATCCCATTCAAATAGAAGCTGTAGATATCGCGATAGAGGTAACGTTTACCAATCCCGTATGTAGTGGAGAAAATGGTACGATAACGGCTACCGTAAATTCCGCAGTTCCGGGTCCTTATGTCTACACCTTATTGGATGAGAATGGTGCAGAGATTGAATTTACTTCTACCATATCCAGTAATTCATATACGTTCGGAGCTGTAAGTGAAGGAACCTATGCCGTTCAAGTTGAGACTAACGATTGTAAGGAAGACATCCCAAATGGTATCGCTGCTCCGATTCAGGATACCGATACAAGTGGAAACCCAATAGAGGTAGGTACAGGATTAGATCCGATTACCGTAATTACCGACACAAATGGTATGAGTTTCGGTTGCGCTGACATTACCAGTATAGATATCGACGTTACGCCAACGGGCGGTTCCGGTAGTTATCGATATACCGTGAGTGATGGAGGCGATTCCGGTCCGGGATTCTTTTCTGGAACTAGACCGTATACAGTTTTCACTCCAGGTACATATACCTTTTTTATTGAAGATGATCAAGGTTGTACGGCCGAGAAATCGGAATACGTGGCCGAACTGTCCCCGCCTGATGTTACGGCGACCGATATAGTTGGCACTTGTACGAACGGGGGTGGAAAAGTGGCATTCAATGTGACAAATCCAAGAGGGTTTAATTTGGAATTTAGGGCAACCAACACCGCAGGGGATCCCTTTACCAGTTCATCGACCATTCCTGTACCTGACGCTACGTATTCCATTGTTGAGGTTCGCTATACACAGGGAGCCTTTACGTGTACATTGGCCTTGCCGGCCGTGACGGTCACCTCGGCGGGCGGTTTAAGCAGTTCTGCAAGTTTAATTCAGGATTATACCTGTGGAAATGGCGAGGGAATTATAGAATTCGTTACGGCCACCGGTGGTTCGGGATTTGGGTATATGTATAGTGTTGACAACGTAACATACCAAACAGGACTGACTTTTGGAGGATTGACACCTGGGTCTACTTATATACCTTATGTTCGGGATGACGCCGGATGTTATCAGGCTCTTGCCCCAATAACAGTAACGGAACCGGTACCACCGACCAACGTTATTTTTATTCAAGATGATCTGGACTGTGCTTCGGGAACCAGTCGGGTAACTATTGATGTGCAGCCGAGTTCTTTTGCTGTGGCCCAATACGAAATTATTTCCTCAAGTCCGACGACTACATTACCGCCTGCGCAGCCTAGTAACGTTTTCCCCGGTTTGGATCTGGATACGTTCTATCAATTCCAAATTACCGATGCCAACGGTTGTACCTACACCGAAAATTTCACTACCGGCGGATTTAGTTCTATCAGGGCCCAGGTAAAATCAGGTGGTGATAGAAGAGTATGTCCCACCGCTACTGACGGTACCGGTGCTTTTTTGGTGGATGGGTTTGACACTGATTATGATTATGTAATAACCTATACGCCAACGGTCGGCCCACCGGTAACACAGTCTTCCGGCACTGGAGAAACTAATTTTGAAATTGTAATTACGGGTCTTGGTGCCGGTACTTATGAAATTTCGGTTACGGATAACGATACGAATTGTATTTCAGCCGCTTCGTTCGATGTGGTTGAACCTGCAAACCCCTTAAGTATTACAGGTAATGTAACGGCTATGAGTTGTCAAAATGGTAATGTTGGTAGAGTTCAGGCCACTGGGCTTGATGGTTTTGGAGGTTACCGATACCAGTTGACTTGGCCTTCGCCGTCCACTACCGTTCAAGGTCCGAAAACAGGACGAACCTTTAGCAACTTGACCGTTGAAGGTGAATATATACTTACCGTGATTGATTCTGAAGGTTGTACCGCTGAAACACGATTCACCCTTTCAAACGTCAATGCACCTACCATTACCCTAGATACGGCAGACTATTGCTATTCAGCAACCAATGATGGTGAAATAACCGTGACTTCGGGTGCCGGTACGGCCGCCTTATCTACACATCGCTATCGTATCAATGGTGGACCATTACAGACCCCGGGTACCGTGGGTACATTTACTTTTACAAATTTGTTTCCTGGAAATTATATTATTGAAGTGGTCGACGATGCCAACTGTTCGGCATCACTTCCTACAGTTAGAATACCTCCCCAGATACAGGTTAATTTAGATGTCACGAGCGAAATTCCTTGTGGAAATGATGGTGAAATGGAGATTTCAATTAGTGGGGGCGATATTTCGAACTTGTCAGCCACTTCATATACCATAGAATTTGAATCAGCCACACCGTTCAGTCCTTATGCTCCCGTTACGGGTCATAGTGGTGTGCCTTTGCCTTCAGGTGTCTTTCAATATACAGTTCCGTTTAGTGCCGATGGTAATTATAGGGTCACCGTTACCGATACTAATGGGTGTAGTATTGTTTCAGCACCGATTACCTTTGAACAACCTACAAATATTGACGCGACCCATAGAATAGTCGGCCCAAGTTGTGGTGACCCAAACAGTGGTTTTGTTGAAATAATACCTACGGTTTCGTCCGGTGTTCCGCCTTTCGAAGTGGTCTTTGCCCCGGCACCTTCGCCAGGCGTTCTTGTCGCTGACCCGAACAATCCTGATCCGACGAACACGTATTCGTTCTCATCGCAGAACATCTATTCCGGATTAGCTGCAGGGTTTTATGAATACGTAGTCAAAGATGCGCGGGATTGTGTCACCTCTCCTGTGACAAGAATTGAGGTGATTACCGACCCTATCGCCGCTGTAGATGCTAGCATTACACCCATTGATGCTACTTGTAGTACTGGAAATCTATCCGGTGGTGTTACTATCAATCCAATGTTATCCCCAGGAGTTCCAAATTACACGATCACCATTGAAGATAACTTTGGAAATAGTTTTATAACCTTAACTAATGTGGCTCCGGGAGATTTGCCCTTAGCTATAGAAGACCCTAGTCTTGTGCCTGGTAATTATCAGGTTATCGTGGTTGATTCAAGAGGATGTATCGATCAAGAGGATTTGTTTATTGATACGACCAACCTTGACATTATTCCAGATCTTCCTCCCGCACCGGTTGTTTGTACTCCTGGAGGCACTACGATTTGTGTTGACATTGTCAATGGTTCCGGCAATTATGAGATACGATTAGTTACATCTCCATCATCCCCTTTTCAAAACCCGAACAATACACCAACTAGGCACTGTTTTAATAACTTGCTTTTTGGCGTTTCCTATACGGTTGAGGTTCGCGATACCACAACGGGTTGTACCTATGAAGAGGTGATTACCTTGCCGGATAGCCCGGGAATAGACGTTGACATTTTGGTCGATGGTCTTACCTGTAGAAATGGTAATGTTGGAGTCAATTATAATATTACATCAGGCACTGCGCCTTTCGATGTGATAATTACGAATTTAAATGATGGTACTGTCGTTTATAACGTTACTGGATCCTCATTGTTGACCTTGGCAGCCGATTTATCCGTTCCTGCTGGTCGTTATGGCGTTTCTGTAGTCGATTCTGCTGCACCAAGTTGTAGTGGTGGTGATGAAGGCGAAGCGATATTAAATTTACCGCGCGTCGATATTATCGAGAACCAGAATGCCAACTGTAATGCATTAGGCCAAATTACGGTACGGGCCAATGGCGGAACTGCTCCGTATGAATATGCCTTTATTGAACAGGGAACGCTTCCTCTTGGTAATATTCCACCGCTATCCGACTTTGATTCATCCCCAACTCAGGCTTTGGCAGGTTCCTTGACCGGTGTCATTTATGATATTTGGGTTTTGGATGGCGCTGGATGTCCGGCTACAACATCTGCAGCAATGATTCAACTCAATCCAGATTTGCCCGAGCCGACCATAATGGTAAACAACCAGTGTGATGTTACACCACCCCCTACCGGATGGGACATCACTATCGAAATGCCGGGTGATATCGATACCCCTACTTTTACCCTAAACGGGATAACCCAAACGCCAGTTTACACACCTGGAGTTCCGACCCAAGCTACTTTTAACGTAGGAAGCATTGGCCGCTATCCGGTGCACATCATCGACGCGAATGGTTGTGATATTGATACTGTTGCAGAAGTCTTTCAAGTACTTTCGGCCTCAGGAGATTTCATTGGCATAGGTCCGAATTGCGAAAACCCCGATGGTACTATCCGTATTACTGCAAATGGTGGTAGTGGGAATTTCAATTATGTACTATCTGGGGTAGATTTTCTTGGAAATCCAATTTCTAGAAGCATTCTTGACGATGGCGATGATAGTATCCATAATTTTACGGTTGATTTTACGAACCTTCCCCCAGGCGATTATGAAGTTGAAGTAGAAGACCAGGTTGTCACAGGTGGTTCACCGGTCGGCCCTTGTACTTTTATAGTCGATGGAATTTTTCGATCTCAACCCATCCAACCTGATATTGATGATACCGGCGCCACTAATATATCCTGTAATGGTCTAAATGATGGTAGTATTGGTGTGTCGTTGATTGTTGATCCTGTACCGGATAACAATCCAACAATCAAAGAATATAATTTATATAATAGCGACCTAGCATCCATGCCATCGAATTATGATGTGACATCTCGAATTGACAATAATGTTTCCGGTGCTTTCGAAAATTTGGGTCCGGGTATATACGTAGTCGAAGTAGTGACCGATAGAAACTGTTATGATCGCGAGGAAGTAACCATTATTGATCCGCCTGTATTTGGAATTGAAGTTAGTGCCGATCCGTTGGTGTGTAATCCCAATGCCAATCAATATAGCACTACATTTATAAGAACCACTATTGCGAATTCAGGGGCCGATATAGGCAACGGCGGTCCGTATGGCTATAAAATCGATGCTACGGATAGCTATCAGGCCAGTCCCGATTTCTTGATTGTCGATAACGGTACCGACCAAACGATAACTGTGTACGCCATAGACGATAATGGTTGTGAATCTAACGCTACAATAACAATTTTGGCACCGAACGACGTAACGGCGACCATCACACAAGTTCGTGCGATGGATTGTGAACTGCCAGAACGTATACGGATAACTGTTACAAATTCAAGCAATTTTATCATACAAGACCAAGGTTCTTCGGTATCTCCGGTAACCGATGTTTCGGGTACTAGTGTTGTGGAGTTCGATCTACCACAAGTTGCTGGGGAATACCGCCTACAAATTAATGATGTGGCCGGCTGTACCTATCCTTTGGAGCCGTATATCGTAACGGAGCCGGTTTTGCCTACCGCAACCATCCGCCAGAACGAGCCGGTAGGATGTCTCGGAGCAACAGATGGTATTCTCGAGATTGAGATAACCAATTTGGCTAGTTTGGTAGGTTTCTCCGGTATTTACGATTATATCGTTTATGATGCGGCCGACCCCGGATTTTCCGGTGGAGCTTTTGGCACTCCTGTTGCTGGAAATTCTTCAGGAACAATCGATATTTCATCCGCAGGAAATCCGGCAACGATTACGGGTCTCCCAACGGGCAATTTAAGGGTTGTCATCCATGAAAGTAATAAGACAGTTACTGCCTGTAATATTTTCAGTAACGCTTCATTTATTGACACCCCTAGCGAACAATTACGCATAACAACTTTAGAGGAAATAGGTCGGGTGGGCTGTAACAATGACTTGGGCGAGATCGTTGCCAATACCACAGGAGGTTGGGACAATTCTCCGTATGTCTATAGGTTGGAATATTTCGACGGCAGTAATTACGTGCCTTCTACCAGTGCTGCATATGCCACTTTTGCATCTAATGGAAGCAACAACCGATTTACCGGACTTTCTAGCGGGAACTATCGGGTAACTGTTCGCGATATCGAAGCGTGTGAACATTCCGAAACCGTAATTCTAAATCCAGTGGACCCTATAGAAGCCGAAGCTAGGATTGATAGGCAGTTGGAATGTCCTAGCGGAAATGATGCCGTTATCGTGGCCGTAGAACCGGGCACCACAAACCCAGGAGCTATCGGAGGCGTATCAGGGGGTGGTTATCAATATCGACTGTTACGTATTGATCCAACTAATTTAGACCCCGCAAACCCGGGAGCTTTAGATTTGACTGATCCTGCTAATATAATTTCGACTACGGGTCAGCAGAACGAACCGGAGTTTGAAGGTTCGGCCGGAACGGGTGTTATTTCCGGTGGATGGTATGCCATAGAGATTGTATCCACATTGAATTGCCAATCGTTTACGGTTCCGATTCAAGTCGTTCCACCTCCGGCAATTGAACCTGCCTTGATTCAGACTTCTGTTCCCGCATGCGGTAATATCGCAACTATGTTGATTCGGGTAAACAATCCGCAGGGGGGTACATATGAGTATCGACGCATTTATCCTGATACACATCCCATGTACGTTCCACCTGGAGACCCAAGTATCGTGTGGCTTCCGGTTGATGAGATTGATGCCAACGGATTACCGGTTAAAAGGGATATCCCTGGAACGGTCAATGAATCGTATCGCTATGAAGTCCGAAGAAATGGTACTTCAACATCTTGTTTGGCGCGAAAAACACGGGGTATCACCATAACCGAGGCTGAACCTCTGGTTCTGGAACCTACGTCCCCGACTTTTGACGTTTCATGTGCCTATGAAGTGGATGGTAGAATTGAAGCTATTGCTACAGGTGGTACAGGAATATATGAGTTCCGGGTCTATGATTCCGACCCGGGAGCGGATGCTTTCGCGGCCTTACCATTAACAACGTATGAGAACCGTGCCATGCAGGATTTTGGAACTTTTGAAAACCTAGATGCAGGTGATTATTGGATATCCGTTATAAGTCGCCAAAACTGTGGTGTCGTTCAAGGTCCTTTTACCATTGCGCCCGCAGCACCCGTAATTATTACACAAAGCGCAACTCCAACCACATGTTTCGGTGAAAGTGACGGTACCATTACGATGAATGTAACCAGTGCAACCCCTGGATTGGTGAAATTTTCGATCGAACCCAACTTGAGCGAGTTCTTTAGTGACCCCGATAATCCGATGACATATACCTTTACAGATTTAGCTCCAAGACCGTTTGGCGATGGTCCGGGTTACATTGTTTTGGCACAAGATGCGGAAGGCTGTCCACAAACTTTCGAAATATACGTCGAGACGCCCGAAGAGCTTTCGGTAACGGACGTTACTACGAACCCTGAAACCTGTATTGCCGCCGCCGATGGTTCTGCACAGCTGTTCATTGAGGGAGGAACGCCTTTTGTTGACAATACCGATCCAATGAATCCGGTCGAATATTACCAGACTAGACTAATAGGCCCCACGTCAGACGGAACCGAAGTTTTTCTAAGAAACGATAATTTAATTTTTCAGAATTTGGCCGGGGGCGTAAGCTATATTGTGTTTGTTCAAGATGCGAATATGTGCGGTACTTTCGTTGAGGTTCCGATTGAAATCGGTGTCGATCTAACTGCAGAGCCGATTGTTCAATATGGTTGTGAGGTTATTTTTCCGAACAGCACGGCACGAGTCGAATTAGAGGATAATACCCGTATATCGGAAATTTTGTTTGCCTTGGATCCTATCAACCCCTCCGATGCAGTTACCGCTATCGCTACCACGGAACGTGCTTGGGGCGATTTGCCTGCCGGTGAACACATCGTGTATATCTACCACGAGAACGGATGTACCAACACCGTGGAATTTACGATAGAGGCTTATGAGCCCTTGACTTTAGAAGCCCAGAAAACCGGTCCGAACGAACTGACGGCGATTGCGGGTGGCGGATTCGGAGGCTATGAGTATTTTTTCAACGGAGAATCCTATGGCGATGAAAATGTTTACACAACCACCGAAAGCGGTATGGTAGAAGTGCGTGTAGTAGATCAAAACGGCTGCGTTGCCGTGGCCAGCATTCCCTTTGAATTTACCGGAATGCTCGAACTACCACAGTTCTTCACCCCTAACGGTGACAATGAGAACGATTTTTGGTCGCCTAAAAACAGAGAGTTCTTCCCCAATATCGAAGTGATTATTTACGATCGTTACGGTAGGGTAGTGGCCGAACTCGACCAGGTTAGTAAATGGGACGGATTATACGACGGCAAAGAATTGCCATCGGGTGATTACTGGTACGTTGTCAACCAGAACGACAAGCGTTCTACTCGATATGTAGGCCACTTTACACTTTATCGTTAGGAATTACTTATTTTGAATTTTATAGAATCGGATGTCCCTTTGGGCATCCTTTTTTTATGGACTAACTTCATGCGTAACATTTTCCATAGTCATTAATTGATATCTTTACAGCTTAAATTTAGGTATGCTAATTTTCCAAAGAATAGGGCTTTTGCTGATGATTGGGTTACTATTTCAAGGCTGTTCGGCCCAATCGAAATATAGATTGATAGATGCCGAGCAAGAAACGGTTCTTAAGGATACGTACAGTTATTATTTGTACTATCCAGAGGATTATGAGGATATTGCTTTGGATGAAGGTAGTGAAGAGGATGTTAGAAATGGCGACGAAAAGGATACCTTAAATAAGACGGATACTTCAGATAACAAGGATGAAATTATTAAGTCCGAAAAAAAATTCCCCTTATTATTATTTTTGCACGGTGGTGGGGAATCCGGTGATAGTCTAGTTAAGGTCCGCCGCAACGGACCTCCTAAATTAATCGCTCGTGGCAAGAAATTTCCTTTTTTAATACTGGCACCACAAAATCCACATAAAAAGATGTGGTGGGATACCCGCGCTGTTAAACAATTGCTTGACACTATCGTTGCTAACAACAACGTAGACCCATCCCGCATTTATCTTACGGGTTTGAGCAGAGGGGGCGGTGCCGCATGGGAAATGGCCGTACAGTACCCTGAAACTTTTGCGGCTATGGCAGTCGTTTGCGGTATGACTCCCTATCCTTATGCCTCGTGGATCGATAAGAAAATGCCGATTTGGGTATTCCACGGCATAGAAGACGAGTCCATTCCAATTTCGGAATCCGATACCATGGTCAAAAAATTACGGGAGATGGGTTATGATGTGCGCTTTACCAGATATAAAGGGGTAGGTCACGATTCTTGGATACAGGCCTACGATACCGAAACTCTTTACGATTGGTTCGTTGCGCAGAAAAGAAGGGATGTTGAATAGCTATTTTGAACATCGAAGCAAAAAAAGCCATTTAATATGCCGATTAGTAGAACCCAACCGCTCTTAAACTAATTTTACCGGACTATTGCCAACCTTCATCAAAGGGTATATCATCGCCTTCGAGATAACCATCGATATCACGTCTATCCTTTTTAGTGGGCCGCCCCGTGCCTTGTTTGCGATAATGCTCCTTAGCTTTTCTGACTAGTTCCCCATGTTCATACGCTTCTTTCGGGGTGGTGTCCTTCCTATAGATATCTACAAGTTTCGCCCCAACGCGGCTTTTGGGTATATCGAGTACAGTCAATTGAAGGTCGATTTGTTCTTTACGAACAATCAGTTCATCCATCGCATACACTTCCCGAGACGGTTTTACGACTTGACCGTTCACTTTTACCTGTCCCTTTTTGACGGCCGTAGAAGCGATGCTCCGAGTTTTGAAATAGCGGATGTGCCAAAGGTATTTATCGATACGCATTTAAATTCTTTGTTAAGGTCTCGAACAAAAGTAAGGGAAAATTGTATCTTGCCGGTTCTTAAAAAACAACGATGACACAAAATCGAATTGCGGCTTTTCTTATATTTATTTTTCTGATAGTTTCCTGTAATAATGATGATGGTCCTGCTACTCCGGAACCGATTCCGCCCAGGCCCTTAACTGAGGTTGCTGTTGAAGAGGATGCTAAAATACAGGCCTATATAGACACCCATTTTTACAATTACGAAGAGTTCGATAGTATACCTGAAAACTTTGATTTTAAGATTGTCATCGATACCATTGCCGGCGAAAATTCGGATAAAAGGTCTCTTGCTGAAGACATGACATCGGAAACGGTAGCAGTATCTTCTTCTGATTTAGGGATAGAGGAAGGTGGCGATGTTCAGCTTACCTACTATTATTTAGTCGCTCGAGAGGGAGAAGGTGGAAGCCCTACCGTTGCGGACTCTACCTTTTTCAAATATGAGGGTAGAAGGTTGAACGGAGAATTATTTGATTCTTCAACATCGTTTAGTTGGCGATATCTGCCCAATTTCTTACGGGGTTTTTCTATCGGAATGTCGAAATTGAATGCTGGCGGAGACATAATTGTCAACAACGATGGTACAACATCGATAGAGAATACAGGAATAGGATTGATTATTTTTCCGTCTGGTTTAGGCTATTACAATGTGCCTCGAGGAACTATAATCCAACAGTATGATCCTTTATTGTTTACATTGGAATTAGGCTTATATGAAGAAGACACTGACTATGATAATGATGGTATACCTTCAATCTTAGAAGATGTTAACGGGGATGGTATTTTAAATAATGATAATACGGATGGAGATTTTTCTGCAACCCAATCCGGAAATCGGCCGATTTATAATCATGAGGACACCGATGATGATAATGATGGGATTCCGACACGGGATGAGATTTCATTCGATGATGCGGGCAATTTAATCCTACCTTTTCCTGATGCGGATAATGACGGTGTTCCCGACCATTTAGATCCTGACACAAACTAATTAACTTACGTTCTAAACGATAAATACCGAAGCCCCGACACTTACATGTCGGGGCTTCGGCATTAAAATATGATTAGATTCTTATAAGAAATAACAATCTGTGTTTCAACACAAATGAATTTCAGAGCCTAGCTCAGGGATTATAGTTTAAGTGATACTGCGAAGATTATCTGGGAAGGCCTGGAATCAACGCGCCCTTTTATATCGCTTTGAGTTATATTTTCACTGATAAATTGTGCTTCATTCTCGGAAAAACCGCGCTCATAACGAACATCAAAACCTAACCGGCCAAGATTGACGCCCGCTCCGACGTGCAAGCCAACGGTAAAGTCTTTTTCCGCATCGTTGATACTGAAACCTTGCAGGTCATTGCTAAGCATATATTGAAAGGCAGGGCCCGCAAAGATATGTAGCGGTCCTATAATTTCTGCACCGAACAGTACGGGAAGGTCTAATTTAGAAATATCGTATTTCGTGCCATTATTAAGATTGTAGGCGCTTTGTGTTTTGGTATAAATTAACTCCGGACGTATATACAGCCTCGAAAAAGCCAATTTACCGAAAATACCTACGTTGTAGCCAACCTTGCCATCAGAGCCTTGTATGATATCTTCGGCGGCATTGCCGACCGATTCGATGCGAAGGTCTCCATTTTGGTTGTAGTTTAAACCGGCTTTTATACCGAAGCCTGAATCTGATTGTGAAAAAGCGGCGATGCTACCCATAGCAAACACCACTGTAAGAAGTGCATTTTTCATATAGTTCTCGTTTTTGTTACGGTATCATGATATCAAAAACGATACCATGGTCATTTTCTGTTCTTAACCCTAACAACGGCGTCTTCGATAGCTTTATTGTTCAGCCCATACTTATCCATTAATTCTTCTGCAGTTCCACTTTCACCAAAAGTATCCTGGGTGGCGACGAATTCTTGTGGTGTAGGATGCTGAATGGCAAGGGTTCTAGCGATACTTTCTCCGAGTCCGCCCATAAAATTATGCTCTTCGGCAGTCACCACACAACCCGTTTTTTTAACGGATTTTAACACCGCTTCCTCATCCAGGGGTTTAATGGTGTGAATGTTCAGTACCTCTGCGGATATACCTTTCTCTTTAAGATTGTCTGCGGCAATCAAGGCCGGCCAAACTAAATGGCCTGTGGCGATAATGGTTACATCGGTGCCTTCTTGTAATAAAACTGCCTTTCCGATTTCGAACTTTTGGTCTACAGGCGTAAAGTTGGCTACTTTGGGGCGTCCGAAACGGAGGTAAACAGGTCCTTCATAATCAGCAATGGCGAGTGTAGCCGCCTTGGTCTGGTTAAAATCACAAGGATTGATTACCGTCATGCCCGGAAGCATTTTCATCATTCCGATATCTTCTAGAATTTGGTGCGTAGCTCCATCTTCCCCAAGGGTCAGACCGGCATGTGAGGCACAAATTTTGACATTCTTACCTGAATATGCAATCGACTGACGAATCTGGTCGTACACCCGGCCAGTGGCAAAGTTGGCAAACGTACTGGCAAAAGGAATCTTGCCACCAATAGTCAAACCGGCCGCAAGGCCCATCATATTCGCTTCCGCAATACCGGTCTGGAAAAAGCGCTTAGGATTTTCCTCAATAAAGGTTTCAATTTTAAGAGAACCCACCAAATCCGCACAAAGGGCTACAACATTTGGGTGACTTCTGCCTAATTCGGTCATGGCCGCTCCGTATCCGCTTCTTGTATCTTTCTTACCTTGGTCTGTATATTGCATTTCTTAATTTTTATTGTTTCGGTTTTCACTTATGACAAGCCTAAAATTTAAAGAGAATAGACAATTTAAAAATTTGTTCCTATTCTTTTCCTCGGAGAATCAGGGAAATGACTTTCAATAGTCTCCTAAAGTCTCTGCATTTTGCGAAAGTGCATCGGCAAGTTGTTCATCATTGGGTGCTTTCCCGTGCCATGCGTGGGTATGCATCATAAAATCTACACCGTGGCCCATTACTGTATCTAAAATGATACAAACAGGTTTACCTTTTCCAGTCCGGCTTTTAGCCTCATTCAGTCCTTTAATAACGGCCTCCAAATTGTTACCGTCCTGCACTTCGAGAACATCCCATCCAAAGGCCTCAAATTTCACTTTTAAGTTTCCTAGAGGAAGTACGTCTTCTGTAGGACCGTCAATTTGCTGTCCGTTGCGATCAATGGTCGAAATGATATTGTCGACTTTATTTCCGGCGGCGTACATAATAGCTTCCCAGTTTTGGCCTTCCTGTAGTTCACCATCGCCATGAAGGCTATATACTAAATGGTCGTCTTCATTTAGTTTTTTGGCAAGAGCCGCACCAATGGCGACTGACATGCCCTGACCCAAGGAACCGGAAGCAACTCGTATTCCGGGCAGTCCCTCATGTGTAGTCGGATGACCTTGTAATCGGGAATTTAGGGCTCTGAAGGTATTCAATTCTTTTACCGGAAAATATCCCTTACGGGCAAGAACACTGTACCATACTGGAGAAATATGGCCGTTCGACAAAAAGAAAAGGTCTTCCCCATTGCCATCCATATCAAATCCTTCCTTTAAATCCATAACCTCGTTATACAAAGCGACTACAAACTCGGTACAGCCCAACGAACCTCCAGGGTGCCCTGAATTTACATTATGTACCATTCGTACGATATCTCTTCGGGTCTGTGTTACTATATCCTGTAATGTATCCAGTTCTGCCATTATATACTTTGATTTAAGAATTTCCCAAATGTAATCGCAATCTTTTGGGAATACAAGTGGTGCTGGATTTATTTTTGATGCTATACAGTAGGGTGTTCAACTTTATTTTTTCCTTAAGGATGGAATGTGACCTAGTTGCCTATCTTTGCCCCCATAAATTAAGTTTTGAAATTTACCCTACACCAAACAGACGATCATAGCAAGGCACGGGCCGGTACCATGGTCACCGATCACGGTATTATAGAAACCCCAATTTTTATGCCTGTCGGCACGGTCGCCACTGTAAAAAGTGTACATCAGCGAGAGCTTAAGGATGATATAAATCCTGATGTTATATTGGGAAATACCTATCACCTTTTTCTCCGCCCCAAAACGGAAATCCTGAAAAAAGCGGGGGGACTCCATAAATTTATGGGATGGGACCGGAATATTCTTACGGATAGCGGGGGCTACCAAGTGTATTCTTTGTCTAACAACCGTAAAATTAAAGAGGAGGGGGTCAAGTTTAAATCGCACATTGATGGCTCGACCCATATGTTCACACCCGAGCGCGTCATGGAAATTCAGCGTACCATCGGCGCCGATATCATCATGGCCTTTGACGAATGCACACCGTACCCTTGTGACTATAAGTATGCCCAACGGTCAATGCATATGACGCATCGTTGGCTGGAGCGTTGTATCACGCATCTAGAAAAAACCCCATTCGAATATGGCTATTCACAAACCTTCTTTCCGATAGTTCAAGGATCGACATATAAAGACCTTCGCAAACAATCAGCTGAATACATTGCTGGGGTAGGTGCGGAAGGCAATGCGATTGGTGGATTATCCGTGGGAGAACCGGCCGAAGAGCTGTATGCGATGACCGAATTGGTCTGTGCCATTTTACCCGAAGACAAGCCTCGCTACCTAATGGGCGTCGGCACTCCCATCAATATATTAGAAAACATAGCCTTAGGGGTCGATATGTTCGATTGCGTAATGCCAACTCGAAATGCAAGAAACGGCATGCTCTTTACGGCGCACGGTACCATCAACATTAAAAATAAGAAGTGGGAGGATGATTTTTCCCCGGTCGATGAAATGGGACTTACCTTCGTAGATACCGAATATTCTAAAGCTTATTTACGGCATCTTTTTGCCGCAAATGAATACCTTGGCAAACAGATTGCAACCATCCATAATTTGGGTTTTTATCTTTGGCTGGTGCGCGAGGCGAGAAAACATATTTTAGCGGGCGATTTTTCGCAGTGGAAGACCATAATGGTCAAACAAATGGATAAAAGGCTTTAGCAGTGCTGAGCATCATCGACAAATATATACTAAAGCGTTACCTCGTCACTTTTGGAGTGATGATTCTGCTATTCATACCTATCGGAATCATGGCCCATTTGGCCGAGCAAATTGGCAAGATGCAAGCTAACGAGGCGCCTTTAGACGAAATATTAATCTATTTTGGAAACTTCACTATATATATAGGTAGTCTTCTTTTCCCAATTTTTCTTTTTCTTTCCGTCATCTTCTTTACCTCAAAACTGGCTAGCAATACGGAGATTGTAGCTATTTTAAGTTCAGGGGTATCTTACAACCGTTTTTTGCGACCCTATCTCATTGGGGCGACCATTATAGCCTTAATTATGTTCATTATGGGTATGTTCATTGTGCCCAAAGCTAGTCTTGGTTTTAACGAATTCAAGTACAAGTATTTAAAAAAGGGAAAGCAAGATCGGGTAACGAATAATGTTTTTACCCAGCTCAATAAAACTGATTTTATTTATGTCAGCAGTTTTGACCCTGCCAGACAGATCGGTTATAATTTTACATACGAACGGTTTACCGAAGATGATAAGCTAGATTTCAAAATTTCAGCGGCCAATATCCGCTGGATTCCTAAAGATAGTATGTACCGTTTGACCTCATATCAAAAGAGAAAATTGGTGAACGATACAGCATTGGTACAGACCAAACGTCGCTTAGATACCGTTTTCACTTTCGATATTGGTGACCTTACCCCAGTTTCATATGTTGCGGAAACCAAAAACCTTTTTGAACTGAACAAGTTTATAGACGACCAAAGACAGAAGGGAGCCTCAAATATTAATGCCTATGTGCTTGTAAAATATAAGCGATGGTCTTTGCCGATAGCCGCATTCATACTTACCATAATCGCTGTTGCCGTGGCATCGGTTAAGCGTAGGGGAGGCATGGGGGTTAATTTGGCCTTCGGAATCGTAGTTGCCTTTATTTTTATTTTTTTCGATAAAGTCTTTGGAACGTTAGCGGAACAGGCAGGATTTTCGCCGCTTTGGGCCGTGATCTTGCCGAATTTTTTATTTGGTGTTTTAGCGTTCGTACTATTACAAAAGGCCAAAAGGTAGCCGTTGAATCTGAATTGCACTGGCCTTGGTAATTTAAAAACAGCACAAACGTTTAGAAAATTTTATATTTGTGCATTGACAAAAATCGCAAAAACCTAAACCTATTATATTATGGAATATCTCGATTTTGAACTCCCTATTAAGGAGCTTGAAGAACAGCTCGATAAATGTATGATTATCGGTGAAGAGAGCGAGGTCGATGTGACCGAGACCTGCAAGCAGATCGAAAAAAAATTGGTCGAGACCCGAAAAGATATCTATAAGAATCTTACGGCTTGGCAACGGGTACAGCTATCTAGACATCCGAACAGACCTTACACTTTAGACTACATCAACGCGATATGCGGAGAAGCATTCTTGGAACTTCACGGCGATAGAAATGTCAAGGATGATAAAGCTATGATTACCGGTCTTGGGAAAATAGATGACCAAAGCTACATGTTTGTCGGGCAACAGAAGGGTTACAATACTAAAACAAGGCAGTATCGTAATTTCGGGATGGCAAATCCTGAAGGCTACCGGAAAGCATTACGGGCTATGAAGTCTGCTGAAAAATTTGGAATTCCCGTGGTATGCCTTATAGATACCCCCGGTGCCTATCCAGGTATTGAGGCCGAAGAACGTGGACAAGGTGAAGCCATTGCGCGTAATATATTAGAGATGACCCGTTTAAAAGTGCCCATAATTGTCATTATTATAGGCGAAGGAGCTTCGGGTGGAGCTTTGGGTATTGGCGTAGGGGATAGGGTATTGATGTTGGAAAATACATGGTACTCCGTCATTTCCCCCGAATCATGTTCCTCTATTCTATGGCGCAGTTGGGAGTATAAGGAACAGGCGGCGGAGTCTTTAAAGTTGACTGCAACAGATATGAAAAAATTGAAGTTGATTGACGAAATCGTACGTGAACCTGCTGGTGGGGCACACGGAAATCGTGAAAAAACTTTTGAAATTGTAAAAAGTAAAATTACTTCCACGTATAAAGAACTTCAAAAATTATCCCCAAAGGATTTGGTAAATAAGCGTATGGATAAATATGCCAACATGGGCGTATTTAATGGATAATCCAAGGATTCATCAACTATAGCAAAATCCGAAGAAGTACTTCTTCGGATTTTTTTAGTTATCAACACAAAATCGTAACTTATTAACACGCAAATGTGGAAGAACTGTGAATATCGCAATTGTTTCGGTCACGTTAACTTAAGGTTAATTGCATAATTTCGTAGCTATGGAAAAAACGAACCCCGTAATCGGCCGCAAGATTGACAAATCTACGCTCATAAGTCTAGAACGTGGAAAAATTCCTCCACAGTCGGTTGATTTGGAGGAAGTTGTTCTCGGTGCGATGATGATTGATAAGAAAGGGGTTGATGAAGTAATAGATATCCTACATCCTGATGCGTTTTACAAGGATGCCCACCGTTTTATCTATGAGGCTATCTTTAAATTGTTCGAAACCTCGGAACCAGTTGATTTATTAACAGTTTCCTCTCAATTAAAGAAAGATGGCAAGTTAGACTCCATTGGAGGTGATTTTTATCTTATAAAACTTACCCAAAAGGTTGCCTCTTCGGCCCATATCGAATTCCATGCAAGAATAATCTTACAGAAATATATCCAGCGAAGTCTTATCAAAATTTCAAATGAAATTATTGAGGAAGCTTATGATGATGGTACTGACGTTTTTGATTTGCTAGACAACGCAGAAGCCAAATTATACGACGTAACCCAAGGCAATTTAAAACGTTCTGCGGAAACAGCGCAGAACTTGGTGATACAGGCTAAAAAGCGGATTGAAGAAATTGCGAATAAAGAAGGACTTAGTGGTGTTCCATCCGGTTTCGATAAGGTCGACAAGCTGACTTCAGGTTGGCAGCCAAGTGATTTAATAATTGTAGCTGCTCGTCCGGGTATGGGTAAAACGGCTTTAACCCTATCCATGGCTCGAAATATGGCCGTCAACAATAATATTCCTGTTGCATTTTTCTCCTGTGAGATGTCTTCTGTACAGTTGATTACCCGTCTAATTTCATCAGAAACCGGGCTATCCTCCGAAAAACTTCGAACTGGAAAATTAGAGAAACATGAATGGGAACAATTGAACGTTAAGGTAAAGTCTTTGGAAAAAGCGCCTTTGTTCATCGACGACACACCATCGCTTTCTATTTTCGATTTAAGGGCGAAAGCAAGACGTTTGGCTTCGCAGCACGGTATCAAATTGATAATTATAGATTACTTACAATTGATGACTGCGGGTGGAAGCCAAAAAGGCGGTAACCGTGAACAGGAGATTTCTACCATCTCGCGGAACTTGAAAGCATTGGCCAAAGAATTGAACGTACCGGTGATTGCCTTGTCACAGTTATCGCGAGCGGTTGAGACCCGTGGTGGTAGCAAAAGGCCCTTACTCTCTGACCTTCGGGAATCAGGGGCTATCGAGCAGGATGCCGATATCGTATCCTTTATTTATCGACCCGAATATTACAAGATTGATGAATGGGATGATGAGGAGCGTTCGCCGACACAAGGTCAGGCTGAATTTATTGTGGCCAAGCATCGTAATGGTGGTCTAGAGAATATTCGACTCAAATTCATCGGGCAATTGGGTAAATTCGATAACCTAGACGATTTCGATTCGCCATTCGAATTCCAATCAAAAATGAATGACAACGAAGAAAATCCTTTTATCACTAAAAACCTTCCTGGTCCTAATGAAGCTTTCGGTAGTTCGATGAACGATGGAGTTGGACTTGACGATAACGATGTTCCGTTTTAAATTTTTTAAAATCAGTCTTCCCACAGGTCATACGAAGAACTAGTAATACTTTAGTAGTTCATTATCTAAAGATATTTCGAATTCAAACGAATAAGGTCTTTGGCCAGTTCGTAATATTCGGTAATTTGAAGTTGGACTCTAATTTACCTTGGTAGTGCAAAGCAAGACTGCTAGTATTCTTCTTATCAATGCTGTTCTTTGGAAACCTTTAACTCCATGAGACAATCCTCAGCCCCATTAATGCGTTATCTTTGAGTGTATACTTGAAAAAATCCGCCAATGCGCAATCATTTACTCACTGTTCTTTGTTTCCTTTTTTGTTATCCGATAATAGCTAGTTCCATCTTAATTCCTATGGATTCCGATACTCAAGATAACCATCTAAAAGCTTACGGAATTACTTTTTGGGTACTCACCAAACAACAAAAGGTACAATGGCTGCTCAATTATAGGGGCGGTTCATTTCTTTTACCCGATGGGGATGCGATTAGGAAGGAGTGTCAGATAAGAGGTGTATCTTTTGAAATATTATCTGATCAACAGGCCCAATCCATTCTCGACGGTATAAGTAGTCCTTCGCAAAATCAGGAAGCGGTTATTCTAGAAAAAGCCCCGAAAGTTGCGGTCTATTCACCAAAGGGAAATGCCCCTTGGGATGATGCGGTTACCATGGTGTTGACCTACGCTGAGATTCCATATGTTACCATATACGATGAGGAAGTACTGGGAGATAAATTGGCACTTTATGACTGGCTGCACCTACATCACGAAGATTTTACAGGTCAATATGGTAAATTCTATGGTGCTTATCGCGCAGCCCCTTGGTACATAGAGCAGAAGGAAGACGCTGAGGCTTTAGCGTTGCAACTGGGATTTACGAAAGTTTCGGAAGAAAAAAGTGCGGTAGCACAAAAAATAAGGAATTATGTGATAGGTGGTGGATTCATGTTTGCGATGTGTTCAGCAACTGATAGTTTTGATATCGCATTGGCAGCTAATGGTTTAGATATATGTGAACCCATGTTTGATGGAGATGCATCCGATGCTAATTACCAAGCTAAATTAGATTATCAAAATACGTTTGCCTTTACCGATTTTACTTTGGAACGGAGTCCTTTGAAATACGAATTTTCGTCAATTGACATGACCACAAAACGCGGTAATGTTCCGAAGGAGAGGGACTATTTCTCATTGATGGATTTTTCCGCAAAGTGGGATGCCGTTCCTACAATGCTCTGTCAAAACCACACGGCTCTTGTAAAAGGCTTTATGGGTCAGACTACTGCCTTTGAAAGAAAAGAGATTAAACCCACGGTTATGGTATTGGGTGAGAACAAACTTAATGGAGAGGCGCGTTATATTCACGGAATAAAGGGTAAAGGTTTTTTTACGTTTTATGGGGGTCATGACCCTGAAGATTATCAGCATAGGGTAGGAGACCCAAAAACGGAATTGGAACTTCACCCAAATTCTCCAGGCTACCGTTTGATTTTGAATAATGTTTTGTTTCCAGCGGCACGGAAGAAGAAGCAGAAAACGTGATGGGTTCTATGAGACCTTAATCATAGAAACTTAGTTTTCGATAGTATACCAAATATTACTTTATTTCCCATTACCTACCCAATGCGTAGCAACAGAACCAAGTCCTGATTTCTTAAACCTAAATGCGAACTTCCATTTACCTATAGGTTTGAGACTTATTTTTCCTATATGTAGGTGTGTAAATATGTACTGGCGGAATCCAGACTAATTCCAATTTCATTAATAAAAAAGAATCGAAATTGGCACCTCATATTTTCCCGTAAAATAAGCCTTCGGTAGATATTAAAAGCACACGTTTAGACATTCGTTAACAATTGATCCAAAATACGCTCTACACCAAAATCATCATTGCTCGAAGTGCTGAACTTTGCCGCTTTTTTTACATTTTGATGAGCATTTTCCATAGCAAAGCTAAATTCTGACATGGCCAACATTTCCAAATCGTTATTGTAATCCCCAAAAACCATAGTTTCTTGCGGTGTAATACCATATAGTTGCTGCACCTTTTGCAATGCAAATCCTTTATTTGCATTCGGACTTGAAACATCAACCCAATTCTGTCCCGAAATTTTTACTTGTAAATTGTCCTCCAAATGTTTGACTTCTGGATAAATATGTTTTTCAGAGCTCTCAAAATGATAGATAGCAATTTTCAAAATTTCTTCATCGAATGCTTTTAAATCATCAAGAATGGTATAATTGGAGTAATATTCCTGAAGTTTTTCTTCGAACTCTTTTGAATTACCCAAGATATAGGCACTGTTTTTTCCGCAAAGAACAGGGTGTACATTATCAATCTTCAGTACAACGTCTAAAACGCGATTTTTATCTTTAGAGGCTAGTGGCGATGAAATCAATTCTTTTCCTTTTTCTATAGCGACACCACCGTTTTCGGCAATCACCATGATGTCATCTTTTATAGGGTCTAATTTGTCCACTATGCTTTGATACTGTCTACCGCTGGCCGCTACAAAAAGAATATTACGTTCTTTTAACTTTTCAAAAATTTTAAAAAACCGCTCACTCACCTCATGGTTCGAGTTGAGCAGTGTGCCGTCCATATCGGTGACGATCATTTTAATACCTGATAGATCCATTATATTAATTTTTCAAAGTTGCAAAGGTATTTGTAATAGGTGGATTTAAGGTTTAGTTTTACATTAATATGAAATTTTATCAAAAAGAAATTCAATTACCGGCCCACAAACGTGGTTTTCATTTGATTACAGGAGTAATTGAGCGCTCGTTGTCAGAAATTCTGGATATCAACTCAGGAATACTTCAAGTATTTATAAAACATACTTCCGCTAGTCTCACTATTAATGAAAATGCCGACCCGACGGTTCGAACAGATTTTGAGAGCCATATCAATGTCATGGTTCCGGAAAACGCTTCGTATTATGTTCATAATTACGAAGGTCCAGATGACATGCCGGCTCATATCAAAGCCTCATTAATGGGGGCTTCGGTACAGATCCCGATTACTAATGGTAAGTTGAATCTAGGTATTTGGCAAGGTATCTATCTTTGCGAACATCGTAACCGTGCTTCGGGGCGTAAATTGGTGATTACCGCATTTGGAACATAAAAAAATCCGCCAGGTTGTTGAACCTAACGGATTTATTTAAGTGAGATATATTGTTAAAACTATTTTACCTTATCCACAAGAGCTTTGAAAGCTTCTGCATGGTTCATCGCCAAATCGGCTAAAACCTTTCGATTAAGTTCGATTCCGCTGGCTTTCAATCCGCCCATAAACTGCGAATATGACATCCCATGCTGACGTGCGCCTGCATTGATACGGGTAATCCACAATGCGCGGAAAGTTCTTTTCTTATTTCTTCTGTCGCGGTAAGCGTATAACATCGCTTTTTCAACCGCATTTTTGGCAACCGTCCAAACGTTTTTACGTCGTCCGAAATACCCCTTGGCCTGCTTCATCACTTTCTTTCGTCTTGCGCGTGAAGCCACTGCATTTACTGATCTTGGCATACTTTTAATTGTTTTTGTAGTAGGCGGTCAATTTGATTGGAATCTTTCAATCTTGATTCTAAACTGACTCTTTTTTTTGCCTTACTCCATGGTTAATAATTCACCTTACTGATTTTCTACCTGATTTATTTCAGGCACAACTGCTCTTTGATACCAGGTTCATCGGCTTTATGGACCAATGTGCTGTGTGTCAATTTAAGTTTACGCTTTTTGGATTTCTTTGTAAGAATGTGGCTCTTAAAAGCGTGTTTTCTCTTAATTTTTCCGGAACCGGTCAGCTTAAAACGCTTCTTGGCACTGGATTTTGTTTTTTGTTTTGGCATTTTTACTATTTATATGAATCTCACTATTTTATTAAACTCTTTCAGCCTTTTAAAAAATCAGGCTTACAATTACTAAAATGAATTTAGCTACTACGCCGATTCAAGTTTCATAATTGTTTTACACTGAACAAGCCCTGATATAGGGCTTGATATTTATAAGGGATTGCAAAAGTAATCAATAATTTGAAATCACTCGCAAATCATCCCGTTTCTTATTTCTTATTCTTAGGTGCAATGAACATGGTCATGCGTTTACCTTCCAAACGGGGTAGCTGTTCTACTTTACCAACATCCTCCAGTTCTTGGGCAAGTTTCAGAAGTAGTATTTCCCCCTTATCCTTATAAACGATGGAACGACCTTTAAAAAAAACATAAGCCTTTAACTTGGCCCCATCTTTCAAAAATCCTTCAGCATGTTTCTTCTTGAACTCATAATCATGGTCATCGGTGTTCGGACCAAAACGTATTTCCTTAACGGTCACTTTTGAAGCCTTGGCCTTCATGGCTTTTTCTCGCTTCTTCTGTTCGTAAAGGAATTTCTTGTAGTCCATTATCTTGACTACAGGAGGGTTGGCGTTCGGCGATATTTCTACAAGATCCAATCCGAATTCAACGGATTTATCCAATGCCTCACGTATAGGCATTACACTAGGTTCTACATTGTCACCTACCAATCGAACCTCCGGGGCCAATATCTTCCTATTGATCTTATGAGGGTTCTTGTTCTCTCTTCTGGGTTGGGGCCTAAATCTTTTACGAATTGCTATGACTTCTACTTTTAAGTTAAACTTTAATTATTTGAACGACTTTAAGGTACTATTTATTTCAGTAACGACCAAGTCGATAAATTCCTCTACGGAAATCGATCCTAAATCTTCTCCTCCGTGCCTACGCACAGATATCGTTTGCGCTTCCTCTTCATTTTCACCGACAATAATCATAAACGGTATTTTGTTCATTTCAGCTTCCCGAATCTTTTTACCTACGGTTTCGCTTCTATTATCGATGTGGGCGCGAATTTCGTTATTTTCCAAGGAACTTAAAACTTTTTCTGCATATATTTCATGTTTCTCGCTAACAGGCAATACAATAGCCTGTTCAGGAATTAACCATAATGGGAAATTTCCTCCTGTATGCTCCAAAAGCAAAGCGATAAAGCGTTCCATACTGCCAAAGGGCGCACGGTGAATCATCACTGGGCGGTGCAGTTCGTTGTCGCTGCCTTTATAGGTAAGGTCAAATCGTTCCGGCAAATTATAATCTACCTGAATGGTACCCAACTGCCACTGCCTTCCCAAGGCATCTTTCACCATGAAGTCCAATTTCGGACCATAGAACGCGGCCTCACCTTTTTCGATAACGAAATCCAGTCCTTTTTCGGTCGCTGCTTCGATAATTGCATTTTCCGCCTTTTCCCAATTATCAACGGAGCCGATATATTTTTCAGGGGTAGCTAAATCCCTGATAGAGACCTGCGCAGTGAAATTGTCGAAACCCAAACTGCCAAGCACATATAAAGAAAGATCGATGACATTCTTAAATTCCTGATCAAGCTGGTCCGGGGTACAGAAGATATGGGCATCGTCTTGAGTGAAACCACGCACCCGGGTTAAGCCGTGCAGCTCACCGCTCTGTTCGTAACGGTACACCGTACCAAATTCCGCATAGCGTTTTGGAAGTTCGCGATAGCTGAAAGGTCGAGTATTGTAAATTTCACAATGATGCGGACAGTTCATGGGTTTTAATAGAAACTCCTCGTCTTCTTTTGGGGTTTTTATAGGCTGAAAACTATCTGCGCCATATTTCTCATAGTGCCCTGAAGTGACATACAGTTCCTTAGAGCCGATATGAGGGGTAACGACCATTTCGTAACCGGCTTGTTTCTGTGCTTTTTTAAGAAAGTTCTCCAAGCGCTCACGCAGAGCTGCGCCCTTAGGCAGCCAGAGCGGTAAGCCTTGCCCGACTTTTTGTGAAAAAGTAAACAGTTCAAGCTCCTTACCAAGTTTTCGGTGATCCCTTTTTTTGGCTTCCTCGAGCATTTCTAAATACTCAGTAAGCTCTTTTTGTTTTGGAAAAGATATTCCGTACACACGGGTCAATTGTGTATTGTTCTCATCACCGCGCCAATAAGCACCCGCGGCGCTCAATATTTTAATCGCCTTGACGATACCGGTATTGGGTATATGTCCGCCACGGCAGAGATCGGTAAATGTATCGTGGTCACAGAAAGTAATGGTACCGTCTTCTAAATTTTCTATGAGTTCTACCTTATATTCATTCCCTTGTTTCTTATATAAGGATAGGGCATCCGTTTTTGATACCGGATGTAGTGTAAAGTCATGTTTTCCTCGCGCGATTTCGATGGCCCTTTTTTCAATGTCCGGAAAGTCCTTTTCAGAAAGTGTATGCTCCCCAAAATCCACATCATAATAAAATCCGTTATCGATGGCTGGTCCTATGGTCAGTTTTATTCCTGAATATAATTCCTCCAAGGCTTGGGCAACAATATGTGATGTCGAATGCCAGAATGCTTTTTTCCCTTCTTTGTCGTTCCATGTATACAGTGTCAGATTACCATCCTCTTGAAGGGCGGTCACACTTTCCACGATTTTGTCATTGAACTTGGCCGAAATCACGTTGCGCGCTAATCCCGCACTGATGCTATTGGCAACATCCATAGGCGTACTGCCCTTTTCGAATTCCTTTATAGTACCGTCCGGTAAGGTAATCTTGATCATGTGTTTTTTTTAAGGATGTCAAAGATAGCAATCCGAGCCGATGCGTACAACATTATATAGTAGTGTAGGAATGTTATACAGGGATGGAATGATTAGGTGGTTAGGAATGTTATAGTAAGATGAGAATTAGTAAATAAGGGTAGGAATGATATACTAGGATGGATTTGGTAAGCAAGGTGAGGAGTGTTGTATACGAATCGAATTATTAAGTAGGATAGGAATGTTAGGTAAGGATGGGAATTATTAAATAAGGTTAGGAATGATATACTAGGATGGATTTAGCAATCAAGGTGAGTAGTGTTGTATAAGGATGGGTATTATGGTTTTTCTAATCTTTATATAGTGTTATCTCTTTTTTACTTAGGATGTTTGATAGGGATGGTCATCCTTGCTTTGTGAATGTAAAGGCTGTGAACTACTTTTCTGTTTTGGAACGAAATTTAAAAGGGTCAAAAGCTTGCGCTGAACGATAAATTGTTTTATATTCAAGACCCTCTAAAATTAATTTAGAACGTAAAGTACTAGGAAATAGAGGCTAAGAGGATAGCTCGAAAAAAAGTTTAAAAAAATTCTTTGAATGTATTTTTTATTCGAAAAACCCTCTTATATTTGCACCCGCTTTGAGAGACAAACGAACAAGTTTAGACCGAAGGGGCGTAAGTTTTGAAGTTCATTGACATACTGTGGAGACAATAAAACGACCGGGGGCCGAGAGGCCTCCGGAAGGAACCATATAATAAAGTTGCCCTGCCGGCGTAGGCCGGCGGGGCGGATGATTTAATAGAGAGAGACGGGGCCGGGAGGGCCTCTTCGGCGCTGTGCGCGAATATATTTAAAGCACAACGATGAAGAGTTTGATCCTGGCTCAGGATGAACGCTAGCGGCAGGCCTAACACATGCAAG
>DRGL01000042.1 GCA_011050085.1 Pricia antarctica | reverse complement strand
TTTTTATCAATTCCTATCTGTTTCAATATCACAGGTTTTTCATGAAGCTCTTTGCAGAGCACAATGCCGGTGTCCAATAGCTTTGTTTTTTCGGCTTTGGTCAGAGTAGTCAATGCCGTTAAAGGGTGCAGTCCCAACTTGTCTATTCTATCTTTTAAACCATTTCCCATCGGATAATCCCAACTCGTCAATAATAATCCCACGCATTTACCATACTGCACAGCATCAGTGGTAAATCGCGTATTGGTATATACACCTCCCCTATGAAGTTTATCCTCGTGACCTTTTTGTCGTTCCCATTGTTTTTCAACATCCAAAAATCTTGAATGGATATATAAGGGGATTTTCACATTACAAAACCTACCTTGGTCACTGTGGTATTTACATTCAATCATATGATGGGTATCGTCTTTTTTTGCTATCACATCTATTTCGTGCTGCACACAATTGCCCTGAACTATGACACCAACCTTAGTTGCAAACCCTTCATACTCTAATAGTTTGCCAACCAGCTTTTCAAAAGGGAAGCCAGATGGTCCCAATTCCATCAATGCTTTTTTAAGCTTATACTTTGAGGCACTTACACGTGATTTGCCTTTAAGTATTTTAAATGCCATTTGGTAGATTTTTTTAGTGGTAATACCGTCATATATTTGGTCTTCAACTTGCTCAACAATTTGTTGAATCAATTCTTCACTCGCTTGTGCACGTCTTAAGGAATTGATAAGTTTATCCACATCAAAAGGAACCACGTCGCCAGAATATTTCACTATGTTGATTGAATCTTTCATTTTTTAATATGTATGGTCATCACAGGTAGTTCTGAATGATTAGTTACACCCTCGGCAATGCTTTTTGAAAATAAACTCAAAAATCCTGTCTTTCCGTGGGTACTCATTGCAATCAAATCTGCGGGCTGATGTTTTAAAAATGTATTTATACCTTCTTCTACTGACGATTCGTTGTGAACGTTCATAGAAAAGTTTTTTAAGGCGGGAAACTTTTCAAGGAATTCCTTGACAGGATTCAGTCCAAGTTCAATACTATTGAACTCTGTTTCTGTATTTATGCGTAATAAATGGATACTAGCATCACATTGTTCAGCTATGGAAATGACTACTTCAAAGGGATGACTCACATCTTCTTCAAAATCTGACACGAATAGAATGTCATTAAAGGGAAACGTTACTTCCTCTTCTTTGACGACAATAATTGGCGCATTGGCTTTTCGGACGATTTTCTCAACGTTACTACCTGTTATTTCCCTTACTCGCCCCTTTGTTCCGCTGCTTCCAGTAATGATAAAGTCGTGATGAAAATGACCAGAATGATTCAGAATATCTTTTTGTCCCGAATCGAACTGAAGAAAGGTTCTACACTTAAGACCTTCATGTTCTGCTATTTTTTCAAGTTCACGTAAATTAGCCTTTGACGCACCTATCTGCTTTAAGGTTTCTGGATAACGCTTTTCTTTAAGCTTGTCTAATTTTACCCAATCTACAGGTGTGGTCATCTGATGCAAAAAGTGTATTTCTGCATTGTATGTTTTTGCTATTTTAATCCCGAGATGTGCAGCTTTGGTGCAGTTTTCAGAGAAATCGGTGGGTACGAGGATATTTTTCATATTTTAGATTTGTTCATTATTGTGCAGAGTATCCACCATCGATTACCAATTCAGAACCGGTCATAAATTTTGATTCATCTGAAGCTAGATAGACGACACCATAACCTATGTCATCTGGTTCTCCCAAATGTCCGACTGGATGCAGACCTTCTAAGTGCTTTTTGCCCTCTTCCAAATCACCTTGGGCTTTTAGGAAATTTTCTACCATTGGTGTCCATATATAGGCTGGATGAATGGAATTGACACGGATGCCATAACCCTGTTTCGCGCAATGAAGTGCAGCAGACTTGGTAAATAAAGTTATACCACCCTTACTTGCGTTATATGCAGCTAAATTGGGATCGCCAATAAGGCCTTCAATGGAAGAAAAGTTAATGATTGAGCCACCTTCTCCGCTTTCTTTTATAGCCTTAATACCGTATTGGGTACCTAGGAAACTGCCATCTAAATTGATGCTTAAAAGTTTTTTCCAGTCTGCAAGCGTGATATCTTCTACGTTTTTACCGATTGCTATACCAGCAGCATTAGCCAGGATATTTAGCTTGCCAAAGGTCTTGAGCGTAGTCTCGATTACCTTTTTCCATTGATCTTCTTTGGATACATCTTGTTTTATAAATATGGCTTCACCGCTATCGTTCTTGATTTGTTGGACTACTTTATTTCCTTTTTCTTCATCCAAATCTGTTATTACTATTTTTGCTCCTTCGCGTGCCAATAAAATAGCACTTGATTTTCCTAATCCAGAGGCACCTCCTGTGATAATGGCTACTTTGTTTTTTACTCGATCCATAATTTTAAGATTTAAGTGTTACTACTAATTTTTGTTTCTTAATCAAGAAACTTCGTTTCCTGAAACTTTGCCTTTTTCAATACAGTCTAGATTATATATCGTGGTTTCAGCAATATTTGTCAATGCTGTTTCGGTTAAAAAGGCTTGATGACTGGTTATCAAAACATTGTTAAAGGTCATTAAACGGGCAATTACATCGTCTTGTAAAATGTCATCGGAATGGTCTTCAAAGAACAATCCTTCTTCCTCCTCATAAACATCAATCCCTAGGTAACCAATCTTCTTGGTCTTTAGTCCTTCAATAACCGCTTTGGTATCGACCAATGCTCCGCGACTGGTATTGATTAGCATAACTCCTGGTTTCATTAGTGAAATATGCCTGGCATCAATCAAATGTTTGGTTGAAGAATTTAAGGGGACATGCAAGCTTATGATATCCGATTCACTGCATAACGTTTTACAGTCTGTATAGCGTATCCCATATTTTTCAATGAGCATTCTATTTTCTGAGGTATCATATGCCAAAATTTTACAACCAAAACCATGCAGTATTTTAACCAGGATAGCCCCAATTTTCCCTGTTCCCAATACCCCAACAGTTTTTCCGTTCAAGTCAAACCCTGTGAGTCCGTTCAGCGAGAAATTCATGTCTCTGACCCTATTATGGGCTCTGATTAGTTTTCGGTTCAATGCAAGTATCAACGCCATTGTGTGTTCTGCGATTGCATACGGGGAATATACAGGAACCCTTGAAATTTTGATGCCCAGTTCAGCTGCTTTTTTTGTATCTACATTATTGTATCCTGCGGTACGCAGGGCGATATATTTGATTCCGATATCTTTAAGTTTTTCAAGTATTAGAGCCGAGGCATCATCGCTTGTAAACAAACTAATGGCCTCGGTGCCAAGAGCCAAGGAAGCCGTACTTTCGGTCAACCGTACTTCAAGTAGATTAAGTTCATGCTTACCTTTATTTGAAGATAGCAAATGGGGTTCTTCGAATTTATGTGTACTGAATACCGTTGTTTTCATTTTGTCTTTTTAAAATTCGTTGTACCAAGTTCTTTGAGTGATAAGAATCCGTTGGAATAGCCTATTTAATTTTCCCATTTCCAGTTTCTGATCTCGGGCATATCCAACCCATTTTTACGGATGAAATAGTGGTGCTCGATGAGCTTGTCCTGCATTTCCTGTTTCAGATATGCTACTTCATCCCCTAGGTTCGGCAATCGGTCCAAGACATCCTGTACTAAATGAAAACGATCCATCTCATTTAAAACTGTCATATCAAAAGCGGTCGTTATGGTGCCTTCTTCCTTATAGCCCCTAACATGAATATTAACATGATTTGTACGGCTGTAGGTAAGACGGTGTACCAGCCAAGGATAGCCGTGAAAGGCGAATATAACCGGTTTGGTCTTTGTAAATAACATGTCAAAATCAGCATCGGTTAATCCATGCGGATGCGCCGTATTGGTCTGTAGCTTCATCAAATCGACCACGTTTACCACGCGTACTTTCAGGTTTGGCAATTTTTCTCGTAATATGGATACCGCCGCCAAGGTCTCTAGTGTAGGTACATCACCTGCGCAAGCCATAACCACATCGGGTTCTATTTCTCTATCATTGCTCGCCCAGGTCCAAATACCGATGCCCTTGGCACAATGAACAACTGCTTCCTCCATGGGAAGCCATTGTGGTGCCGGGTGCTTTCCGGCCACAACCACATTTACATAATGCTTACTGCGGAAACAATGGTTCATTACCGATAAAAGACAATTGGCATCGGGCGGAAGATATACGCGTACCACCGATGCTTTTTTATTCATCACAACATCAAGGAACCCGGGATCCTGATGAGTAAACCCGTTGTGGTCTTGCCGCCAAACGTGCGAGGCTAAAAGAATGTTTAGGGAAGCGATATTTCTGCGCCATGGTAGTTCAGCAGTTACTTTTAGCCACTTGGCATGTTGGTTGAACATAGAATCGATGATATGGATAAAGGCCTCGTAGCAATTGAAAAGACCATGTCTTCCGGTCAAAAGATAGCCTTCTAGCCATCCTTCGCACTGGTGTTCACTCAACATCTCCATAACACGGCCGTCTTTTTCAAGAAGTTCATCGGTTTCCATAGTCTCTCCTTCCCATTGCCTGTTAGTAGCCTCGAAAACCGAGTTCAAACGGTTCGAGAGTGTTTCGTCCGGTCCAAAGATTCTGAAATTTCGTTGTGATCGGTTCAGATTGATAATATCCCTGGCAAATTCTCCCAGAACACGGGTATCACCGTTTCCCATCTCCCCGCGTACCGATACATCAAGGCGATACTCCCTAAAGTCGGGCATAAGAAGGTCTTTTAACAAAAGACCTCCATTGGCATGTGGGTTGGCACCCATTCGCTGTTCTCCTTTAGGAGCCAGATCTGCCAATTCAGGTAAAAGACGCCCTTGTTCATCAAAAAGCTCTTCGGGCTTATAACTTTTGAACCAATCTTCCAATTGTTTTAAGTGCTCTGGATTACTGGCTGCATCGGGCAACGGAACCTGATGTGATCGAAAATGATTTTCCACGGGCAAACCATCCACAAACTTGGGACCTGTCCATCCTTTGGGTGATTTTAAAATAATCATAGGCCACTGCGGGCGTTGTGTAGTAGATCCATTAGCGGCGTTTTTCTTGATGGTTTTAATTTCCTCGGTTACTTGGTCTAGCAATTCTGCCATTTTCCGGTGCATAGTCATAGGGTCATCACCTTCGATGAAATAGGGCTTCCATCCATAGCCTAAAAAAAGCTGTTCTAGTTCCACGTCCCCGATCCGGGCAAGAATCGTGGGATTGGCAATCTTATATCCATTAAGGTGAAGAATAGGAAGTACCGTACCGTCGGTTACCGGATTCAGAAATTTGTTGGAGTGCCATGCGGTCGCCAAGGGACCCGTCTCCGCTTCCCCATCACCTACTACGCACGATACGATCAAATTCGGATTATCGAAGACCGCGCCGAAAGCATGGCTGAGCGAATAGCCAAGCTCGCCACCTTCATGAATGGATCCAGGGCATTCGGGAGATACGTGGCTGGGAATACCGCCTGGGAAGGAGAATTGGGTAAACAGTTTTTTCAATCCCTCTTCGTCTTGGCTGATGTCCGGATATACTTCACTATAGGTTCCTTCAAGGTAAGTGCTTGCGACGAGAGCCGGTCCTCCGTGTCCGGGGCCGGACACATAAATCATGTTCAAATCGTATTTTTTAATGATTCGATTTAGATGGACATACATAAAATTTTGGCCCGGTGTAGTGCCCCAATGTCCCAACAACATGGGTTTAATGTGTTCAGCTTTCAATGGTTTTCGAATCAAGGGGTTATCCCATAGATAAATCTGACCTACGGAGAGATAGTTCGTCGCCCGCCAGTACGCATCCATTTTATTTAAAAGTTCTTGAGTTATTTGCGTTCCTCCTTTTTTACTATTTTGATTTTCCATTATTACTTGTTTTTTCGTTGTCTTTCTTTGTTTTTGAACCCGTAGTACAAATCTGTCGTGCATTTTGCAATCATCAACTCCTCGTTGGTAGGGATTACCAATACTTTTACTTTGCTATCCTCCATCGAGATTTGAGTTTCATTTAGTCCGTTTAAGTCCTCATCTAATACAATTCCGGCAAAGCCCAAACCCTTACAAATTCTAGAACGAATAATCGGTGCATTCTCGCCAATACCCCCAGAAAAGACTAATATATCAAGCCCTCCCAATACGGACATAAACGAACCTATCCATTTTTTAATCTGATAACAGAATAGGGCTACTGCCTCTGCTGCTCGTTCGTCTGAGCTTTCTTTTTGTAACAAATCTTGCATATCGGCACTTGTTTCGGAAATTCCCAGAAGACCCGATTCATGATTGATCAAATGATTGAATTTTTTGGTATTCAACCCTTCTCTTTTCATCATATACCAAGCGACCCCAGGATCCAAATCGCCGCTTCGTGTCCCCATAACACAACCACCTGCAGGGGTAAATCCCATGGTGGTATCAATACTCTTGCCGTCTTTAACTGCTGCCAAGCTAGCACCGTTTCCCAAATGGGCCAGAATGACCCGACCATTAGCCTCAACTCCTAGTTTTATCTTTAGCTCTTCCATTAGGTAGGCATAGGACAAGCCATGAAAACCATAGCGTTGAATACCCGCTTTATCAAAACGTCTTGGTATGGGCAGCATTTTTGCAATACGGGGTAATGTTATATGAAAAGAAGTATCAAAACATGCAACGTGCAACATACCGGCGTACCTACTTTTGAACAGTTCGATGATTTCAATCTCGGCAGGAAGATGATCTGGGTCATAGTCTTTTATTTGCTTTAATTCCTTTATTAGAGCATTGCTTATTATTTCGGCCTTTTTGTGGTTCTTACCATGGACAATGCGATGACCAATACATTTAACCCTGTCAAAACCAGATTGCTTTTTGAGCCAAAGAATTAAAAAGATAGATGCCTCGTAAAAGCCAGGTGAATACACGTCGAAGCTCTCCTTTACTTTATTTTCGTATGTAAGGTTGAATATTGCATTGTCCATACCAATTCGGTCAATGCTTCCAGAGAATATGAGCGTCGGATCTTTGGCCATTTCATACATAGCGAACTTGATGCTGGATGAACCGCCGTTGATTGTTAAAAGATTTGAATTTTCCGAAAGCATTTTTTGTTCTAGGTATTAATTATTTAGATTTTTGATTGCACAGTTTTGTTTCGATGATTCTTAGTTGAATTCTATCATGAATCTGAACAATCAAAAGCACAATTCTTGTCCTTCATAAAAGAGGAAGCCAATTGTTTATATTTTGCCCCAAGCTCTTTACCGCACCATTCCAATAAAGCCGGCTGTTTTGAACAGGTAGTATTACGAACCGCCTTTTTCAGTTCTATCTTTAACAACTCCTCATCGAAGCTGACTTTTTTTAATATGATTTCATGATATTCCAGTGTCTCCATTTTTCTTTTTATTTAAAATTCGATTTTTAATGCTGCCATAGTATCAAGTTATCCTCCAACGGTACGGAAATTCCTTCGTAGCTGGGTACAATACGAAGGGTATAGTGAACTGTAGGTCGGGAAGTATTTACCTCTGCATAAAAGTTATGTGCCCCATCTTTACCCAACCAATCAAATTTCATTTTGATTTTTTCGGGTGCTTCGCCGTTAATACCCTCCGCGAATAGTACTACTTGAATATGCTTGGAATTTATTCCTTTCAACCAAATCGGCACTTTAAAGTGATGTTTTTGACCTACACTATCAATTTTAATTTTACCAAATTGAATGGTATCCCATTTATTTTTTAGCTCATGTCGTACTTTAACAATTCTCTTTCCTTTAGCTCCTTTTCTAGCAGCGCATTTTTTATAGTTGATTGCCGCTGGCAGATAGTAGTCCTCCGTATATTCGCGAACCGTTCGGTTGGTTGAAAAACGGGGCGTTAGGGTCGCCATACTTTTTCGCATACGTTCCACCCAAATTTCCGACACTCCTTTTTTGTTATGTGCGTAGAATTCGGGGACGACCTGTTGCTCCAGTATTTCATATAGTGTTACTGCCTCGTGTGCGTCCCATGCCGGATCATCGCCATGTTCTTGGTCATCACCTAGCGCCCAGCCTACTTCGGGAGTGTATGCTTCTGCCCACCAACCGTCTAATTCCGATAAATTGAGACCACCATTTACAAGTACTTTCATACCACTGGTTCCGCTAGCTTCCCATGGTCTTCTCGGGGTATTTAGCCATACATCAACACCTTGAACCAAATTTTCCGCCAACATCATGTCATAATCACTTAGAAAGAGGACATGATTGTACAAATTATGTTGTTGGATAAACTGAACCCATTTTCTTATTAATCCTTTTCCTGCTTCATCAAATGGTGGAGCTTTACCGGCCAAGACCAATTGTACAGGATGTTCCGTGTTGGTTAGAATACGTACAAAACGTTCAGGATCGTGCAATAAGAGGTCTGGTCTTTTGTAAGGCACAAATCTGCGGGCAAAGCCCAAGGTCAAGGTGTTTGGGTTAAAAACCTGTTTTGCGATCTCGACCACTTCTAGCGGTAGACCCGAGACTATTGCCTGCCTTTCAAACCTTGCCCTTATAAAATCGACAAGGCGATTTCTAGATCGAGATCTAAATTCCCAAAGTTTTTCGTCGGATAGTTTCGAAATATGTGCTGAATGGTCATCGAGTTCGCCCCTCCAGCGATCCTTTCCACAGGATTCTGTCCAGATTTCATCAGCATATTTGGAATCCCAGCATGGCATGTGCACACCATTGGTTACATAGCCTACCGGAACTTCGGCTGCCGGCCAGCGCGGGAAAAGATTGTTAAAAAGAGTTCTGCTTACTTCACCATGCAAACGGCTAACTCCATTTACCGCCCCACTACCACGAATTGCCAGATAAGCCATATTAAAATTCTCTAATTGGTTATTGGCGTCTGCACGCCCAAGTGCCATCAAATCATTAAAATCCAAACCCAGTTGTTCTTTGGCATAAGTGCCTAAGTGATATTCCATTGACGAGGGGCTGAAATGATCAAAACCGGCTGCAACCGCTGTGTGGGTGGTAAATAAGTTGCCCACTCGGGTTACGGCAAGGGCCTCTTCAAACGAAGTTCCGTTCGCCTTCATAAAATCATTGGCACGTTCAAGGACCAAAAATGACGCATGCCCTTCGTTCATATGACACACTTCGGGTTCAATATCCAAGGCTTTTAGTAATCTGTAGCCACCCACGCCCAATATGATTTCCTGTTTTATGCGCCGTTCGGCCCCTCCGCCATACAGCTCATCGGTAATTCCACGATGAATCGGCAAGTTGGCGGCATCGTTGCTATCCAATAGATAGAGTTTCGCTCTTCCCACTTGTACCTGCCATGCTCTTAGCCATATCGGGTGACCGGGCAACGATACCTTTATACGTAGCCACTCCCCATTTGGTAGACGCAAGGGCGTAATGGGTAATTGTCCAGGGTCATTATAGGGGAACAGAGCATTTTGTGTGCCATATTTATCTATTTCCTGTCGGAAATAGCCTTTGGCATATAGTAATCCCACAGCGACAACAGGTACGCCCAAATCGCTGGCCGCTTTTAGTTGATCGCCCGCTACATTGCCCAAGCCACCGGCATAAATAGGCAGGGCCTCGTTGAGCATATATTCCATACTGAAATAGGCAATGGTGGTTAGTGCCGCCTTAGAATGGTTTTGCTGAAACCACGAGGGAGTAGAAATCGCTTTTTCGTTTGCCTTTAAAAGACCGTCTAGCTTCTCCCGAAAATCTGGGTCTGCCAAACGCTCCTCCAGTCGATTTCGTGAAACCGTCTGTAGAATGACCCAGGGGTTTCGCGTGAATTCCCAGAGTTCCGGATCTAGTTGTTCCCATAACATATCCGAGGCATGGTTCCATGACCAGCGTATATTCAGGGCCAGTTCTATAAGACCATCGATTCCCTCGACGTCCGTATGCATCAATCCATAGAATTGATCTGTATTATATTTTTGTTTTTTCATCTTTCTATTTCATTTTCAAATTAGTATTCATTCTTGTTCACCATGATTTTTCATCGAAAAAATCCCCGACCGCTTTCCAGACTTCAAGTGGTTCTTTAAGAAAGAGTTGGTGGTCTCCATCCTTTACTTCCATTAGTTTTGCACTGGTAAAGTGCCTTGCGAATTTTTCCACGTTGATAATGGGTGCCGCTTCATCATCGGCACCATGGATAAAGAGGATTTTTCGATTGCGTATGCTCTTTGTAAGGGCGTATAGATCCGTTTTGAGAATGACCTCGTTCAAGGAATTATAATAGCTCTGCCAGGTATGTTTTTTAGAGTCTTTAAAGACATCATCGGTCAGATTTTTAGGCTTGAACCATTTGACAATGTATAATGGGTGGAGTATGCAGAACACCTTCCCATAGGAGCTTACGGCGAGCTTGTCGAAAAAAGAATTATTGGACATCTGTTCGAAAAATTGATCTCTACTTTCAAAAATAGGGAGGCCTATGACCGTAGCCCCGACAAACCAGTCGGGGCGTTTTGCAAAGAGGGCCAAGGAAATTACCGCGCCCATGGAGTGGCCTAAAATAAGGGTGTTACCATCATTAAAGCCTTCTTTCGTGATGATGTTTTCAAGTGCCGCAAGCTGAATTTCGAGACTATATTCGCTTTGGGGTTTTGGCGAATCTCCGAAACCCAACAAGTCGACCAAAAGTAGCCTGTACTTTCCGGTAACCTGCGCCAAATCCTTTTTCCAATAATTTTTAGTACCTGCCATACCATGAATCAAGATTATGTTCCTTTCGCCCGAGCCCACTATTTCATAGTTTAGGGGCATGGTATCGGAATTATATTCAGGAGCCAAAACGACGGTTAGGTATTGGTATCCCATTACCGATATAACTGATACTAAAATCACCAATACTGCCAAAAAAACCATTTTTATTATTTTTATCTGTACGTATTTCATTATCCTAGGTCAAATTTGTCACGAGGTTTTGTTCCCGCTACTTGTTCTTGAATATCAAAAACTCCATGGGTTTGAGCTTTACCTTAATGAAAAAGCGGTCAGCTTCTTGATCCCTATTTTTTTCTATCTTAGTTTTTTTCTTGTTGCCATAAATACATTCCATAAGCATACCCTCTTTGTTGATAATGCTATCGATCGCTATATGTTCTTCTTTGGTATTCTTTGGTGAAGAATTATAAACTACCAGAATTTCGCCCTCATGCAGAATCCTTGAAAATGCCAAAAGACATTCCTCACATTCGGGAAACTGAAAATCAAGTCCATTTTTTGAAGTTTCCCTGAAATACATTCTACCGAACTTTAGAATGGATTCTTTCTTCCTTAGGTGTGCCAAGACTGCAATTTGTTTGAATATCCATGAGTCTTGGTTCAACACATTCGTCTGCTTATCATCAGGATTGAACATTCCTTCCCTAATATATCGGTCATCTGTACCGTTACCCTCAAAACCTTGTTCAGTACCGTAATAAATACATGGAGCGCCGAGGGCACAAATAAGAAAGCCCATTCCTGCAACAATCTGTTCAGGGGTAGCATTGTGACCAAAACGGTGTTTAAAGTCCATCCCCACCTGATCATGATCGTCGATATAGGTCACCAAGAATTCCCCATATTCACCTCGGCTTAGGGCGTTCTCTTGTAAATCAGAATATCGCTTTATCAATCTGTTTGGAGATGAATTCCCTTTTATCACTTCTGCCAATACGCTATGTAAAGGATGGTCCAAAATGGAATCGAGCCCATAGTATACATTCCGGTCCTCCGGCAGCATTTTGGGGCCTATATAGGGGTTTCCCATCTCATCATTACCAATAATCTCACCGAACAAAAAGAAGTTTCTCTTCCCCAAGGAATAGGCATATTCCCGTATTTTAGAACAAAAACGACTGATATCGCTACCCTTCATATGCTTAACGGCATCTAACCGGAAACCGTCCACATCGGTCTCTCGTATCCAGTAACAATGTATCTTGGCCAGTATCTCTTGTAAATCTTCACTAGCGGGGGAATCATCGTTTCTATATGTTTTTAAGGTAAAGAAGTCACCTTCCTGGGTCTCGGGATAGGCATCAAAATTCCTGATTTGCCCTTTTCGGTTATAAAGCTCCTCATCTCTCAATTCGACTGGAAGCGGCCTGTCTTGCTCTCGCCAATCACCCAGTGGAAACCGTTGCCCTTTCGCATAGAAATAGTCATAATCAAAGGGATAAGACCAGTTATCGCCGGAATGATGCAGAACAATATCCAAAAAAACCCTTATATCCAGATTGTGTGCTTTGTCTACCAGTTCTACCATGTCTTCCTTGGTGCCCCAGCGTTTATCCACATCCATATAATTTTGGATGGCGTATCCATGATAGGATTCCGGATTATTTTCAAACACAGGGCTCAGCCAAAGGGCCGTGCAACCTAAATTTTTGATATAATCAATATTACTGATGATACCTTTAATTGTGCCCCCAAAAGGCTTTTGCAATTGATTTTCATTCCCGAAACCGGCATGTCGAATATCGAAATTCTTCGAATGCCGCTCGTTGCTATCATGAAATCGGTCGATCATTAAAAAATAAATGATTTCCTCCCGCCATTCCCTGTGACAGTTTACCCAATACTTCTTGCCCGGTTTGGGGGAAAGATCTACTTCCTTAATTGATTTTATTTCCGTTTTAAGCATTCTTAAATCTGTATTATGCTACCGTTATTCTTTTCTCGAGGTAAACGCCTTGAACTGCATGTATCAATTCCAATCCTTCCTTAAAGGGTTGTTGAAATGCTTTTCGACCCATTATCAATCCAGAACCACCAGCTCTTTTATTGATTACTGCTGTCGTTATTGCTTCCTCTAAATCAGATTCACCTTTAGAACCACCACCTGAATTTATCAGTCCTATTTTGCCCATATAACAATTGGCTACCTGTAACCTACAAAGGTCAATGGGGTGGTCTGTTGTCAACGTATCATACATTTCATCATCATATTTTCCAAACCCTATTTCTTTGAAACCAAAGTTATTTGTAGGTAATTTTTGTTTGATGATATCTGCTTGGATAGTCACACCCAAATGATTTGCCTGCCCAGTTACATCGGCAGCGGAATGATAATCTTCTTTTTCAGTTTTAAAAGCTTCGTTTCGGGTATAGCACCATAAAATAGTAGCCATACCTAAACTGTGAGCCTCTTCAAAAGCTTCTGCTATTTCTTTTAGCTGTCTATTACTTTCTTCGGAACCAAAATAAATGGTAGCACCTACCGCAATTGCTCCCATATCCCACGCATCTTTTACTTTGCCAAATAAGGTTTGGTCATATTTATTGGGGTAGGTAAGC
>DRGL01000041.1 GCA_011050085.1 Pricia antarctica | reverse complement strand
TTGGGTCTTCGTACTGACCCGGACGTAACCGAACAACATATATGGTGTAATTATACCTCCAAAAATAAACTAAGAAATTACACCGGAAAAATGAACTTATAAGGACTTATTAACCGTGGTTAGGATATAGTTCAAAAAAACGGCCGTTTAAATGAACTTTATTAGTTCCGTAAAAGGTTAATTAGCGGAACTACTAAAAAGAACGACAAACGGAACTAGAGAGGACTATGATCTCACTAGCAATGAGTCGTTTCGAAAATCGGCCGTTTTTTGGCACAGATGAAGAATATCTGCCGTGTCTCTTAAATTGTTGGTTTAAAGAACTGTGTTTGCAAACCTTTTTCAAACCAAACGTTTTATTCCCGTAGTGTAAAAAAATTGTACACAAACTGTAAAATATTTTTACAGTAGCCGGGAGATGTTTTTCGAAAAATATTTGCAACAATTTGATAACCAGTTATTTAGTTTCGTGGCATAGAATTGGCATCAAATGTTTCGATGATTCACTACCTATTTACTCGAAATAATCATGCTTAAGAACTATTTAAAAATCGCTTGGCGAACTATTTTAAAAAATAAAGGAAGTTCGGCAATCAACGTTTTGGGTTTGTCAATTGGAATTGGTACCTGTATGGCAATCCTTGTTTTCGTAAGATATGAATCTACTTTTGATGACTATCACTCTAAAGCGGAATACACCTACAGAGTGGTACAGCACAACAAGCGACCAGATCAAACATTGTACTGGAACACTACTGCTTATCCACTGGCAGAAGCTCTTAGGGATGATTTTCCAGAAATTGATCTGGTAACACAAACAATGGGGCCTGTAAGTCAGGATTTCAGTATCGGCGATGGTCCAGATTTATATAAATTCGAAGAACCACAAGTGTTATACGTGGATAATTTCTACCCGAAGACATTCGACATTAATTGGATATCAGGAAACCCCGATACCGCATTAGAGAATATTAATTCTGTGGTGCTTACTGAAAATTTTGTGAAAAAGTACTTTGGAGACAACAATGAAAGTTACCGGTCGATAATGGGAAAGACTATATTATCACAGGGCAACGAACCGCTTACCGTTACTGGGGTCATTGAGGATGTTCCTGGAAATTCAAACCAGCGTTTTAATATGCTCATCCCGTATGAATTCTTCAAAGCAAACAATCCCGATCTCTCGGGAAACTGGTCTGGAAACCATCAGGGAACGACATTTGTAGTCTTGCAAAATAGCGAGCTTAAAAGAACCCTGGAGTCTAAAATCGAATCTTGGAAGAAAAAGTATCTCAAACCTGAAGATGATATTCGCATTTCATATTTTCTTCAATCGATATCCGATATACACAATGAAACTTTGTACGGAAGCAATATTGGTGGATACGTAATGCCGTCAAAAATCTTATACATACTTTCCATTGTCGCATTGTTCATCTTGATCATAGCTATCGTAAATTTCATTAATTTACTAACTGCACAATCAACATCGCGATCAAAGGAAGTCGGCATACGAAAGGTATTCGGTAGTAAACGGTTGGACCTGGTATTCCAGTTCATTTTTGAAAACAGCTTAGTTATCCTGGGCTCTTTGGGTCTTTCTGTTGCCTTTCTGAATATCTTTTTAAGCCAACTGAATGAAAATTTGTCCGTTATCGACCTACAATTGGTATTTGGCTGGAATCACATTGGCCTGATACTATTGATTGGTCTTTCGACTATTTTTTTGGCAGCTATTTATCCGGCCTTTGTTCTTTCAGCGTTCAATCCTATTACGGCACTAAAAAATAAAATTCAATTTTCTAGAAAAAATGGTATCGGACTCCGCAAGTCATTGGTTACTTTCCAGTTCATAATTGTACAGCTTTTCGTTATTGCGGCTATTATTTTATCGCTGCAAATGGATTTTTTTAAAAATCAACCTATGGGTTTCTCTTCCGACGCAGTCGTAACAACCCCTTCACCAGAGGTTGATAAATTAGAGGTCTATAGAAACTTGCTTCTGGAAAATACTGGAATTTCCAAGGTATCTTTTGGTTCTGGCCCCCCAATGGCCGTAGGAAGTCGTCAGTTGGGCACTAGCTTTCGTCTCCCCCAACAATCACCCGAGGATGCCATGGATGCGGAGATAAAAGTTGGAGATACAAAATATTTGGATTTTTATGATCTAGAGCTTTTGGCAGGAAGAAACTTTACGAGAAACAAGGAGGTTTTTGACGAATTCATAGTCAACGAGACACTTTTAAAAGTATATGGTTGGAATCCACGGGAGGCAATAGGCAAAAAAATTCAAATTAATGAAGGTATCGCCACTATTGTTGGGGTAGTTAAGGACTATCATAATAATTCCCTCCAAATCGATATATCACCTTGCATTATTATGAATTGGACGTATTTTCAAGATCAGGCCTTTGTAAAAATCGGGAATAGTAAAACACTTGAATTTATAAAGGGCAGGTGGGAAGATACATTTACCTCTTCCGTTTTTCGTTATAGCTTTTTAGATGATTCAATCAAAAAAGAATATGTTGTGGAACAGTTGGTTTTTAACGGGTTCACTATTCTTTCCGTCCTTGCCATAAGCATAGGATGCCTTGGTCTTTTCGGATTGATGTCATTTATTGTTTCTAGGAAGAAAAAAGAAATCAGCATCCGAAAGGTATTAGGTGCAGATATCCTACAGATCTTTTCTATTGTTACAGGGGAATTCATTGGTTTGATATCGTTGGCGTTTATTATAGCGGTTCCTCTTGTTTATTATTTTGGCAATGAGTGGCTTGAAAGTTTTACCTATCATATCGAATTATCGGTTTGGATGTTTTTGAGCGGTGGTTTTCTAACCTTGATTATAGCAATTATAACATGTAGTTTTCAGTCCTTCAATGCAGCTCGCGCCAACCCGATTAATTCGTTAAGGGAAGAATAGGAATCTTCACAATAAAAACCTGATGAAAACCAAATCCCATAAGTGATTTGTCCGACATAAGAATACCTGATGGATATTTAACATTTAACTTGAATTCCAGCAGAGTAGTATTGGAAATTTCATTTGATTAACAATGCCTATTTGATGTTGACTTTAGTGAAATTAATGTGTTAAAAAAATAATAATTATGAGAATACCAATTTTAGTAACCTTAGTTCTTTTTCAAGTTTTTTTTGTAAAAGGACAGACATCATTAAAAGAAATAGACCTGAAAAACGGAGCGTATAATGTAGGTTTTAAACATTATACAATGATCGATAGCACAAGACTTTATATAATTGAAAATGACTTTAATAATCAATTAGTTTACAGACCAATACCAGTTAGTATATGGTATCCAGCCGTAATTGACAATAAAAATGCTAAACAGATAACGGTTTTAGATTATTTGCAGATTTTAAAAGAAGAGGAAGAATCGCAAAACTTGCCAAACGAGTTATTGTTGGATTGGTTTCCTGATCTAGGAGGGGATACACCGCAAAATAAGGCTCATTTGACTGAAAAAGTAAATGCGTTGTCGAATGCCGATTTTTCAGAAGGAAAATTTCCGGTCGTAGTTTATGCACCAAGCTATCAAGCCTCATCAATTGAAAATTTTGCCCTATTCGAATATTTGGCAAGTAATGGTTTCGTAGTGATATCGAGTCCTTCAAGAGGAACAGATACAAGGTGGTTAGAAGGAGGAACTACAAAAGATATGGAAACACAATCTAGAGATGTAGAATTTCTTTTAAAAGAAATTCATAAGTACGAATACATAGACTTCGATAGAATAGCACTTATGGGCTTTAGTTTTGGTGGAATTTCCAATGCTATAACGGTCATGAAAAATAGGAAAATAAGTGCGTTAGTGAGCTTAGACGGAACTGAAAGATATAATTATCCAGTACTGGAAAAATCACCTTACTTTGACTTAGATAGGTTTAATATTCCTTATGTCCATTTTGCTCAAAAAGATATTCCAGAAGAAGTTTTGACTAGCGATAAAATACCTGCTGAGTTGAACTATAAATTCCAATTATACGATTCATTAAAATATAGCAATGCCTACAGTTACAAATTACACGACCTAACACATTCCCATTTTGGTTCTATTGGTGTTTTATTTGCTTATAGAGATAAAAGACAAGATAAAAGTGATGATAAGATTATGGCGTCCTACAAACTACTTTCTCAACACACCTTACAATTTTTAAATGCCACTTTGAAAAATGAGGAGAAAGCAAGAGAGTTCATTGAAAACAGCCCTGATAAAAATGGTATTTCCGAAACCCTGATTTTGAAAAAAATGAAAAAATCAGGTACAAAAGAATTTGATTACAATGATTTCAAGGATTTAGCACTCAATCAGGGTTATCGAGATTTAATCCCCTTATACAAGACGATAGTAGCGAAAAATCCAACATTTAAACCAGAAGCGTGGATGTTAAACAAACTTGGCGTTCGGTTATCATTTAACGCTGGAAAGTTGGAACAAGGTATAAATGTCTTTTTATTGGGTGTACATATCTATCCGGAATGGGCAAATTTATATGATAGTTTGGCCCTAGCTTATCTCTATAATCAAGATCATAAGAATGCTATTACTAACTTCAAGAAGTCATTGGAGTTAGATCCTGAAAATCAGCATGCAATTGACAGACTCAAAGAACTGCAGAAATAAAAGACATTCACAATGTATAAGAACATAGAGCGGTTTAGGCTATGTTCTTTATACTATCGGTCAACTATGTCTATAAGCCTGGACTTTGCTGCCGATTTCAATAGTCCCGTAAAACGAACCTTTTTCGGCACTGAGCTTTATATACTCAAAGTTCAAATAAATGTATTTCCGTATTTCCCGCTTGGTTTACATATTCCCACCTAATTCTAGACTTTCCATGATGATAATATAGCTGCATTTAAACGGCCCTTCAAACATACATTAGAGAGCTATAAAGCACCAAATTAAATCTTAGGAGCGGTTTTGTTTCACTGGTAAGACATATTATCTAATTCGTAATGGCGGATTTATCAACATTGTAGCAAAAAAAATGCCCATAACCAATTAAATTATTCCCTCAAGAGTTTTTATAAATGTCAATGGATACGGTACTTTGAGAAGAAACGTTTATGGTTTTCAATAATTTCAAGAAATCTTTAAACGCTTAAATGATGTTTATAAGTCCTTTTCGAAAAAGTATACAATTGAAGTATCTTTACCTAAATGAAAAACGCCCAATTGTATGGGCGCTTTCGTTTAAACATTTCGACTTGTTTATAAGAGGCCGTGTAAGAAGCTCTATCACCTTTGTAAGGAGATAACTTCGATAAGCGGTCTACTTTTTGTTGATTGTATCTAGATATATCAACGGTTACAAATATAATGAGCCGATATGGCTTATTGTAAATTTTTTTAAAATTTTATCTTCTATTTGTAAACACTAGAAACCATAATTGCGGTAATCAAGCGGCCGTTTGTTTAAACGTATCGGATTTTGATATTCAGCGGTCATTTAAGCAAAGGAATACGTTTTTACTGGAATGGCGGTCGATGATTAGTACCTTTCCCCGGGCCGATTGTATGAATTTTCAATATTATGTCTAGACCATACGTAGAGGACCGGGGACCTTAGCGTACGTTTTCGCACCGTTGGACTTCATACCCCAATATCAGCAGAAATTTCAAGCATATAAAAGCCCAGGTCAAATACTTTCCCGTCTAATTAAAATATAATCTTCCCATACCTATAGCTAGGCTTTCTACAATTGGAAAGAAAATGATTATTCAAGTATCTCTACTGCCGTTTTATGAGACCAAACCAACCTATTTAATCTTAACCTGATTTTATACCGATTCAACCTTTTTTTAAACCCATTCGACAGCAATCATTTTTACTTCATCATATTAAAAGCGAATATGCGACCATGAAATCAAAAAAGAATAGATATGGTTGTGTTGGATAAAAAATTATTGTCCTAGGTAATGTCCGCGTTTAAACCATAATATGGCCGATCTTATTCTAACTTTGAAAATCAATTTTGAAAAGTGGACGGATTTAGATTCAACAGATCGGATTATAGGTTTATCCTAATTTACTTTTTAGTAGGGTCACTTTGGCTAATATTTCGATGGAACATTGAAAATTATACCCTCTTTGAAATCCTTACGGGATTGCCAGCGGTTATCATAAAAAATATACTGCTCCTGTACATCTTCAAATGGCTGATAAATAAATTTCTGGTCCAGAAAAAGAATTATATCGCGTTTATGCTACTGTTATTTGTAGCTTGGGAGGCCGTCGGTTTCCTGGATATGTTAAGGGATTACTACACGTCGAACCAGCATTGGGAACTACCTTCCATTGGGGATATGTTGGTCCAAAATTTCTATAGGGGAGCCGTAGATTCCATATTGTTGATGGGCCTTATTTTTGGGAAAAAGTACTACGAGAACAAATTGGATTACATAAAGCTACAAAACGGCCAAAAAGAATTGGAACTTAAGGTCCTGCGGTCGCAATACGACCCCCATTTTCTGTACAATTGCCTAAATACCATTGATGCCCTTGTGGACTACTCGCCAAAAGAAAAGGTCAAGGAGTATATTGCGCACCTAGCTTCCCTATACCGATATTTGATCCACTCCAAGGATGAGGAAATAGCAACGCTGGAGGATGAAATTTCTTTGGCAAGAAACTATTTCTACCTAATAGAGACCCGCTTTGGGAACGATTATAATTTTGAAATAATCGAGCAAGAAAAGCCAAAAGCGAACTATCTTCCAAACGGGGCATTACTGACCGTATTGGAAAATGTGGTAAAACATAACAAGGCACTCGATGGAAACACAATTCTCACAAGGATTTCCGTCGAGAGGGACTCGGTAAAGATCGTGAATTCGAAAAACAGGAACGGATCCGGGGAGGAATCGACGGAAACCGGTCTAATTAGCTTGAACAAACGCTATCAATTATTAAGCGATCATAAAATTAAAATAGAGGAGACCGAACAAAATTTTACGATATGGTTGCCCCTTTTGAATTTAGTTAATTAATACTACCTGCACCATGCGCATTCTCATATTGGAAGACGAGATACCGGCCAATAAAAAGTTGGTCGCTTATTTAACCGATTACTTCGGGGATTCGATTTTTTTAGAGAGCGCCAGAACGGTAAAGGATGGAATAAAGTTACTAAATAATGATTCGGGCTACGATCTTATCCTATCGGATATCAAACTTTTGGACGGGACGGCATTCGAAATTTTCCAAGAGGTCGGGACGAAAATCCCGATTATCTTCTGCACGGCATATGACGAACATTTGCTACAGGCATTTCAGATGAACGGTATAGCGTATATTTTGAAACCTTATCAAAGAAAAGACCTAGAAGCTGCGCTGAAGAAATTCCAAATACTTTTTGAACCGAAAACTTTGGACAGGGATATTTTTCAAAAGCTCAAGGAAGTGCTAGGCACAAAAGATGAAAACTATAAAAAACGTTTCGCCATAAAAAAAAGGGATGGCATCAAATTATTGGATGCCTCCCAAATAAGTCTGATACAGGCAAATGGGGATTTCTGTAAAATAGTCGACTCCCAAGGACATCTTCACAGCATTTCCAAAAGCATCGGTATTTTGGTCGATGAACTGGACCCAAAACATTTCTTTAAGATTAACCGTAGTCAAATTGTCGGCATTGAACATATCGAAAAGATCAGTCCTTATTCCAAGAACAGACTCGCAATTAGCCTTATGGGCACAAAGGAGCACGCCATTACAAGCACTTCAACGACCAAAGAATTCAGAAAATGGTTAGAAAATTGACTTCACCCTTTTACTTAACCTGATTTTATACGGGTTCAACCTCTTATCCGACCGACTTAGCTTTTCTCGTTTTCAATACATCGCATTTAGGATAATCTTGCGACCATAATAACAAAAAAATGTTTTATGGTACGGAAGAACTTCGCGATTCTAATACTGATTTTTTGCGCAATTTTGCTCGGCACAACTGCCAATGCACAAACGGACGCGACCGCACAGATCAGCGGAAATATAACGACCGCTATAAACGAACCCTTGCCCTATGCTAATTTGGTCGTATTCAAAGTGTCGGATTCTTCGATGGTAAAAGGCGCGATGACCGATGATATGGGTTCATTTCTAGTCGAGGAATTACCGGCCGGCAAGTATTATGTTTCTGCTAGCATACTGGGTTTTAAAACCCATATTTCGGACGTATTCGACATTGCCGCCAATGAGAAAAAGGAATTTGGTACAATCCAATTAGAAGAAGAAAACTTTGAACTTGAAGGCGTAACGGTAACGAGCAAAAAACCATTGATCCAGAACAAGGTGGATAGGGTCGTACTGAATATCGAAAATAGTATTCTGGCTACGGGCAATACGGCTATGGATATATTGCAAAAAGCACCGGGGGTAACCGTAGATAACGGCGTACTCAGCTTGATCGGCAAAAGCAATGTACTGATCTTGATAAATGGGAAGCAAACCTACCTTTCACAAGACCAGTTGAAAAACCTCATGAACGCTACGCAATCCAGTGCCATCGAGTCCATTGAGATTATGACAAACCCATCGGCAAAATACGATGCTGCCGGAAATGCGGGAATTATCAATATCAAGATGAAAAAAAACCGGGACGATGGAACCAATGTAAGCGTAAATCTTAGCAACGGGCAAGGAATATACAGGGAGACCAATGGGGGAATGACCTTGAACCACAGAAATAAATTACTCAATATTTTTACAAATTATGATTATTCCGACAGCGAGGATTTTAGCGCTCTTGAGGTCGATAGATCTACATCTTTCTCGGAGCGATCGACTTTCTTCAATTCTTCATCATTCGACAGGTTCAGATACAAAACCCATAATTTTAAATTTGGAACGGATGTAAACCTGACCCCAAAAAGCTCATTAGGTTTTATCATCAGCGGTAATTTTCGGGATGGAGATTCTAGATTAAAAAGTACTACGGAGATAGGCGCACAACGTGGAATCGTCGATTCAACGGTTGTGGGGCTAAATACCGGAAGATTTCCTACCAGATATTTGACCTATAATGTGAATTACAGTGTGAAACTGGATACAATGGGCACCGATCTGGCCTTTAGTTATGATTATTCCAACTCGCGAAGAAATGAAAGCTTCGATTTTAGAAATCGTTTCTTAGATCAGAACCGGATCGAGTATCGCCCAGCCAATAACTTCAGGAACTTGACCCCGCAGGATGCGGATATTTATGTCGGAAAAATGGATTTCACACATCCTTTTAATGAAAATTCGAATTTGGGAGCTGGCCTGAAATATAGTTCGGTGGAAACGGACAATGTACTTCAGTTTGATATACTACAGGATAACGGTAGCTATGTGAACGATGAGAGACGGAGCAACCAGTTTATCTATAACGAAAGCATAAGTGCCGCCTATTTAAATTATAACACGCAGTTGGGATCGTACAGTTTTCAGGCCGGATTGCGCGCGGAAAGAACCGCATCGACAGGAAACTCGGTAACGGATGAAAATGTTGTGGACAGGACCTATACGAATTTGTTTCCAACACTTTTCGTTCAGAAAAAAATCAATGACACCAATACTATAAGTGCCAGTTATGGGAGACGGATCGATCGGCCTAATTATTCATCTTTGAATCCATTTGTATACTACATCGACCAATATACCTTCCGTTTCGGAAACCCATTTTTAAAGCCCCAATACACGGATACCTACAACATCGGCTACCTACTTAAGAACAAATACAAATTCGACTTTAGTTACAGCAACACGAAAGATGCCATCGCCTTTATACTGTTGACCGATCCGGAAACGCAATCGATTTCCCAAACGGACGCCAACCTTAACGGGTTCAATTCGTACAGCTTGAATGTTAATGCGCCCATAAAAGTTACCGACCGGTGGAATACTTACAATAATCTTTCTGTTTATTACAATCAGTATAAGTCTAATGAAATCGAGGGTGCGCCGCTTCAATTGGAAAAGCTGGCATGGCAGTTAAGCACTACCCATACTTTTACCATTGATGATAGGTTGTCAGCGGAACTAAGCGCTAACTATGTGTCGCCAAATGTTTACGGTGTATTCAACCTAAAATCGTATTATGGCATAGATTTGGGGGTCGGTAGAACATTTTTCGATGACAAGATGAACGTTAAATTCTCGATAAACGATATTTTATATACCAAGGGTAAAAGAACTACTTTCAGCACCTTGCCCAATAGTAGTTATGATATCAATACCAACTATAATAGCAGGATTTTTAGATTAAGTGTTTCCTATGAATTCGGTAACATCAAATTGAAGTCAAGTGAAAAAAGAGGCGGCGCAGAAGAGGAGAAAAACAGGTTGCAATAAAAATCTTGGAATAGTCCCTTAAAACGAACCATTTTTGGCACTGAACTTTATGTGCAAGTTCAAATTAACCCTAATCCGAATTTCACGTTGGGTTTACTTATTCCCACTTTTATCTGAACTTTGCTATAGGAGTGCGAGGAGGCAAGTGCATGACTGACGGATTTCTTCAGATGAGAAACCCTTTAGGCCGCTCTTCCAAAAATCCATTTATCTTTAGCCCTATACGCCTATTGAGCCCCCAAAAGTCTAATCCGGCCAAGAGCCCTTAATAGAGGAATTGACATTTTTTTGCCTTTCAAAAAAGTTTAGTCCTCTTCCCTATGCCGGCACCATCCGAATTCCTCTAAGGGGAACAAGAATCATGGCCTCGAAGAGTTGCTCTTTAGAGTGGTCATCGAGTAGATTATCTTCGGTAAACAAGCGGTTTTCCAGCTTAAAAAAGTATAGCTTGCAGAAAAGTTTCAGATTTGTTTCTTGCCGGATCTTCCCCTGGTACTTGGCTTTGACCAAAAGATCGAATATTATGGTAAAAACAAATTCCTTGGTGAATTCCCTGTACGTGCCATATGCCTTCGGATAATATTTTCTTAACCCGACAACAAAGGACGGCTTGAAACGCACAAGGTAATCGAACACCACATCGTAAATGGATGCGATTTTTTCTAAATGCCCATTATTACCATTTAGGAACGCACTTGCGTCCTTGTTGAATTCAGTGATCAATAGCTTGATACTTTCGTTTACCAAATCCTCTTTGGAAGGGAAATGCCCGTAAATGGTTTTTTTGGAGATGCCCAATAAAACAGCAAGCTCGTCCATACTTATGTGCTTGCTGCCAAACATCAAAAATCTTTCCTTGGCCACCTGTAAAATCTCTTCTTTTGCTGTCATGGGTATAATTGTTTTAGACCTCCGCCCAAGCCTTTACGATAATCGGTATGATTTATTGCCTCTTGATAACCATTTCTCCCGGAGGCGGTCATGTCCTTTTGGCCGTGGTCTTTATTTGCGCGATGGGTAAATATAGGAAACCAGACCCTAAAATATACAAGAGTGGCTATCATATTGAAGGGTGCCCTCAAGGCACTTGTCGAGATATACCCATGACCTGCGAACGCAAGTCCTGCGAGGTGTCGGAACCGAACGTAGGGGAAGACCATGTGTATCTTGTGATCTCGATTTCCCAAAAACATACGGTTTGGGGTTCATGGGAATCCTGAAGGGGAAGATTTCAATCGCGCCCGTTTGAAGGGTAATTATCGGCCTGTATCATATTCCATCCTTGACTCCATAAAGATATATCCGATTTTGTGCTGCATTTTCATCCTTGGCGTATGTGTTCGCACCGATGGGCTTCATACCACATTCCTGAAATAGAAAAGTGTTAAATCCCACGTTTATTTAGACTTTACTAAACCGGCCTGTAGATAAATTTGCGCCGTGAAAATTTCAGGACTAGAGCTATTCGGTTTAAATTTTTAATACTGTAAAGAGAGGGTCACTTCCTTCCTTAGGATAACTATCTACTTATTTCAGCTAGAAATTTTTTTGGTGATACTCCCGTCCTTCTTTTAAAGACCCTTGAAAAATAGGCATAATCCTGATAACCCAATGAAAGGGAAATGGCCGTCAACGAATTTTCAGAGCGGAGCATCAGTCGTTTGGCCTCAAGTATCACTCGATCTATGATCAGCTCCGATGCGGTTACGTCAAGGGATGTCCTAATGATCCTATTTAAGTGTTTTGTGCTAATGAATATCATATCTGCATAGAACCTTGGTGATTTTTCTTCCTTGTAATGGCGTTCGATCTCCATTTCAAATCTTTCGATGATTTTCATATAGGTGGGACTCACTATTTTCAAGGTTTTATCCGATGATATATAATGGCGCGACAGGTCAACGTATATAAGATTGACAAGGCTGAGTATCTTCGATCTTTTGAAGATGGAATCGCAACGGAATTCCTTGATCAGGTCTCTGAAGGAAGGTTCTAAATTTTCAATGTCCGGTCGTGACAATCTTAGAAAAGGTGGGTTCTTGATAGAACGGTAAAAAGGAAATTGGTTCAATTTGTCGCTCAGGTACGGACTTTCGTAAAAATTCCTGCTATGTGAAAAAATATAACCCTCGGGAGGGGTTTCAAACTCCCAATAATGAGCCTGTCCCGCTCTAAAAAAAAAGACACTTCCTGGTTCGATGGCGTATGTGTCAAAGTCAATTTTATGCGTGCCCCGACCTTTTGTGAACAGTACACAAAAGAAAAAATTATGCTTATGAAGGGAGGACGTGGTGGTATTGTGTTCCTCTAGATGGGTGCTGAGAAAATCAACGTTAAAATCGTCCCATTGATTATCCAAACCCAAATTCTGCAAGTTCACTATAGGGATTTTCCGCATAAGACAATCGATAAGATGTCCTAAAAGTACAAGATCTGACGTCAAACAGCTAACCATTCTTTCCATTGATATACATAATTTTGAACATACCAATATTGGTGCTAACGCTAGAGTTTGTCCGACCTAATGAAACTATCGGAATTAAAAAATATCCCTTCCTTCAAGATCTTCCTTGCCTTTGCGGCCCTGTATATTGTTTGGGGCTCGACCTATTTTGCCATTGCCATCTCCGTACAGGAAATCCCTCCCTTATTATTGGCCGGGGTCCGCTTCTTTACCGCCGGTATATTGCTATTGGCCTTCTGCCTGTTCAAAAAACAGCGGCTCCCCGGGATTATGGAACTTCCCAAAATAATCGTCCCGGGTATTTTCATCCTTTTTTTTGGTACGGGTTCCGTAATGTGGGTGGAACAATATCTGGAAAGTAGCGTTACCGCCATAATCTGGGCCTTTATCCCGATGTGGTTCATCGTGCTGGATTATCGAAGATGGCGGGTAAATTTTAGAAACAGGTTTCTGATCATGGGATTGCTGATGGGTATAGTTGGTGTGCTGGTCCTGTTCTTCGATGATGCGAAATTTAATTTTAACGATGGTAACATCGTAACGAACATAGTAATTGCAATTGGTGGGACCATGTTTTTCGTAACAGGTTCCCTAATGACAAAATATACCGTACAGGGCACTATTACCGCCCCTATGAAAGCTGCCGTCCAGATGATGGCAGTCGGGGTTCTATCATTTGGCCTAGCCCTTGTTCTTGATGAACGACAGCACATGGAAGCAGCAAGTATATCACTTGATGCAATTCTGTCCTTGCTCTATTTGATCGTCTTCGGTTCCGTTCTGACCTATTTGGCCTATCTATGGTTGCTCGATAAGGTTTCCTCCGCGATTGTTGGTACCTATACCTATGTGAACCCTCTGGTGGCATTGATTCTAGGTTGGTTATTTTTAGATGAAACAGTTACAATAAGACAAATGCTTGCATTGGCTGTAATAATTGGCAGTATTGTTCTAATAAATGTATTTAAACCTAAAAAATAGCCCCATCCTTCAAAGGAACAAAATCTAAGTTGGCGCTGGTACACCGAAACTGGATCTCAATGAAGAAATGCTTGCACTGACCCCAATCATATAACCGACCAGTTATAAAGCTTGGATTGCCAAATGACATCCTCGCATAGAACCGAATTTTTTGATTTATAGCTAGGCCCCGTACGGATAAACATTAACAGTATTTATTTCAAGGGAAGGTTTGCTTTTTAAACCCAGGTTTGTTTAGACTTTCTTTTGTAGTCATTATGTAGTTTACTATAAAAACTGTTATAACATACAGCTTGAAACCAAAAAATAAGAATTATAACCTAGTGATGCTCTTTTGGCTACAACAATGTGAAATTTGACTACTTGAGTGGGGAACCTATTACTGAAGTTTGTTACATAATTAAAAAACCCACGATTATGAAAATTACAATCACCGGCTCTCTGGGCCACATTGGAAAACCGCTAACAAAGCTTCTTATCAAAGAAAATCATGAGGTGAAAGTCATTAGCAGTTCTGAAGAAAGGAAAAAAGACATCATAGCTCTAGGAGCGACTCCTGCTATTGGCAGTTTAGAAGATGTAGATTTTTTAAAAGCACATTTCAAAGATGCCGATGCTGTTTTTACTATGGTACCGCCCAATAATTACTTTGATCTTAATCTGGATTTGATCGCTTACTATAAACGCCTAGGTGATAATTACGTACAGTCCATCGCTGGCTCTGCCATAAAAAGAGTGGTAAACTTAAGTACCTTTGGCGCTCACCTGGAGCAGGGAAACGGAATTTTAAAAGGTGCTTATCATGTAGAACATATTCTAAATAATTTACCTTCTGAAATCTCATTGACCCATATGCGGCCTACTTCTTTTTATTATAACTTATATGGGTATATAAATACCATAAAATCTGATAATGCCATATATGCAAATTACGGTAGACAAACGATCCCGTGGGTTGCTCCAGAAGATATCGCTCAAGCTGTTGCAGAAGAATTGAATGATACAAGCAGTTTCTCAAAAGTACGTTATGTAGTAAGTGAAGAACTTACAGGGGATCAAACGGCCGCGATTTTAGGGAAAGCTATTGGTAAACCTGATGTAAAATGGCAAATTGTAGATGATAAAGCTGTATCCAACGCCTTAAAATCGATTGGGATGAACCCTCAGATCGCCGATGGCCTTACTGAAATGTATGCAGCCCTGGCATCTGGACTTCTACAGGAAGATTTTAATGAGAATAAGCCCAGTACATTTGGTAATAAAAAGCTAGAGGACTTTGCCGAAGAATTTGCTCATAAATTTCATAATAATAATTAACTCCTGCAATGCTTAAAAAATCACCGTACAGATTTAAGAGTATTAGTGAATATCATACTTTTAGGGGATTACCTGCACCGGAACATCCCCTTATAAGTGTGATTAATTTTAATGATGTTACCTTACAGGAAGAGGAGCCGGACAGCCTAGTTACAAGCTTTTATACCATTGCTTTAAAAAGGCATCCTGAAGCAAAGTTAAAATACGGCCAACAGGAATATGATTTTGACGAAGGGGTTATGCTATTTATAGCTCCAGAGCAGGTTTTTGGTGTACAGAACGCGACCCATAAAAAACCCACCGGCTGGTTGCTTATGTTACACCCCGATTTTCTCTGGAAAACACCATTGGCAAGCAGTATACATACCTACGACTATTTTGATTATGCTTCAAATGAAGCCCTGTTCCTATCTCAAAACGAAGAGGCGGCAATAACCGAAATTTTAAAAATTATCCAACAGGAATATCACAACAATATTGATAAATACAGCCATAAAATTATTATTGCCCAGTTAGAGCTGTTTTTTTCTTATGCAGAACGCTATTACAACAGGCAGTTTCTCACGCGACGCAAATCAAACCATCAGCTAGTAGCCAGGCTTGAAGATTTATTGAACCATTATTTTTCTGAAGATGTATTTGCTGTAGATGGGCTTCCCTCAGTACAAAACATCGCTGACCAATTAAATTTATCCCCTAAATATTTAACCGGATTATTGAAAAATGTTACCGGAAAATCCACTCAGGAACATATACACAATAAACTTATAAGCAAAGCCAAAGAGAAACTCTCAACTACCGAATTAAGCATTAGTGAGATTGCTTACACCTTGGGGTTTGAACATTCCCAGTCATTTAGCAAATTGTTTAAACAAAAAACGAAAAAATCCCCTACAGATTTCCGCGTTAGTTTTAGAAATTGAAATGAAAAGTTGGGATTTATATGGAATAGATTACGAAAAAATTAAGGGAATGTTAGAACAAAACTAAAGTTTAGCTTTAGTTTTTATAGCCTTCTCCTAAATATACCAGAGTTGTAATTAAAGTTGCGTTTATTTAAACCCACCTTAATTTAGACTTTCCGAAACGGCCATCCGTTCACGTCTGAGGGCCGTTTAAATATACTTCTTCAGTTCCGTAAATCGTGAATTACTAGAACTACTAAAATGAACGACAAATGGAACTGAATAGGGTTAAGTTCTCACTTAGTATGAGTCATTCTGAAAAATAGCCGTTTTATGGAATATAAAAAATTCAAATATAAATCGTTTTTAACCTTTTGTGTTTTTAATTAAAACAGAGATTAATTTGATAGTTTATCACATTGAAAAATTTTATGCAGCCTTGGTTTAGGAGTTGTAAAGCCAAGACCAAAAAGGACCATAAGTTCAGACAGCATTTAAATCCACATAACACTCAACATTATGGTGTAGCCATAAAAACGATGCTGGTAATTTTGTAGTAATTTGTTTTGATACTAATTCTTCAATTATCTTTTGCTTATTTGTACCCGTAAGCAAGAGCATAATTTTCTTTGACCGCAGAATATCCGCCATACCAAGGGTCAGTCCGTAAGTAGGTTTGTTTTCATGCCGTTTGTCATTTGGTGTTGAAGCGATTCTTCGGATAGCTTGGCCATATGGCAATTCGGGGTTAAGAAATCGGCGGGTTCATTGAAGCCGATATGTCCGTTTTTTCCCAAGCCCAGAATACAAATATCGATTGGGCCTTTTTTTTGGATTTCTTGTTGAACTCGATCACATTCTTGTTCAGGGGAAGCCGAATCGCTGTCAAATGAAATATACCGTTTGTCAGAGATATGTAACGGACCAAGTATGTTTTGTTGGATAAAAGTTTCACATGAATTTGGATCTTCGGACGATATTCCTCCCCATTCATCTAATTTTATAATATTGAGATTCTCAAAAGTCCCCGGTTCGTAGACACCCAAAGGAGAATTTCCCGTTGCCGCGCAAAGCAATGAACCGGGATTCTCTTTCAGGCTTGAAACAACCGAATCGCTGCACAAGTCGCTCATTTCATCATAATCGGAACAGTTGTAAATTTTCATGGTTTACCAAGGCATTTTCAAGAAGCGATCAATCCCGTTTATTCCAAAGTTTATAGGGTTTATCTACATCCGATGTGAAAGGCATAAATACTTTTTTATGGGTTCCGGCAGATTCGTATGCGGCGAAAATGACCTCTAAAACGGCTTTTCCATCTTCCCCTGTAACTAGGGGCTTTTTATCGTTCTTAACGCAATCTACGAAATGTGCCATTTCTTGAGGGAAGCCGTAATTCCAAATTTCCTCGTACATCGTAAAGCTCCATCCCACGGTATTTCCAGCTTTTTCTACGGCATAACCGACTCCCTTTTTGCTATACGTCTGAATTGAATTTCCTTGTAGCACATCGGCATAGGCAACACCTTCTGAACCGTGAATTTCGGCACGGTCATCCATACCGCCTAACTTCGTCCAGCTTTCTTCGGCAATTGCGGTAACGCCATTCTCGAATTCCAAAATGATAATGGCATTATCGTCGCCGATTGTTTTATCGGTATGTACGCTAGTTGACATTTGCGCGTAAACGGATTTAATGGGAGTTCTGCCGTTCATCCATCTGAAAAATTCTATGGCGTGACAGCCCATATCCATAGTAACTCCACCGCCTGATTTTTCAACGTCCCAAAAATGGTCGGCGTGCGGGCCATCATGTTTTTCCGATTGTTTCAGCACTATGGGTTTTCCCAAAGCGCCTTCATCAAGCAGGCCTTTCAATCGAACGTATTTTGGCGTGAAACAAAGTTCTTCGGCATACATTAGTTTGACATCCGCATTTTTGCAGGCATCGATCATTAAGTCTGCCTCGGCCAAGTTTAAACACAAAGGCTTTTCAACGACCATATGTTTACCGGCTTTGGCTGTTTTTAAAGCGATTTCACAATGCACGGAATTCGGCGCCCCGATAACCACCATATCGATTTCATCCATTGCGAGCATGGCGTCTAAATCGATGAAATGATTAGGAATACCATGTTTTTCCGCAAATGCCCTTGCGTTTCCCGCAGTAGGAGACATAACCGCGACCACCTCCGCGTCGGCCACGGTTTTAAGCTATTCAACATGTATGGAAGAAATAAATTGAGAACCGATAATTCCTACGCCTACTTTTTTATTCATGCTTCGATTTCAATATTTTTAACTCATTTGAAATAATTGGCCGAGTATACACCTGAACTATTCTGCCCTTGTAATCTTGTCTCTAAGTTCTCTCCAAGTTATCATTTTAATTTTTTGGGCTTTGATGATTTCGGCAGATTCCTTATCCATCAAAAAATCGTAATCGGACTGCCGCCATTCGGATCCATATTCGGGGTGGTCGATGGTAACGGCCTTCATTTCGGCATTGTCAAAGGCAGGGTGCAGTAATAAAAACGTGAGTCCGGGTTCTAGGTTCTTCAGCAAATTCGAATAGACCTGTTTCGCTCCTTGTCCGTATGTTTCCGGTTCCATGGAAAGTATCGTATCTACAACTACTGTCTTAGCCTCTAAGATTGACTTAACATCATAGTTTTCCATGGCATATACCCTGTTGTCCAACAACACGGGGAGTCCGAATTCCTCACCTACTCTCATATATGCAACTACAAATTCGGGAGTGCTGGCTGCTGCGCCCATATGCGCATCGAGGTGGGTGACGTCTATTCCGAATGTATAGGCTTTTTTTACCTGATTGCGCAGCTCAATTTCAACTTCCTTCGGATCTGCATAATTTTGAAGACTATCTACGGCCGAATAGAAATAACCGTTATCGTTTATAAGGCTTGACACGGAATCTTTGGATGTGACAGGTCCCCATTTGTAATTTTTCCATTCGCTGGTCAACGTCATGTGCAGTCCGAAATCTTTTGCTTTGTTCTTTCGGGCATAGGATGCTATTTCAGGAAACCAAGGGCAGGGCACCATGATGCTCGCCGAGTTCAACGGGCCGTGTTCCAATGCCGAAATACTCGCCACGTTCTCCGAATGGGCAACTCCTAAATCGTCCGCATGTAAGATTAAGAGCTTGGTATTGGCAGGATAGCCCAACCGCCCGGCTATGGATTTTTCTTGTGCATTTCCAAGTAGGCCAGATAACAGAAGGAAACAGATAGAAATTAGGGATGTCCTCATAATCGATTTTTTAAGAAACAAGTTAAATATAAGGTGCGTATTTCGAACTTCAAAATGTTCGGCTTGCAAGAGGGAAAAAGTGGCCGCGAGCTTTGATTAAGTTTATTTAGAAATGAATTGCTTCTTATTTTTGCGTGTACAAAGAAAACAATTACACGGTATGGGAATCGCAAAAGCCTTGGGCTATTCGGAAAATGGTAAATTGTTGATGATTCATGCTGATGATGCCGGGTTATCACATTCTGAAAATATAGCAACAATGCAATCCCTTGAAAAAGGATCTGTAAATTCTTATAGCGTAATGGTGCCCTGCAAGTGGTTCAATGAGATGGCGGAATTCGCAATCGACAATCCGCAATTTGACAATGGCATCCATTTAACCCTGACCTGTGAATGGGAAAACTATAGGTTCGGTCCAATACTGGGCATCAAGGAAGTGCCAAGCCTAGTGGATGAAAATGGGCATTTTTATAAAAAGAGGGAGCTGCTACATAAATATGCAACGAACGAAGAAGTACGTAAGGAATTGCAGGCACAAATTGAAAAGGCTTTGGGGTTCGGAATGAAACCTACCCATTTAGATTCCCATATGTACAGCGTTGCCGCAAGACCTGATTTTATCGAAATATATCGAGATTTGGGAAGGATATATAATTTACCGGTATTTTTCAACAGGCAGTTGATCAATGATATGGGATTAGACGCCGAACAAGTGCTTTTTGATGATGATTTAGTGGCGGACAATCTTTTTTTAGGCAGCTACGCGGATTTTGAAAAAGGAAGACTATCGGAATATTATAAGCAATTACTGGATAATTTGCCAATTGGTTTCAACGTGTTGATTTTGCATCCGGCATTTGACGATCTTGAAATGCAAGGCATTACTATGAACCATCCAAATTTTAGAGCCGAGTGGCGGCAAACCGATTACGAGTATTTTACAAGTGAGGCCTGTAAAATACAGATACGGGAAAACAATATCAAATTGATTACCTGGAATGAAATCCGACAAAGGTTTATCGCCAGAAACCAATAAAAAACCAGCACCAAAAGATTTCTCTTTAGTGCTGGTCATTTTTAGAGTTGCAAGAATTTCCTAAAGATTGTTCAAAAACTTCGCACTATCCTCAAATGCCCCGGGATTGGTATCCATCTCCACATAAACCACTTCAATGCCCCCTTTTTCGGCAGCGGCGAAAAAATCGTTCCAATCCGAAAAGCCCGAACCTATCGCAACCTCTTTTGATTTGTCATCCTTCGCATAATCCTGTAAATGTGCCGAAATGAATCGCCCTGGGTATTTATTAAAATAGCTCGATCCCAAAACGCCCATCGTTATGGCTTGGGTCTGGTATTGCATTTTTACCAAATCTGGATCCAACTCTTCCATAATGATATCGTACACCAGTTTGTCATGGAATTTATGCTCGAATTCGATAGCGTGGTTATGAAAACCTGTTAGCATTCCCCCTTCTTTTACTTTCTTGCCAATGGCGTTCAAAGTGTCGCAATTCTCTTTCAGTTCATCGGGAGTGGCCGCGTTCAAACCGAAAGCCAATATCATATGGTCCAGTTCCATTTGTTGCGCGAACTCGATACGTTCATCAAGGTTTTCCTTCAATTCGCCAAAGGTGAAATGAGAACTGTTGCACTTCATGCCCGTACCGTCAATCATTTTTTTGATTTCCGTTCCGGAATATTTTGCGAGGGGTTCAAAAGGTCCCATATAGCCTTTTGGCGAACACATTTCAACATATTCGTAGCCCATTTTTTTCATTCTGTTCAATGTTCCTACCAAATCTTTGCCTATATCTTCCCGCAGTACATACGATTGAAAACCAATGGGCACGGTAACCATTTTAGCATTCGCTATGGTAAATGCATTTGCCGGAATATGTGATAGCAGACCTAAGGAGGCGGCACCCATAGTTCCCTTTGTAATAAAATTTCTTCTTTTCATTTTCTACTTATTTTAATATGTTCTTTACTATTTCAAGGATGGCTATCCAAGTAACCATCCAATAAAATCTTCTATTATACTGGCATTTCAGGTAAACTCCAGCCGTTTCTATATGTATGTTCGATGTATTCGGATGCGGACTCCAATGCATTCAGTTCAACATTTTTCGTATTCCATGTTGGTATGCCATTGACCATTTCGAAACCGTTGGTCTCGACAACTTTCATGGTTTCATTGGCGCCGATATTGATGAACTTCATGTTTTCGCCGTCCCATTTCAATACTTTGTCCAAACCTTTTAAACGAATGGCCAGAACGCCCAACAGCACCATTTCATTGAACGGCCCCGCGTAGTCGAAACTGGCGGAACTTTTAGTTCTGGTTTCCGGCGATTCTTTACATGCCCTGATCCAATCTTGTTCGTGCGGTCCATCACTGTAATCTACGGAATTTGGCACCCTTCGCAAATACGGTGTTACTTTTGGCACCCTTCCTGAGAGCAATCTTGGGTTGAAACCTCCGCCTCCACAAATCAGTGTGTCCTTTGTACCAATAAATAGACAACCTCCCAAACCATCATTGATAAGCGGTTCGCCATCCTCTAGCAATTCGGGACGGTCGGGCAAAAATCCGCCGTCGTACCAATGTACTTTTACGGCCGGCATATTTAGTTTTTCCATATTCTTACGTGCCCCAAAATCAAAACGGACTTTTTCCGCTTGTGGCGCACTTTCGGTATTGGCCGTAGTGGAACTTCCTGATATCGCTTCCGGGTATTTGAGTTTCAACGCCCTGTAAACGGGATCCATTATGTGACAGGCCATATCGCCGAAAGCCCCGGTACCGAAATCCCAGAATCCGCGCCAGTTCCATGGCGTATAAATTTCATGGTATGGTCGCATAGCCGCAGGGCCGATGAATAGATCCCAATCAAAATTTTCGGGAACGTCCATTTTTTCCTTCGGACGCTCTAATCCTTGTGGCCATATCGGTCTATCCGTCCACGTATGTGCTTCGACGACCTCGCCGATTTCACCGTTCCATATCCATTCGCAAAGATCCCGCACACCATCACCGGAATTGCCCTGATTGCCCATTTGTGTGGCCACCGGATATTTTTCGGCCAACTTGGTCAACAAACGTGATTCGTAAACGGAATGTGTCAATGGCTTTTGGCAGAACACATGTTTGTTCATGGTCATTGCCGTTGCCGTAATCGCGGCATGGGTATGGTCTGCGGTAGCGATCATAACGGCATCCATTGAATCTCCCAATTCATCGAACATCTTGCGCCAATCGTAATGTTTTTTTGCTTTCGGAAACGTATCGAAACAGCGTTGGCTATATTTCCAGTCGATATCACAAAGACCGATGATATTTTCGGTGTTCATCGCCGTAAGGTTCTGAAGCCCTTTTCCGCCGACACCCACGCCGACGATATTCAATTTATCGCTCGGCGCCATGTGACCCAATCCGCTCACGGCGAAACTTGGTACGATGGTAATGCCCGCGCTAGCGACCATTGATTTTTTAATGAACTTTCTACGGGAGTTGTCGGTCATTTTAATATGTTTTTATAATTCTTAGTATTTTCTATGGATATTTTAACTCGATGATCGAGATTTAAACTCCGAGCTTGTTTACTTATGGGCATAGCTCACAAATGTGAACCGCTTTCCATCAGGTGACCAAGAGGGCACGTTCAAAGTGCCTTGACCACCGGTAAGTTTACAAAGCGTTCTGATGGTCTTGTTTTTAATTTCGTACAGGCGCAAGGCCACCTCTTTCATTGGAGGATGTGCGCTACCTTGCTCTTGTAGATAGGATATAAAAACAAAATGCTTCCCATCAGGGGATGGATGTGCGCACCAATTGGAGAAGCCGTCATCGGTCAACTGTTCTTTATTGGTCCCGTCGGGATGCATCCGCCAGATTTCCATTTTTCCCGATTGCATCGAATTATAATAAATATTTTTTCCGTCAGGGGAATACTCCGGACCGTCATCAAGTGCTGCCGAATCGGTCAACGCAATCTCTTTTCCACCTGCAACGGGGATGGCGTAGATATTAAAATGTTCGCCACGCTTGGCCGTATAGACCAATGTTTCGCCATCGGGAGACCAACCATGCAAAAAGGAAGGGGTGCTTTCAGTTACTTTTACCGGTGTTCCACCATCGATCGGAAAGGTGAAAATACAGGAAGTCGACCAGCCATCGTCCCCAGCTTCTAGATTATGGCTAAAGGCCAAGGATTTTCCATCAGCGGAAATACCGTGGTCGTTATTGCACCTATTGGCAAAACCCGTATCGATACGTTCTTTTTCTCCATCCAACGAAATTTTGAAAAGACTGCCGTTTTGGTTGATGACGAAAAACTTACCGTCGCTGCTCCAATTCGGGGCTTCAAAGTGGGCATCTTCCGTTAAGACCGTTGAACGTTCGTTGGTCACTATGTTGAAAATATCTAAGGTAGAGACAACATCGTTTTTTTGTGCCATTGCGGGTAGAATAGTCAGCAAGGTCAGCAAATTTTGAAGTATTTTTTTCATAATCGAATAGTTCAATTTGAAAGATATAGAAAATATTATTGTTGCGGTTAGATTTTAAATGGTTGTTTTAATGGTAGGATATCAATCCAGTTAAACGAACCATTTTCGGCATTGAACTTTATGTGCCCAAGATTCAAATAAATGTATTTCCGTATTTCCCGCTTGGTTTACTTATTCCCACTTTATTTTGAACTTTCCATTAGGTTTAAAAGAGGTTTTTTTGATCGTTTTCTATCAAAAGCATGAAGCTTATATTTTAGGCAAATTTTCAGAAGACACACCCAAAGTTCATTTTCCGATACCTATTATTGAACATTTCAAGATTTACGGCAGAGCGTTATTTCAGGATTTCAGCTAACCTCTTAATGAACTTAAAAACTATGACAATATAAAACAATGCTCTCATATCTACCAATACGGTTGTATATACAGCCATTTTAAGCAATTATGAGAAGGGATTGTTTAAATTGCCCATAAGCACTATTTACCTGCCATTTGAACTAAAACAGAAAAACTTGACAAAAAATTACAATGATAAAACCATTCTCAGCCAATATTTCCGAAGAAATTCTTGATGACTTAAAAAATAGAATTAAAAATACACGCTGGCCAGATGAAATAACTAACTCAAATTGGATTTACGGGACCAATCTTTCTTTTATGAAAGAATTATCCAATTATTGGCTTTACGAATTCAACTGGAGAAAAGTAGAAGCTAAAATAAATTCCTTTCCAAATTTCATTGCAACCATTGATGGTTACGACATTCACTTTATACACGTTAAGGGAAAAGGAAAAAAAAACATTCCATTAATCATAACTCACGGTTGGCCTGGTTCCTTTATCGAAATGCTTAAGCTAGTACCTATGTTGATTAATGATGAAGAAATTTCTTTTGATTTGGTGATCCCTTCCATTATTGGATTTGGATATTCAGGGAAAAGTCAGGTTGAAGGTTGCAATTCAGAATTTGTGGCTCATTTATGGCACAAGTTAATGATAGAATTAGGATATGAAAAATATGGAGCACAAGGTGGAGATATTGGATCTGGAGTAAGCTCTTGGTTGGCTTTAAAATATCCTGAAAATGTAACTGGTCTCCACTTAAATTATATTTCCGGCTCGTATAAACCATTTTTAAAAGACGGTGATCAATTAACAGGTGAAGTTGTAGCTTTCCAAAAATACGTATTGGATTGGGCTTCTAAAGAAGCTGCATATTCATATATACAAAGTACTAAACCCATAACATTAGCTTTCGGATTAAATGATTCGCCCGTAGGATTATGTGCTTGGATTATTGAAAAATTTAATTCGTGGAGCGATAACCATGGAGAGATCAACTCTGTATTTACTAAGGATGAATTACTTGCAAACGTAACACTCTATTGGATTACTCAAACTATTCATTCATCAATCCGAATGTATAACGAAAAGAGCAAACATCCATTACAATTTGGCGAAAACGATTTTATAAAAATCCCTGTTGCATTCGCAAAATTCCCAAAAGAATTGCCTACGCCACCACGTTCATATATTGAAAAAAGTTTCAATATCACTCATTGGACTGAAATGCACGCTGGTGGACATTTTGCAGGAATGGAGCAACCAGACTTATTAGTAAAGGATATAAAAAACTTTTTTAAAGAATTAGCTATTTAGAAAAAAATATATAATTAAAAAAAAAGGCAGTTAACAAATAACTGAGGTAATATAAATTCTGTTTATATTGAAGCAGTAACTAATTTAGAGTAAAAAACCCTAGGTTTGTTTGAACTTTTATAAAGTTCATTTCCAAATACTTTTTAGGATACCTTCCAGAGGGTCATTTTAGGATCTTATCCATCTGTGGAAACACTTTCCGGACAAAAAAATATTTTGATATCCCTACATGCAGATCAATAATGGAACCGTATGGAGACTATTACCAGCATGTCCTTTTTTTCGTCGATTTTATAGACCATCCTATGTTCCTGGGTAATCCTTCTGCTCCAATATCCCGATAGGTTTTCCCGTAAAGCTTCGGGTTTGCCTATGCCCGTGTACGGATTATCAAGGATTGCATTCAAAAGGCCGGATATGCGTTTTTGAACGGTCCTGTTTCCCGATTTCTTCCAGAACTGGCGTTCCTTGAGTGCCCTTTTGGTAAAGACTACTTCCAAAGTTTGTCTATCTCGATCCTCACCGTATCCCCGTTTTCGGCCTGTTCAATGGATTTTTCAAGGTTTTTTCTGTTCGCCCTGGTGGATAGCAGGTACATGGTCTCCTTCCAGGAGTTGTATTCGGATATCGGGAGCATGACGATGTCCTCTTCCCCCGACCTATGGATTATGAGGGTTTCCCTGTCCTTTGAAACGGTATCGAGTTTTCTTTTGAGGTTCTTGCGAAGCTCCGTTGCGTTTGTTGTCTCCATGGCTATAGAATATAGTTCAAATGTACATTATTACGTACATTTTACCTAATTGTTATGGATATATGATATAGGGGGTATGAAGCCCATCGGTGCGAAAACATACGCTAAGCATGGAAATGTAACAAAAATCGGATCGTATTTCTATGCATCTCAAGATGGGATACGTAATACGCCGATAATTTATGGTTTAAATGGCCGCTGGTAAAAGCAACCCTTTCCACTTGGCCAATTTGGCTTTGGCCCAATTTCTTCCCGAAATGGAGTGTTTTTTAAACCCA
>DRGL01000040.1 GCA_011050085.1 Pricia antarctica | reverse complement strand
ACCGATGATTTGAATACCAATGGCATTAGTACTTTCAACCTTACTCAAGCCAATACAATAGTGAGTCTCGACAACGATGAAATTATTACTATTTTCTATTACAGTGACTTGGAAAGTGCTCAGCAAGATACTACCAATAGCAACGCATTGCCCTATCAATATACCAATACTGAACCGGATGAAATTATAGTGGCAAAAGTTATAAATGCAATTAGTGGATGCCAGAGTTATGCAGAAGTTCAACTAAAAATAAAGCCTAATAAAATTTTGGATATTGCTAATATGAAGGGATGTGACTTGGGAGATGGTACTGGAGCATTTTATTTCAATACCCAAAGAGAAGTTATTAAGAACAATTTAAACCTTCCTGAAAATAGTTCAATACGATTTTACGCCAACGAACAAAAATCAAGGGTCGGTACTGAAGATTATTTGCCTAACACCTTTATCGCTGAGCCGATGACCGTTTTCGTTCGTATCGAAACTGAAAATAGCTGTTATGGTTCTGGCAAGTTCAATCTTGAACTAGAGATATTTGATATTATTGAAAATCAAGAAGTACTACTTTGCGGTTCTGGAAGTAATGAAACGGTATTGACCGCTGGTTTCGATAGCGGCCCTGAAGATACCAATTCCTACTATTGGTCGACCGGGGCCAGCACTCCAACTATAAGTACAAACCTGCCTGGCAATTATTCCGTTGTGGTTACCAATGTAGTCGGATGTACTGCGGAAAGCAAGATTCTTGTCATTGAGAATCAGCTTCCCGAGATAAACGAAATAAAAGTCTCCAATGATAGGCTTGAGGTATTAATGGTCGACAACGGAGCATATGAATATACTATTAATAATGAAGAAGGACCCTATCAAGAAAGTCCGGTTTTTCAAAATTTACCATCAGGACCTGTAAAGGTATTTATTAGAAACCAGAGCGGTTGCGGAAGTATCTCTGGAGAAGCTACCATTATTGCCTACCCAAAATTTTTCACTCCCAATGGTGACCAGGTCAATGATTATTGGCAATTGGATGGACTAAGTTCTGAGTTTGAAGTTCAAACCCCGATTTTTATCTTTAATAGGTTTGGCAGCCTGATAGCCCAAATCGAACCAACCTCATCGGGATGGGATGGAACTTATAGGGGTAAACCACTTAGTTCGTCAGACTACTGGTTCAGTGTTGAATTGGAAAATGGTGAAATGCTAAGAGGCCACTTCGCTTTGAAGCGATAAAATAATTAAACAATGAAATCAATTAGGACACTGTATTTAACGCTAGCAACTATCGCCTCTATCTTGACCTATGGTTGTAGTTCTGACGAATCATCCAACGAAGTTGAAATACCAAAGAATCGCACATTTGAAGATGTCGAAAGAGACTTTTCAGCGTTGGAGGTCAATGAAGGTATATCAGACTTTAGAATTGATGCGCCCAGCGGCCTTGCTTGGAACTTTAGGGTTATTGCCCCAAATGTTTCCGATGGCATTAAAAAGCCACTATTCATCCATCTTCATGGTGCCGCGGGGGGAGACCCCAATGCACATAAAGCCACATCATGCTACGTAGAGCCCGCATTAGAAAATATTGAAGCCTATGTCATCAGCCCGAATGGCGCTACCAATTTATGGGAAGAACCTGTGAATCAATCACAGGTAATCGGTCTTGTTACATTGGCCATTAAGTATTGGGATATCGACCCAAACAAGGTAGTAGTTATGGGATATAGCAACGGCGGGAACGGCAGTTGGTTCTATGCCGAAACCCGACCTGAACTATTTTCTGCGGGAATACCTATGGCCAGTTCGTACAATACTACCGGGCTTGATGGCCAGCCTAGAAAAATCGAGACCCCCTTATATGTCATTCATGGAGAAAACGATGAACTATTTCCATTAGCACAAACACAAGCTTGGGTCGATCAGACTGTCGCTGCGGGTAGCACTGTTGAATTCGTGGTAGCACCCGGTTTAACCCATAATGAACCTTGTGAATACGTTCCCTATCTAAAAGACGCCATCACATGGTTAAATACTTCGGTCTGGTAAGAATTCGATTATATTTGCACCATGCAAAATAAAACCCAAGTCTACGGTATTCGCGCAATCATTGAGGCTATACATGCCAATGAGCCTATCGATAAAGTCTTCATTCAAAAAGGGCTTAAAGGAGATTTATCAAAAGAGCTCGAAGGTTTAGTTCGCAAAAACGGAATCAATGCATCGTATGTGCCTATAGAAAAGTTAAATCGCCTTACGAAAAATAACCATCAAGGGGTTGTAGCCAATATCTCTCCCATTACCTTTTATGAACTAGAAGCTCTGGTCGAGAAAGTTGTTGCTGAAAAGAAAGCGCCTCTATTTCTATTGCTCGATCAACTCTCTGATGTACGAAATTTTGGTGCTATAATTAGAACCGCCGAATGTACCGGCGTCGATGGTATCATTATTCAGAAGAAAGGTGCCGCACCCGTGACGGCGGATACCATTAAGACTTCCGCAGGAGCAGCCTTTAAGGTCCCCATCGTTAAGGTTGATCATATTAAAGATGCTGTTTACTATTTGCAGGCTAGTGGTATAGCTGTGGTAGCGGCCACGGAAAAGACCGATAAGACAATTTACGAAATGAGTTTTAATGAACCCTGTGCAATTATCATGGGCTCTGAAGAGCGGGGTATCTCACCTTCGACCCTTAAAGCTGCAGATTATTTGGCGAAACTTCCTCTCTTGGGTGAAATTGAATCTTTAAACGTTTCCGTTGCCTGTGCAGTATTTTTATATGAGGTTGTTCGGCAGCGAAAATAATAAAGTACTATGTATCTATATATCAAACTAAAAGCTTGGGTTTTTCCAACCTCAGTACTTAATCATTTTCATCACTGTTTTCTTTTTTAAAATCGTAGATGATTTTTATGGATGGTTTTTCAATGGGGACTTCTTCCTCAGGAGTGCCTACAAAATTCCCATCCGCATCGAACTGTCGTAAGAACTCGTCAGCATCCTCATTATAATCGTCATGCTCCCAAGCGTATTTTTTAGGTGGAGGAATATCCGTTTTTAGGAAGAACGCTAAAGCCAGACCAGCCAAAAAACCTCCCAAATGACCTTCCCAAGAAATACCATCTTCTACCGGAAAAATATACCAGAGCATACTTCCATAAATAAAGACTACTATAAGTGACAAAGCGACCAATCGATAGTGTTTAGTAAAAATGCCCTTGAAAAAGATGAAACTGGCCAAAAGATAGATAATACCACTCGCTCCGATATGGTAAGAAGGCCTACCTATAGTCCACGTAAATAATCCTGATACCAATAGTCCAATAAGCAAGACGCGATAAGAAATACTCCGGTAAAAATAAAATAAACCAGCCGTCAATATGGCTAAAGGAATCGTATTGTTATACAGATGTTCGACAGAACCATGAATAAACGGGCTAAAGATAATGCCTGGTAATCCTGAAATTTTATGTGGATAGATACCATATTCATTAAGGTTGACCTGAAAACGAATTTCTATCATAAAAACAGTCCATATACTTAATATCGCAACCAATGGCGCAATGACCACGGCGTTGGTGAACTTGAAGTACAGATTTTCGGACATAAAGTAAAATTAACAATAACTTGGCCGATTCGATACATACTGAAATATTGACATAGTAGCGTTTCGAAAAACCAATGCTGCAAATATCTTACTTTTGCATCATGAATCAACCCTTAGCAGAACGCGTACGCCCAAAAACCCTTGAAGACTACATAAGCCAAAGACATCTCGTTGGCGAAAATGGATCGTTGACCGGACAGATCAAAAAAGGAATGATTCCCTCTTTAATTCTTTGGGGACCTCCAGGCACTGGTAAAACCACCTTGGCCAACATTATCGCCAACGAAAGCCAACGTCCATTTTATATATTGAGTGCCATAAATAGTGGTGTCAAGGATATTCGAGAAGTCATAGATAAGGCCAAACAGAGTGGGGGGCTTTTTACGGCGAAAAATCCGATTCTATTTATTGACGAAATCCACCGTTTTAGTAAATCCCAGCAAGATTCCCTCTTGGCCGCCGTAGAAAAGGGATGGGTTACCCTAATCGGGGCTACTACCGAAAATCCCAGTTTTGAGGTTATTCCAGCGCTACTTTCACGGTGTCAGGTGTATGTACTTAATCCTTTTGGAAAAGAAGACTTGGAAGATTTGTTGACCAGGGCAATCAAGGAGGATTCTATTTTGAAAACAAAAGATATCATTCTGAAAGAAACCGAGGCCTTAATGCGCTTATCAGGGGGGGATGGACGCAAACTTTTGAACATTTTTGAACTAATCGTAAATTCGGAAGAAGGTGATTCGATTACGATAACCGATGAATTAGTTTTGGGTAAAGTGCAAAAAAACACTGTACTTTACGATAAAACTGGCGAACAGCATTACGATATCATATCAGCTTTTATCAAATCTATTCGCGGAAGTGATCCCAATGGAGCAGTGTATTGGCTAGCGCGTATGATAGAAGGTGGCGAGGATGTGAAGTTCATTGCTCGGAGATTACTGATTTCCGCTTCAGAGGACATAGGCTTAGCCAACCCGACCGCTCTGGTAATAGCCAACAATGCCTTTCAAGCGGTAACGACCATCGGTTATCCGGAAGCACGCATCATTTTGAGCCAATGTGCCATTTATTTGGCCACCTCCCAAAAAAGTAACGCCAGCTATTCGGCAATCGGAAAAGCGCAGCAAACTGTGCGTCAAACGGGAGATTTATCAGTACCCTTACCTCTTCGCAATGCGCCTACCAAACTTATGAAAGACTTAGGCTATGGAAAAGAATACAAGTATGCCCATAACTACCAGAATAATTTTGTAGACGAGGAATTTTTACCCGAAGAAATAACGGGTACTTCTTTTTACGAACCGGGAACTAACGCCCGTGAAAACGCCATAAAAGAATTTCTGGATAAACGTTGGAAAGGGAAATACAGTAAGTAAGCCTTTACTATATTCCAATTAAGGTTTAATCGTGATGCACTAGGATTTCTTTTTTAAAGTAATTCAACTTCAGCATTGATACTGAAACTTTCTATCCGTAAACTGGAAAAGTAAAGAAAGCCATTAATTTCATTTCCTTAAATAACGTAATCCCAAGTCTTTCAGAACCCTTGTAAGCATTTAAAATTTAATACTTAATTCTTCGGTTATCAAATCATTACCCGAATAATATTCAAAAAACCAAGTGTCATTTTTCTTGAATACCGTACCTGATCTCTCATCTGCTGTGGCCAGGTAAAAATCAGGCATAGAAGTTTTTTCCATAATTATTCGAATTTTCGGGCTACTATCCACCAGTTGATAACCATTGGATAATTCTTGGGCATAAAGCGTGGTGCTCGCAAGACTAGATTGATTTGAGCCCCCACTTTGTGCCTTTTCAGTTGCGTTATTTCTGTCGTTCACAGAAGATACGTTTGAGGTATCGGACTTTGCAACTTGCTCGACCGTATTACTTCCTTTCATGTCCGACGTCCCTGCACTTTGGTTTTCATATCTTTGCTGGTCGCGTTTGGGTTCCTGCTCAACCATGTCATTATCCATTTGATTTTCCGGCTCTGATTTATTTATGTCAGAGGGAACGGGTCTGCGGTCAACATAGCGTTGGTTTTCACGGGTAGCTTCCTGATCAACCATAGCATCCGGTCGGTTTACGGATGAATTGGTTGTACCAGAATCATCCGGTAGTTTTTTGATGTCGTTGCTCATGCTGACTGTTATAGGCTCAGAATTTTCGGATTTTCCGTTATACGCATAATTCATACTATCAAAGGAGGTAAATGCTTCCCGCAACGCTTCCCCATACGATGCTTTATAGTCCTTTTTCTTACTCCTCCCCTCTTTGGTTTCAAACACTTCCTCTCCATTGCAATTTTCTAACTTTAGAGCTGATTTTGTAGTAAAGAGCGAAGAACTGTCAACCAATTTTGCCCTTAGTCCCAAACATGCGTTATTTTTAAGTTCCTGGGGAAGTTCATCCTCATAAACCGCATCAAATCCTTTTTCACCAAAAAGATATTTAACCAATGTACTGGTCTGAAATTGGTTCTCACGCTTAAACTCAGCAAACTGTTTAGGTACGATGATATACTTATAATCGTTCAACTGTTCCTGGGCCATGCCAATTAAAGTTGTGAAAAAGAAAAAGGCTGTTATCGTATATTTCATAGAATTTCTAACTTGACACGTTACTATTTGGTAAGGATGGATAACTGATAAATATGACTCTACGAGTTAAATAGCCAAAATATCAAAATCAAACTCTTACGTTATTTAGGGTACGATTGGCAATAACTGTGCCATCGGATTAACAACGAAAACGGCATAGGCGTATCAGGGATGATATACTGGCCTCAGTTGATAGTTTAAAAATGGCTAAGCGATGCGAAACATCCCTATTTGCCCCAAGATATAATATTTAATCCTAATTGGAAAGAAGCATATCGGCTATCGGCCAAATTACGATAAGCCAACAGATTATCGGCCATAGCGTAGAGGTTTACCGGTCCCAATTGTAAATTAAGACCCAAGCCAAGATTGGTATAAGAGAATTTATCTACCGTGTATGTGCCCTTTACGGCGATACTGTTGCCAAAACGTCTTTGATAAAATCCGGTCAGAGCGGTTTGCGGACCCCTAGGACGATTTATCATATATATTTGTCCTCCTACACTATTAGCATACTTTGAACGCAATGTATTTCGTGTGGCATTGATTCCACATTCACAATTACCCTTTCTAGCAATTTGCTCTCCAAAATTATAACGTAACGAGGCATACAATTTAGTCGGTCTGAAGTTGATATAACTGTCATTGTTCTGTTCATAAGGGACCGTTTCCTCGATTCCGTTTATCAAATCTTGATAGAAGTCCGTATCGGGATTGATGGTACCTTCAGGTGTTATAATTACGCCTTCGACCGTTGCGCTCCCTTTTAAAGTGTAGTTCTTGGTCTCGTTGGTGTGACTAATAAAACCCACATCTAAAAGACTACCGGTCAATACCGTCTGTTCGTTTAAATGGTAGGTGAACCCAAGGTCGATACCAACGCCAAGGTTTCCACCGAAAAATGCTCTCTTGATTGCGGTACCTGCTACATTATCATCATCCCTAGCGTTATAAAGTGCCCTTGCCCCAGATGTTCTGAGCTCCATATCGGCATTGAGGGTAGTGGCAAATATGTTGGATTCACCTTCAGTTGTCACAAGGTATCCTGTGTTGTGGGTTGAATCGAAATCGAAAATACTGGAGTAGATTTTAGCTCTTCCACCAATTGTCAGATTTCGGTCGATTCTTTTATTTAAACCTATATGAAAAACGTTTACCAATGCCCCCCTGGTTTTAAGATGGGATAAATCGAATCTCTCGTTAAGGCGATCGGCATTACCTTCAATTGCTAAGATGGCATAGTCGCGAAACCAATAGCCTATGGCATCACCTTCCATATACATACCGGCTGAGTAGAAATTATCGGGATTTCTGCCCCGAAACCCGAAATTTAGGAATTCCACTTGAAAGGTACCGCTGAGCTCATCGCTCGGTTTCATTCCGAATATAGCGCGTTCCCTGATTTTATCATTTATATCTAGTCCGTCATTGGCAAAGATATCGTTGACAGAAATTCCACTAGATCCCGCTTGCAGCATAATGCCAGAGAGTACAGGGACGCCACCGTACCATTGAAAATCTGTTTCCATACCAGGGTTTATCATGCCGGCTTGTGGAATTTCCGTAAAATCGTACAGCAGCTGCTTATTCTGGCCCTGCACAAAAATACACGCCCAAAAGAGAGCAAAAAAAAGTAGTCGGGGGATTCTCATTTTATATTAACTCGGAATTTTCCGCTAGATTTTAAAATGATTTTTGGGTCGGGCAGGTCCGAAGTGCTGGTAGAATCACCATCATTAATGGCCGTAACCCGTATACTCGAAGTAAACTTGATGATATTTATATCTTTTCCTGAATTGCCATAGGCAACTTCCCTTTGAATACTTCTACCCCTAATGGGTCCTGTTTCTAAGGTTTCCCTGTCTATAATCTCGCCGTTTTCATTCAAGAGTTCTATGTAAACAGTTATTGGCTTGCTAGTGGTATTCTCTACGATATAGGTAAGGGTGCCATCGAGCACCCTCTTTGCAAAAACATCTGAGCTGAATGCATCAAAATTAAAATCCCGTGATATGAAACCGGCATCACCTGCAGAATTAATAAGGGCTTCATTCGATTCCACGTACAGGATGCTGGCCTCCATGGTAGGAGTCGCCCGTAAATCATCAAATTGATCGAAATCCTGTTCCTCGACACATGAAAAAATCGTAGTGCAACAAAGGAATAAAAAAATATATTTGATATAATAGTTCATTCAAAAACCTATATACTTCACCTGAATTTGAGCGGTGCTCTCTTACCCCTATAACTCTATAAAAAGGATTTTATTTCGTGGAGGTCATGAATCATTTGGCAGTTTTCGTGAAGCGGTCCATTATGTCCGTTGAAATGTATGGCATGCATTCCGGAAGACATCGCACCAAGAATATCAGCCTCAAGGCTATCCCCAATCATGAGTGAGGTTTCAGCTACTGTTCTGGCTTTTTGAAGGGCCATCTGAAAAATTTTGGGATTTGGTTTTTTTACCCCGGCCATGTCGGAATTGATAATCTGATCAAAATAATGATATATATTGGCGTTCTTAAGTTTCTTGTCCTGAATTTCCTGAAAACCGTTGGTGATAATATGTAATCGGTACTTGGGTCTTAAATAATCAAGTATCTCTATGGTATTGGGAAAAAGGTGGTTATTGTTGGATAATTGGTCGATATATGCTTCAGCCAAACTATCGATTTTATCATCAATTATCTCAAATTGTAACGCATCGAAGACCGTTTTTAGACGTTGGTAACGCAGCTCGTCTTTAGTTATCTGTTCTTCTCGGTATAGTTTCCAGAAAGATAGATTCGTTGGAACATATACTTCAAGAAACTTAGGAACATCTATATCAATTTGATGCTCTTTCAATATTTTTTCAAAGGTTAGGGCCGAATTCTTTTCGAAATCCCAAAGCGTATGGTCGAGGTCGAAGAAAATGTCGGTTATCAGTTCTTTGAACATAGTGCGGCAAGCATTTAGTTGGCGTACTTTTTTAGCACGTAGCTGTACAGCTCTTTCCAGTCGACCTTGTGCTCGGATCCCAAATTTTCATTTGAAAAAATGGAAACAAAATGACCGTTCACTTTTTTTACCTCTTGATACAGGGCATCTATACGCTTTATAATAATCTCCTTCGTGCCTTCTTTTATAAACGCATAATCGTGAAATGTAAAAGGATGTATTCGAATGGGCTGCTGTATTTCTAGATTCAAATCATAAAAAAAAAATGGAGTGCAGGTACCGGCACGAAATCCGGGTTCGTGGGTATAGCCCATGGTATAGTCGTCACTGAAGCCCGCATCTATCAAGGTGCGATAGGTATCGGGAAGATTGGTTCTATTATAACGCATCCGACAGGTATCTATCGGCCTGTTTATAACACCGCTCAGCCTTTTCTTCTCCTTCATGAGCAAATCAAAGCTGTCGAATGAGCTGTAAGAAGCGGCTAGGGCCACCTTGCTATAGTCAGCAATGGACTTGATCAAAAATCGAAAACTGTTACTATTCGGAGAGACATTTTTATCGTAGGTCGAATAGGTAGCCATCTGAAAGAAATAAAGGCTTTTTATTGCATTCTTCTTATGCAATTGGATAAGAAACGAGAAATTATCGTACGGATCTTTCTTTGGGTATAGCCACACCTTTATGCGTTCAGCTACACGACCTAATTTCAATGAGGCCAAATCATAGACGAGACCTGATACAGTTCTAACGAACCCCCTATGCGCAAAGGCGTGGGAGGTATTGACATCTATTACCGAAGTATAGGAATACTCCCTTGACTTGCGTTCCAATTCAGGAAATTTCTCTTCAAGGGCCTCCAACAATTTATAGGCCCAAATATCAACAACAGGCAATTGCAAAAATTTACGTTGGTAAGCAAGGCTTTCCCTAGAGGGGAATCTACCGTGAAGGTCCTTTACATGAGGGAGATATTCTTCATAACGACTCAACATATAAAAACTAGCGGAAAAAATATCAAAAGGGATATTGCTGCGTTCCCCTGCAGAAAAAAAACAGGGTATTCCCTCCCATTCAAAAATTTTGACTTCAAAATCATTAACGCCTTGTTCGAAAAGAAGGTCATTACTACGGATGAAAAACTCGTTTTGTAGCGGCTGCTTGGTGTAGGTAATCTTTGGCCCAGTATGTTTAATAAAATCTTCTACCTTGGTGGTGAAGGAAATATCTAAACCTAAAATTCGCGTACATATCTGCTTCATGGTATAGGTGAAGCGTGGCGTAATCTTATGGGTGTAAATTAGCAGCATAGTCATTCAAAACCACGAAAGTACAAAAACTAGCTTGTTAAGTTGATAATAGTCGTTTATAAGACCCCCTCGTCGGCAAAGCTGAAATAGTCTTTTTCGGTAACAATAATATGATCTAAGATAGTAATATCCAAAGCCAGAGCGGCCTGTTTTACCTTTGTCGTAACATCCCTGTCCCCTTTGCTAGGCCTCAAGGTGCCTGAGGGATGGTTATGTGCGAGCACCAAAGCTACGGCACCTAATTCGAGCGCTTGCCGCATCACTATCCGCACATCTACAAGGGTGCCGGTGAGTCCACCCTTACTGAGTAGCGCACTGTGCAAAACCTTATTGGCATTATTTAAATAGAGAATCCAAAACTCCTCGTGTGCTAAATCCCCGATTCGTGGTTGCAATAGATTAAAAGCGTCTCTGCTACTGCCGATTTTAGTAGTTTTTTGAAAGTCAGACCCCCTTCTCCGACGTCCGATTTCAAGGGCGGCCACAATGGTAACCGCTTTTGCTTCACCAATGCCATGAAATTCCATAAGTTGTTTTAACGATAATTTTCCTAATTCGTTTAGATTATTTTCAACGGAGGCCAAAATCTTTTTTGAAAGGGCTACTGCGCTCTCGTTTCTGCTCCCTGAACCGATAAGAATAGCAACCAACTCAGCATCGGAAAGGGAAGATTTTCCCTTTTGCACCAACTTCTCCCGAGGTTTATCGTCGTCAGACCAATTTTTTATGGAGAAAGAGGCTTGTTTTTGCGGCATAGGATTCGTCTTACTAGTTAAACAGTACTAGTTAACGCTAAGTTTAGGCAGGTTATTACCCCTAAATTATTTATTGACGATTTTTAGCACCACTCACTAATTCTCCAACTGCCTTCAAATCCAACATCCCATAATTACCGGAACTCATCAGCAACAAAACACAATCCGCATAATCTTGTGTAAAAATAAAGTCCTTGAAATCGGAGGCATCCGTAAATATTTTCAAATCTGTACGTTCAAAAGCCTCTAAAATTTGTTCTGGATTGACGGGGTCAAGCTTTTTAATGGCAACCGACTCTGGCAAATAAAAAACGCTTGCGATATCAGCGGCATCCAAAGCCCCTTTATAGCCTTTTAAAAACTCTGGTTCGAAACTACTGTAGGTGTGTAATTCTAGGCAAGCAATCAATTTTCTTTCTGGATATTGTTCTTTTACCGCTTTGGTGGTAGCCGCCACTTTACTAGGGGAATGTGCAAAATCTTTGTAGAGCACACTCGATTTTCCCTCGGCCAATTTTTCCAGGCGTTTTGACGCGCCCGAAAAGGTTGCAATGGCCTGGTAAAAATCCGCTTCGTCAACACCCACGTTTTGGCAAATCCACTTTGCACCGGCGAGGTTGCTCAAGTTGTGTTTTCCGAATACCTCGATGGGCATCAGGCCTTCGGGGGTTTCTAGCAGCGTCTGACCATCTTGAACCTCGTAGTGCGGTGTGGTATACGGTAATTTTCGGATGGCATTTTCAGAGGCCTCGACAACTTTCCTTACTTCCGGATCTTCTACATTATAGGTTATACTTCCACCTTTTACGATACTATCTACAAAAATCCTAAATTGTTCCACATAGTTTTCAAAGGTTGGGAATACATTGATATGATCCCACGCGATCCCACTCAACAAAGCTATATTAGGTTTGTATAGGTGGAATTTTGGCCGTCTATCAATGGGAGAGGAAAGGTATTCATCTCCTTCCAATATTATAAACTCGTTTTCATCGGTAAGGTGTACCATTCTGTCAAAGCCTTCCAGTTGAGCGCCGACCATATAATCGACCTTTCGATGGTGATATTCCAGCACGTGCAAAATCATCGAGGTTATTGTAGTCTTACCGTGACTTCCCCCAATTACTACCCGAGTCTTGTTTTTAGACTGCTCGTAAAGGAATTCAGGGTAGGAATAAATTTTTAATCCCATTTCCTGCGCCCGCAAAAGTTCTGGATTATCGGGTTTGGCATGCATACCCAAAATAACAGCATCAAGCGAACCATGAATCTTCTCAGGAAACCACCCAAATTTTTCAGGCAGCAATCCCTTTTCCTCCAAACGTCCTTTCGAAGGCTCAAATATAACGTCGTCACTACCCGTAATTTCGTAACCCTTGTGCTCGAGTGCTAAGGCCAAATTGTGCATTGCGCTGCCGCCGATGGCTATAAAATGGATTTGCATTTTTGTTTATTTTGGCCAAAGATAGCAAAGGGTGATATAATCTGTCTCTAGGTAGCAAGGGAAAAAAGTATAGGGAATTATCAATATGGCACTTCTAGCGTCTAGATAATTGAATGAGGTATAGAATACAAAGAAATTGATTGCTGTTCCACCGCTTGTTTATCCTCTAAAAAATCCAACGAAAAGCCTAAAAATATAACTAATTTGATACGGATGACTGGTAAAATATTAGAGTAGTCCTTCGAATAAAAACGCTTCCAAGCAAGGCGGCAAGTTCTATAAAAGACTATTGAAGGCCATCAAATTACGCCTTGGCGAAACCTCCTACGAAAAATTTGACCATCTTTAAAAGTTACCGGAAACTATGAGGAAGCGTTAGAGGTTACGAATTTTTTGAATTGATGGTATTGGCGTGGAACTTGGTGTTGCCTTCCCACTTCATAAAACTCGTTTAATTTTAAGGCAAAAACTTGCAAGTGTTGAATGCCAAGGTTTCTTTAATTATTGGCTCACTTTCGGCAAATAGGAAAATCATTCTTATTATTCCATATCTTTAATTTTTTTAAATGTTTGTGAAAATCAAGGCATTTAAGAAATCGATTGTACCTCTGTACAACAAATATGAATTGCCATTGTAATAGCAAAGATTTCACAAAAATAAAATGCGATATATTCAAAATGAAAAGCATTTGTATTGGGATTTTTATATGGTTTAAATGAAACTTTGGCAGTTCTGTAGGATTTTCAAAACAACTAACGCAATTAAACATGCATCTTAACCTCGCCACAATCCCATCCAAAGAAATTATGCCAGGCCTACACGGCAAATTGGTACATACCGAAAAGATGAGTATCGTTTTTTGGGAAGTAGAAAATGGGGCTAGCGTACAAGAACATTCCCATATGAACGAACAGGTTATGCACGTTATGGAAGGAAAGTTCGAATTCACCCTAGAAGGATATACCAAAGTCTACCATCCGGGAGATATCGTGATAATTGCACCTCATAAAAAACATAGTGGAAAGGCCTTGACGCCTTGCAAACTTATGGATGTTTTCAGTCCGGTAAGGGAAGCCTATAAATAATATCATGTCATGAACGTATCCTTAAAAAATAAGACCGCCCTTATCGGTGGCAGTAGTAGCGGAATCGGCAGAGCCATAGCCATACAACTCGCGAAAAGTGGGGCCAGCATAACCGTGATGTCACATAGCGAAAATAAACTGAAGGCACTTGTAGACGATCTCGATACCGAAAATGGGCAAATACATAGCTATTTGGTAGTCGATTTTTCGAATTTCAATGACTATAAGAAAGTAATTTCGGAGTATTTCGAGAATCATTCCATTGATATTCTCGTCAATAACACACAGGGGCCGTCTGCCGGAAATACCCTTGAAAAAAATCTCCCCGATTACCAGGAAGCCTTTGATCTACTTTTCAAGACCGTAGTATTTACCACAGAACTAGCCCTAAAACAAATGCTAAAAAATAAATGGGGCCGTATTATCAATGTGGCCTCCGTGTCCGTAAAAGAGCCATTGTCGTATTTGGCACTCTCGAATACCATTCGCGCCGCAGTGGTTACTTGGGCCAAATCGCTGGCCAGTGATGTAGGGGAGCATCACATAACAGTGAACAGCATACTGACCGGGTATTTTGATACAGACCGTATTAACCAGCTCAACGCTAAAAAAGCGGACCAATTGGGTATTTCACAAGCTGATGTGCGTTCTGACATGGAGTCAAAAGTACCCGTCAAGCGAATTGGAGAACCTAAGGAATATGGATATTTGGTGGCATTTTTGGCCTCTGACAAAGCAGCCTATATCACTGGCACCCAGATTCCGATAGACGGCGGTTTGTTGAAGTCACTATAATTATTTGTTGCAATTTCTCCCTTGACTGAGATAGTTCAATGCCATGCCAGTTCGAAGTAAACTACTTGAAAATTTTGTTGGTAACGGTCATTAGTCACAAATCCTTTGCTTAACCCAAAGGTGTTATCCACTACCTTATACTTGCCCGTGGCATAGCTTTTGTAAATCTTTGTTGTGTAATTTTAATTCTATATTCCAGAAATGAAATATCCTAAAATAGTTCTCATTTTACCTATGTTGATTTTGGCATTTTCGTTAGGTCATGCACAATCATCGAAAGATTCGTACGATTCTCTTTGGGAAAAAGTAGCAAATCTTGAAAAGGATGAACTTACCAAATCCGCTTTGGAACAAGTCAAGATCATTTCTGCGAAAGCAAAAAAGGAAAAGAACTCCGCCCAAGTTATAAAGGCTTTGTTGTTCACATCAAAGTACGCCTTAATCTTAGAGGAAGACGCTCAATTGAATATCATCGATGCTTTTAGGTTTGAAATCAAGAATGCCGAATCGCCTACCAAGAATGTTTTGGAAAGCTATTTGGCCAACCTATATTGGCAATATTTTCAACAAAACCGCTACAAATTTTACGATCGTACCAAAACGGAAAGCAAAGTAGATTCCACTGACTTTCGAACCTGGGATTTGACAACGTTATTCTATGAAATTAGTGCTCATTTTGATGCATCCCTAAAAAATAAAGAAAAGCTCCAAAACACAGGACTTAAAGCTTTCAAGGAAATAGTACATACACAAACCGATTCCGAAAAATACCGCCCTACCCTATTCGATGTGCTCGCCCACAGCGCACTTGATTTTTATAAAACGGATGAAAGTGACATTACCCGCCCGGCAGATCAATTTCAAATCGACGACCCAGAACTCCTAAGTGAGGCCTATACATTTACACAGCAAAAAATAGAAACCCAAGACCGAACCTCCTTACAATCTAAAGCGCTGATAGTCTATCAAGACCTACTGAAATTTCATTATCCAGATGCCGATTTAGATGCCCTTGTCGACGTAGATATTGAAAGGTTGGCGTTTATCTATGAGAAAGCCGTGTTCGCTGACAAAGAAGAGCTATACCTAGAAGTTTTAAAAAACTCTGCCGAAAACTTAGGTCAGCACGAGGTATCCGCACTTTATACTTATAAAATCGCCGAGCTGTACGTACAACAGGGAAACACCTATGATCCAAAAAGTAATGACGAAAATCGATGGAAACAAAAAGAAGCTTTGACGCTTTGCGATTCGGTAATTGCACAATTTCCGAATAGCCGAGGAGCTAAAAAATGCGAAGCCTTGAAATCGGAAATTATAGCTGCCGACCTTCAGCTAAAGAACGAGTCCATAGTTCCCGTACAAGAAGATTCACGACTATTGGTCAACTATAAAAATCTGGGCGGTCTGCGACTAAGCGCTCTCAGCATATCCCAAAAGCAACTGAATCAGCTGAACAATCTTTATAAGGATTCAGAGCAACGCGAATTTCTTCAAAAACTTGCCGTGGCAAAGACGTGGGAGGCAACTCTAATAGATAAAGAAGATTATCAGATGCATAGCATTGAAATACTACTTCCGGGCCTTGATAACGGGCAGTACGTGATTTTAGCTACGCCCTTAATTGATGATACCTCAACGTTCAAAGAGGACAGCTTTGCGTTCAGTCCAGTACAGGTGACCAACATGGCCCTAGTATCAAAACAGCTTTCAGATGCCCATCAATTTCAGGTGATACATCGAAGGAACGGGCATCCCGTTTCAAAAGTAAAGGTTCAATTGAGCTATCTTAAAAATCATAAAAATGACTATCTGAAACAAACCTTGACCGCAGATACCAATGGAATAATCAACATCCCCCTGTCAAAAGAATATCGCTCAGATATTACGGTAACTATCGCCCATGAAAATGACAAAGCTACTTTTGGTCCGTATTATATTGACACTCGGTACAACTTACAACAAACGAACGACGACTATTCCTGTTTTTTAATTACAGACCGTAGTATATATAGACCGGGTCAGCCGCTTTATTTTAAAGGAATAGCCGTACGTAAAAGTCAAGGGCAATCAAGTATTCTCGAAAATACCCAAGTACAGGTCGATCTCAAGGATGTAAATGGCCAAACTGTCGCAACCCAGCAATTCATCACCAATGATTACGGCTCATTTGCAGGGGAATTCATCCTCCCTGATTCTGGACTGACCGGTAATTTTTCGTTACAGGTCACTTCGACAAAAACGGCGGTAAATGGCTACACCTCATTTTCCGTTGAAGAATACAAGCGTCCCAAATTCGAGACGTCGTTCGATCCGGTAACTGAAACCTTTCGTATAAACGACAGCATCACCGTTAGAGGTTCAGCAACCGCCTACGCCGGAAGCAATATTACCGAGGCTAAAGTCCTTTATAGCGTAAGGCGAGTGGTCTATTTTCCAATGTGGTATTATTGGCATTTCCCATATGTGAAAACTATCCCTCAGGAAATTGCCCATGGTGAAACAGCGACCGATGCATCCGGCAACTATGAGATCAATTTTAAAGCCTTACCCGACAACAGTCTATCCAAAGAAGACCTGCCGACATTTCAATATGAGGTAACTGCAGATGTTACCGATATCAATGGAGAGACCCATAGCGCTACCAGTATTGTTTCCGTTGGTTACCATGCTATCAGCGCCAGTATCGAAATACCTGATCGATTGAATAAAGCGCAAAAAACGGATACGATATTCCTAGTAACGAATAACCTCAACAATCAGCCGATAAAAGCGCGAGGTACGCTCAAAATGTATAAACTGCAAGCACCTGACAATGTTTTGCGACCAAGACCTTGGCCCGCTCCAGATTACGAAAATTGGGAAAAAGAAGATTTTAAGAAGCGCTTCCCACATGAGGCGATTGCCAACGAAGATGACCCTACCACTTGGGATAAAGGCGACTTGGTCTGGGAATCGGATTTCAATACTGGAATTTCTACCGAAGTCCCACTTAAATTAAGCAAAAAATGGGATTCCGGTAAATATCTGATAGAATTAAAGACCTCTGATGCCCTTGGACAAGAAGTCAAAGCTTTGGCGCAAACTACCCTATACAGCGAATCGGATAAAAAATCGGCCGATCGGCAACTGTTTCAGATTACGACGGATAAACAAAAGTATTCGATTGGAGATATGGTAGAGGTCAAGGTCTCCTCCGCTGCCGATGAACTTAGTGTCTCTATTTTTATTGAAAAGAATACTAAAATTGTAGATACGCACGTCGTTGATTTGAGTGGAAACACTACATCATTCATGGTTCCGGTTAACCCGGATGATTTAGGGGGTTTCGCCATTAATTATAGCTTTTCGGCCTTTAATGCCTTTACCTCCGGAAACATAATTATTGCTGTACCCTATCCAAAAACAGATCTTACCATTGAAACCCAGACCTTTCGTGATAAGCTTGCGCCCGGCACCGATGAAACTTGGGCTTTTACCATAAAGGGACCAAAAGGTGACAGGGTAACCGCAGAATTCCTGGCCAGTATGTATGATGCTTCCTTAGATGCGTTTATTCCACATGATTGGCTTTTCAATCCATTACTACAACCTACTTATTATTCAAGAATATATACTAACGCACGGGAAAGTTTTGGAGTCACCGATTTCCGTACGTTTTTGGATAATAATGTGATTAGTTATACCGCTCAAAGTTACGATACGTTCAATTGGTTTCAATTGTACTTTGGACGAGCTGGTTATGACTTACTATCAAATGGGATGATTAAAAGATCTGCAAACAAGGGAGTTATGGCAATAGACATGATGGAAAACGAAGAAGCTGTGGCCACAAGTCCTGCTCGCCTAGAAGACGACCTGAATGGTAAAGTTGCAGGACTGGAAGTAAAGACGGAAGAAGCAGATGAAAATGGAACCGATTTTGATCAGGTACAGATTCGTAAAAACCTACAGGAAACTGCCTTCTTTTTTCCACAATTACAAACGGATTCAGAAGGAAACGTTTCCTTCAACTTTACCACGCCAGAAGTGCTGACCAAATGGAAATTACAGCTTTTGGCCCATACAAAATCCTTGGAAAGTGCCGTACGGACCTTGGAGAGCGTTACCCAAAAAGACCTAATGGTCATTCCCAATACACCACGATTTTTAAGGGAGGGCGATGAAATTACCATCAGTTCTAAAATTGTGAATCTTACGGAAAAGCTGCTGCAAGGGCAGGCTAAGCTAGTACTGATAGATGCGCTCACGAATATAGATATTTCAGGAGAGCTATTCATTAGCTCCTCTGCGGAAGGTGCCGTTAACCCGTGGCAACAGGTAGAAGGCATTAGAAATTTTAAGCTCGATTCAATGGGAAATACCCAAGTTTCTTGGCGTTTGAATATTCCTAATGGCATACAAGCGATACAATATAAAATCATAGCCAGTGCTGGAAACTATAGCGATGGAGAACAGAATCTTCTTCCGGTATTGACCAATCGAAAGCTCGTTACCGAAACTCTACCTATGTCGGTGCGAAGTGGCCAAACCAAAACGTTTACCCTCGAAAAATTAAAAGATAATACATCAACTACACTACAGCAACATAAGTTAACCTTGGAAATCACTTCGAACCCGGCCTGGTTTGCAGTACAAGCCCTGCCCTATTTAATGGAGTACCCCTATGATTGCAACGAGCAGACCTTTGCGCGCTATTACGCCAATGCGCTGGCGAGCCATATCGCGAATTCAAATGATAGGATTCAGGAAGTTTTCAAGCAATGGGCAAATTCCGATGCCCTGCTCAGTAACCTAGAAAAGAACGAAGAGCTTAAATCCATATTAATTCAAGAAACGCCTTGGGTTCGTGATGCTCAAACCGAAACTGAGCAGAAAAAACGGATCGCCCTGTTGTTCAATCTAGATAAGATGAAAAACGAACGAAACAATGCACTGAACAAGCTTAGAAACGGCCAAAGTGCATCAGGTGCTTGGCCCTGGTTTAATGGCGGACCTGACAATCGCTTTATTACCCAGCATATCGTCACCGGTATGGGTCATCTTGAGAAACTAATTACCAACACCCAGGGTGCTGCCCAGAGTAATGCTCTAACCGTACCAAGTAATAGTATCGAATCGGAAAAAATGTTGAAAAATGCCATCGCCTATCTAGATTGCGAGTTTTTAGAAGAGTATGCCTATATGAAAAATCATAGCGACGATATCGACGCCGATCATTTAAGTATGATCCAAATACACTATCTCTATATGCGTAGTTTCTTTTCCGATATCAAAATCTCAAAAAAAATAGAAGAGGCCACTTCCTATTATAAAGGGCAAGCAAAAAAATATTGGAATAAAAAATCTTTATATCCCAAAGGAATGTTGGCTTTGGCCATGTACCGTATGAACGAGGATAATACGGCTAACGACATACTGCGTTCCATAAAAGAAAATAGTATCACCTCCGACGAGCAGGGTATGTACTGGAAAGAAAATAAGTCCTCTTGGTACTGGCACGAGGCCCAAATTGAAACTCAGGCCTTGATGATCGAAGCCTTTGGAGAAATTCAAAACAACACCAAAACTATCGATGATTTGAAGGTTTGGTTATTGAAAAATAAACAGACCAACCAATGGAACACGACCAAAGCCACTACGGAAGCCATTTATGCACTACTACTCCAAGGAAGTGATTGGCTATCCGTAGGCGATGCAGTTGATGTAGTGATTGGAGGAATGAAAATGGACCCCTCCCAACTTGAAGAGGTTAAAATCGAAGCGGGTACAGGGTATTATAAAACGTCTTGGAATGCTAATGACATTACACCCAAAATGGCCACAGTTCAACTTAGCAAAAAAGGTAAGGGTATCGCTTGGGGCGCACTCTACTGGCAATATTTTGAGCAACTGGATAAGATCACCTCCGCAGATACTCCATTACGTTTGAAGAAGAAACTCTTTCTCAAAAAGAACACCGATGCAGGTGAAGAATTATCTGAAATTATCGAAGATACTGATGTAAAAGTCGGTAATCTGGTCCGCGTACGCATCGAACTACGAGCTGATCGCGATATGGAATTTTTGCATATGAAAGATATGCGTGCCGCCGGCTTTGAGCCACTAAACGTGCTATCGCAATACAAATGGCAAGACGGACTTGGTTATTATGAAAGCACCAAGGATGCCAGCACTAATTTCTTTTTTGACTATTTGCCTAAAGGTGTTTACGTTTTCGAATATGATCTGAGAGTGAACAATGCCGGAACGTTTAGCAATGGTATTACAACCATTCAGAGCATGTACGCCCCGGAGTTTAGTAGCCATAGCAAAGGAATACGCGTAAAAGTTGTAAAGTGAGTGTCTAAACGAAAAAGGTTCTCCTTAAACCCATAATAAGCCCTATTTCGGAGGGTACTGCGCAAAAACTTTTACCGCTAAGGCTTTGAGCTGTTCATCACGCTGCTGCGGAGTAGCTTTTTCATTAAAAGGACTTTGGCTTTCGGCCTGCCAGAAAAGTTGGTCTTTTTCGTTATCGACAAAATCGAACCGTATTTGCCGTTCCATTTTTGGGCCGCCGACCGGAATACCTACCGAAAGACCTCCTCCTACAGCACGACCCGTACCGCCAAGTCCGACACCGACCGAATTGTTTCTGGGTTTTTGAAATGAATTACTCTCGATATTAATGAAAAAGTCAGGTTCTGCGGCAAGCAGTATGCCTTTCGCCTTCATTTCATTATCCACTGCATTAAGAAGACGTTTTGTATCCAACTCACTCAACCCGGTCTTCATATCAGGATAATAATTGTAAGTGGTATAGGCCGCAAAATTGATTTCCTTATCGTAATCGTAATTCACTTTTATCGCATTGCACGAAAATAAAAGGGCGACCATCACAAGGTAAGCTATCCTCTTCATAGTTTTAATTTAGGCATTTATTGGTCAGCCGAAACGTTCAACATTTCCCAAAGTCGGTCTTTCAAATCCGTAATGCCCAGCTGGGCCACCGAGGATATGAACATGAAAGGTACGTCTTTCAGGTCTTCGTTAAGCTCGGTTCGCAACTCTTCTATCAATTCTTCGTCTAGCATATCGCTTTTGGAAATGGCCACCAGACGCTCCTTATCAATGAGTTCTGGGTTATATCTGCGAAGTTCATCGAGTAAAATCCGATATTCATTACCAATATCGGCACTATCAGCGGGTATCAAGAACAAAAGGGTAGAGTTGCGCTCGATATGTCTTAAAAAATAATGCCCCAATCCTTTGCCTTCTGCGGCACCCTCGATAATGCCAGGAATGTCGGCCATTACAAAACTTTTAAAATCACGATACTCAACAATTCCCAGATTGGGCTTTAAGGTTGTAAATTCGTAATCCGCAATTTTGGGTTTCGCCGATGTAATAACCGATAAGAGGGTAGATTTACCTGCGTTCGGAAATCCAACCAATCCTACATCGGCAAGTATCTTGAGTTCTAAGATTACCTCAATATCCTTTCCTTCGATACCAGGTTGTGCATACCTCGGGGTTTGATTGGTGCTGCTCTTGAAATGCCAATTTCCACGCCCGCCCAAACCGCCTTCAACAAGAATTTTTTCCTCTCCCTGTTCGGTAATCTCAAATAGTGTCTCGTTCGTTTCAGCATGCTTGACCACTGTTCCCAACGGCACGTCTAAATAGACATCTGCACCATCCGCTCCCGAACTTCGTGACTTACTGCCATGCCCTCCGTGATCGGCCTTGAAGTGTTTTTTGAATTTGAAGGTGACGAGCGTCCACAAATTTTCATTGCCGCGCAGTATAATATGTCCTCCACGACCGCCATCACCACCATCCGGACCACCTTTGGTAATGTATTTTTCGCGGTGCAAATGCACGGAACCTTTACCCCCATTACCAGATTCGGCATGTATTTTAACGTAATCTACAAAATTGCCTTCGGTCATATTTTCGGGTTAAGGTTTGTCATTTAAAATTTACAATTCTTCAATTACCTTTTCCAACCTGTGGGTTACCGCATCGATGTCACCGATACCGTTAACACTGTGAAATTTACCTTGTGTTTCGTAATATTCCTTAAGGGGCGCGGTTTTTTCATTGTACTCATCAAATCGGTTGCGAATTTTATGCTCGTCTTGATCATCGGTACGGCCGCTCACTTTACCACGTTCCAATAGACGATGTATCAACACCTCATCATTGGCATCCAGCGCAATCGTAGCGTCAATCTTTAAATCTTTGGTCTTCAAAAAAGCATCCAATGCATCTGCCTGTGCCGTAGTTCGCGGAAAGCCATCAAAAATGAATCCACTGGCGTCCGGATTATTATTAACCGTTTCCTCCAACATTTTTATGGTCACTTCATCCGGTACTAGATCGCCCTTATCCATATAAGACCGCGCCAATATCCCGAGCTCTGTCTTGTTCTTTATATTATAGCGAAATAAATCGCCTGTCGAAATATGTTTAAGATTGTACTTTTCCTTTAAAAATTCCGCTTGCGTACCTTTGCCGGCACCCGGTTTCCCGAACAGAACAATATTGATCATATGTTTTTGGTTTAGTTGATAAACCGCTTTAAGGTTGCGGCCCAGTTCTTTATAATCCAATCCGTATCCCACGATAAATTTGTCCGGAATTTCTATACCCCAATAATCGATGGCATATTCCCCATTGTAGATTTCGGATTTATAAAAAAGACTGGCTATTTTAAATTCCTTGACATTGGTCTTTGAAAAAATATGGATGAGTTCTTTTAAGGTGCGGCCGGTATCAATAATATCTTCCAGGATAATTACACTCCGTCCCTCGATATTTTCCGGAACGTCTAACAAAGTTTCGACAATTCCGGTGGAGGTAAGACCCTGATATGAACTCAATTTTACAAACGATACTTCGCAAGGGTGTGGATATGCCTTCAAAAAGTCGGATACGAACATAAATGAGCCATTAAGCACCCCAACGAATATTGGTATTTCGTTCTTATAATCAATAGCCACTTTATCCGCAACAGATTGTACTGCGGCCAAGATTTGGGCTTCGCTCAAAAAAGGTTTGAATTGTTTATCGTGGAGCTGTATCAAAGGATAAAATTTTGCAAAAAGCCAAATATAGCGTTTTGATTCCGCTTTTTATAGAGCGCAGGGCTCGTTTTGGGAATTCAACGTATTTTTGTAGAACAACAGAAGCCATGGCAACAGATAAGTCAGATAACTATTTTTCATCCGATTTCAAATTAGGCATATTAGGCGGAGGCCAATTAGGAAAAATGCTACTCTATGAAACCCGGAAATTCGACATTCATACCGTCGTTATGGATGCTTCGGAAGATGCACCATGTAAAATAGCTTGCAACGAATTTATTCTGGGCGACCTGATGGACTTCGATGCCGTCTATAATTTGGGCAAGCAAGTTGATGTATTGACCATCGAAATCGAAAATGTCAATCTAGCTGCTTTAGAAAAGTTGGAAGAGGAAGGCTTGGAGGTATATCCGCCCACCAAAACACTCCGAATCATACAGAACAAAGCCCATCAAAAACTGTTTTATGTGGATAAGGAAATACCTACGGCCGAATTCCATCGTTTTGCCTACAGGAGTGAAATCGAGGATAGCATTGCCAATGGAGGGATGAATTTTCCCTTTATATGGAAAGCTGCGCGTTTCGGCTACGACGGACAAGGCGTCAAGGTTGTTCGAAAACTTGATGATTTAAAGGGCTTGCCGGATGGGGAATGCATAGCCGAAAAAATGATTGATTTTAAGAACGAATTGGCCGTTATCGTGGCTCGTAGTGTCAGTGGAGAAGTAAAGACCTACCCTGTCGTCGAAATGGAATTTCATCCCGAAGCCAATCAGGTAGAATACGTTATATGCCCCGCTCGTATCGATCCGAAAATAGCCCTGAAAGCGCAAGAAATCGCTTTGCGGGTCTCAGATAAAATGAAGCATGTCGGACTTTTAGCGGTGGAATTGTTCCAGACCCAGGACGATAGGATTTTGGTGAACGAAGTGGCGCCCCGACCCCATAATAGTGGCCATTATAGCATCGAGGCGAGCTATACCAACCAATTCGAACAACATATTAGAGCGATTCTCGATTTACCTTTGGGAGATACCCGTAGTAAGGTTGCCGGTATTATGGTCAATCTCGTTGGCGAAGAAGGTCATACTGGAAATGTAGTCTATGAAAACATAGCGGACATCTTGGGGATGAAGGGTGTAACTCCCCATATATACGGAAAAAAACGAACCCGTCCGTTTCGGAAAATGGGCCATGTGACCATTGTAAATGAAAATGTTGACGAAGCTCGAAGAATCGCCCAACACGTAAAGGAAACAATTAGAGTCATAAGTACATAAATATGAATAAAATAGCCATCGTAATGGGCAGCACCAGCGATATGCCAGTGATGCAGGAAGCCATCGACATATTAAAGCAGTTTGGTATAGAAGTCGATGTTGACATCGTATCAGCTCACCGAACCCCTGAGAAATTGTTCGAATTCGGGAAGTCTGCGCATACGAAAGGATATTCAGCAATCATCGCCGGGGCCGGTGGTGCAGCACACCTTCCAGGTATGGTTGCCGCTTTGACGCCTCTGCCCGTTATTGGCGTACCCGTAAAAAGCAGTAACTCCATTGATGGCTGGGATTCTATCCTATCGATTCTTCAAATGCCAGGCGGGGTACCAGTAGCAACGGTAGCGTTGAACGGGGCGAAGAATGCGGGCATTCTTGCGGCTCAGATAATTGGTTCTTCTGAAGCCTCTGTACTTGATAAAATCATTGCGTACAAAGAAAGTCTAAAACAAAAAGTATTGGATGGTGCGCTGAAAGTCCAAGGTGCCTAGTCCGCAATTACAGCAAATTTAATTTTTAAGGAATAATTTTTAAAAAAGTATATATCGTAATGAACCCCCTTCTAGCAAAATTCGATACCGCCCCTTTTTCCCAAATTGAGAACGAACACTTCAAACCTGCATTTCTTCAGGCCATTGACGACGCCCGTTCGGAAATCGATGCGATTACGTCCAGCACCGAAAATCCATCGTTTCAGAACACTATTGAAGCCTTGGAGTTTTCCGGGCAACAACTTGACCGCATCTCAAGTGTCTTTTTCAATCTTAATTCGGCGGAGACCAACGAAAACATACAAAAGATTGCACAAGAAGTTTCTCCCCTACTCTCTGAATTCAGTAACGATATTACGCTTAATGAAGCCTTGTTCAAACGCATAAAATCTGTCTACAGCCAAAAAGACATGTTGAACCTTAGTGTAGAACAACAAACCTTATTAGATAAAAAATATAAAAGTTTCAGCCGAAATGGAGCCAACTTACCGGATGATAAAAAGAAGCGCTTACGGGAAATTGATTCGGAACTCTCTAAGCTCAAGTTGACTTTTGGTGAAAATATCCTGGAAGAGACCAATAGCTACGAAATGCACTTAACGGACGAATCCGATATTGACGGCTTGCCTGATGGAGAAAAGGAAGCGGCGGCACAATTGGCTCAAGCGAAAGATAAAACAGGATGGCTGGTAACCCTAGATTACCCAAGCTACATTCCCTTTTTGAAATACGCCAAGAACCGTGAACTCCGTAAAAAGTTATCCTTGGCTTTTGGCAGTAAAGGTTTTCACGGTAATAAACTGGATAATCAAAAGAATGTATTACGTATTGCCAACCTACGCTATGAGAGAGCCAACCTTCTGGGGTATAAAACCCATGCCCACTTCGTGCTTGAAGAAAGAATGGCGGAGACTCCCGAAAAAGTTACCGAATTTTTAGAAGAACTGCTGAAAAAGGCAAAACCTGCCGCAAAACGGGAGTTTAAACAACTAGAAGATTTTGCCATAGATCTTGATGGTATTGATCGTCTTGAAAAATGGGACGGCAGCTATTACTCCGAAAAATTAAAACAAAAACTTTTCTCCCTTGACGACGAAAAACTAAAACCCTATTTCAAGCTAGAAAATGTTATCACCGGGGTTTTTAAAGTGGCGGAAAAATTATTTGGATTGCGTTTCGAAGAAGTTTTTGATATCGATACCTATTACAAAGAGGTGAAAACATATAGGGTCTACGATGAAAAGAATGACTTTGTATCTCTCTTTTATGCAGATTTCCACCCTAGAAAAGGAAAGCGGGGCGGTGCTTGGATGACATCTTATAAACCACAGTACAGAAAAGACGGCATTAACGTGCGCCCACACATCTCAAACGTATGCAATTTTACACGAAGTACGGCTACCAAACCATCTCTATTGACCTTTAACGAGGTAACCACCTTGTTTCACGAATTTGGTCACGGACTTCATGGCATGCTGGCAAATACAACCTATCCTAGTTTATCAGGTACTTCAGTTTATTGGGATTTTGTCGAACTCCCCAGTCAAGTGATGGAAAATTGGTGCTTTGAAAAAGAGGCACTCGAACTCTTTGCCACACATTATGAAACTGGCGAACGCATTCCCATGGAGCTCATTACCAAAATTAAAGATTCCGCCACGTTTCAAGAAGGTATGCAAACCATGCGTCAGTTAAGTTTTGGCTTATTAGATATGTCGTGGCACGGTGAAGATCCGACGGCAATTAAAGACGTTAAAGCCCGCGAAAACCATGCCTTTCAAGGCACTACACTGTATCCTGAAACAACGGAAACTTGTATGAGTACAGCCTTTGCACATATATTTCAAGGCGGTTATTCCTCTGGATATTACAGTTACAAATGGGCAGAAGTTCTAGACGCAGATGCTTTCGCCTATTTTAAGGAAAAGGGAATTTTTGATAAAACTGTCGCTACAAAATTCAAGGATAATATACTTTCGAAGGGAGGCACCGAAAATCCGATGGTACTTTACAAACGCTTTCGTGGGGCGGAACCAAAGGTCGAGGCTCTTTTGGAACGCGCTGGACTTTTAGAATCAAACTAACTTTTTATAAGTGTACAGACTTAAAATCGTAGAATAGATTCAATTAATGGTATTATAATTGCTCTATATAAGCAAATTAATCCTCTTTATTAGCTGCAGTTCTTTAAGCAACAAGTTTTTACAAAGAAAAAACTGACAAATCACTTATAAATGAGTCAAAAAAATTGCGAAAAAGATTATTAAAATTGATTTTATTCTCCTACATTTGACATTCATAAGTAGGTTAAAAAGGTTATATCAAGTAATTTTTTTTAACGACTAAAGAGGGCGTGGGGACGCCCTCTTTTTTATTTGGATTAATCTAACTGCAAATCGAATAAAAGTTAAGCAAAGGTTATCTATTTAATATATAGCTTTTCCACTTTCCCAAATTTCACGACCTTTACCAAAAAATAGCAGTTATGATTCTTTTTGTAGATATGGACGAAGTAATGGCGGATACGTATGGGGCGCACGTCGAAATTTACAATCGTGATTATGAAGAAAATCTTTCCCTAGAAACTTGTATGGGTAAAGAAGTTTGGCACACGGTACCCGAAGAGAGACAGACAAGCGTAAAAGATCATGCGCGCAATCGAGGCTTTTTTCGCAATTTGAATCCAATTCTCGATAGTCAAACTGTATTAGAGGCGCTGAACGAAAAATATGAGGTTTATATCGCTTCGGCTGCAATGCAATTTCCGAATTCCCTTGAGGAAAAATCAGAATGGCTAGATGTCCATTTCCCCTTTATACCTTGGCAACGACGTATTCTTTGTGGTCACAAACATATTTTGAAAGGCGATATTCTAATAGATGATAGAAGTTACAATCTGACGGAATTTCAGGGAAGGTCATTACTTTTTACCTCCCCCCACAATATTCATACGACTGGTTTCGAACGTGTAAACAATTGGCAAGAAGTCGCAGACACCTTACTCTAGCTTCTGCAGAACTCATCTTTTTTTTGATGAAACTCTGAAAAAAATAAGAAATAAGGACGTTTGAATACTCAATCTTTATTTTCTTGATAGGCATCATAACCGCCTAAAAGATTTACTACGTTTTTATAACCTAAACTGTCGAGCTGTTGTGCCGCCTTTGTACTACGACCGCCTTTTTTACAATACAGATATACCGTTTCATCCTTATCAATTTTAAGAGCCGCTATACGTTCCGTAAAATCCGCTCCAAGCCAATTTACGTTTGTAGCCTTATCAAGATGGCCTGTTCCAAACTCCTCTGGAGTGCGTACATCAATAAATATCCCATTGCTGATTTCATTCCCTGTTAACTCTGTTATAGGCTTTGCCTTACTCTGGGCATATCCGAAAAAAACAGAACAAAATAAAAGGCCTAATATGTATAACTTCATAATTATAATTTGGTTCAAAAATATAAATTAAGGGGATAAACTCTTGAAAGTGATCCATAAAATTGAATGAAAGCAATTTAGACAAAATCATTTACCTTTGGGGACGATAAAGACAAAATGACCGAGCACGTATTGCATCCGGAAAAATGGATTGATTCCTACGCCGATTATCTATTCAATTATACGATAGGTCGTGTAAATGATGCAGAAATTGCAAAAGATCTAGTACAGGAAACTTTTTTAGCGGGGCTCAAATCGGCAAAAAATTATAAAGGAGAAGCAGCTGAACGCACTTGGCTTATCGCCATTCTGAAAAGAAAAGTAATTGACCATTACCGTAAAACCAACTCAAAAAAAGGCAGGGCAGAAGTACGAATGGATTATAGCGTACACACCGATTCCCAAGGGGATTGGCTTGAAGAGCAGATTGCGGACCCCTTTAGCTCTTTTGAAACGGACGCCATCGAGAATAAAGAGCTTGGTCTGGCCATTCATGCCTGTATCGCCAAACTACCAAAGAAACAAGCCTTAGTTTTTTCCATGAAAACCATTCAGGAAATGGATACGGAAACTATTTGTAATGAACTTGACATCAACCCGTCTAACCTTTGGGTTATGATCCATCGGGCAAGAACTACCTTGATGGGCTGCCTAAACCAAAACTGGTTCAAACCATGATGATTTCTTGTAAAAAAGCTGCTTTAATCTGTAACAAGGTCCAATATCGGGAAGCTACCTTTCTAGAAAGACTGAAACTAAAGTTTCATCTTTTTGTTTGTAAAAACTGCCCAGAATTTTCACGGCAAAATTCAAGACTTACTTCCCTTTGTCAGCAGGCAGATCTTCGTAGTCTCAGCGAAACTGATAAAAAGAAAATGAAAGAAATTTTAAAGGAAGAATTTTAATAATTTGTAATAATCAGAAGTATAATCCACCAAAATATAGGAACCGCTTCAACGAAGAAAGACGCAAAATAAGCTGGCCTCTCCTTATTTGTATTCCAAATCAATATCCCCAAAATCAGGGAAATAATTCCGTTTGCAACCAACTCCGCCGTACTGACATCATCTTTAAGCCACGCTATACAATAAAAAGGAACAATGGCAGCGCCTCCGATAATCTTTGTATTTAGTATCCCAAAACGTTGGGGCAAGGTTATTAATTCAATACTATCAAAGGCGAGGTCGCGAATCTCAAAAGGCACCAGCAGAATCAAGACCAATATAAAACGTTGCACGGTTTCTATCTGAACATCCCAAGAAATATATTGTTCCACTGAAATTACCGGCAAGATTACGGTCGACCCTGCCCAAACAACGGCCACCACAAAAATTTTCAAGCCTCCTAAACTTCGAAGATTTCGCGCACGGGGTAATAGCGGTATGGCATATAGCCCGGTCAAGACAACAAGTACAGCAATCCCTAAAAAGACTGGCAAGCTTAGAAAATAACTATGATAAAGCGCGACGATCAAGGCCAGTAAACTGATTCCTTGTATGTGTTTTTGGTGTATATCGGTTACCAAAATATACTTCTCGGCTTCGACCCCATATTTCACAAAATTATAGCAGGATATCGATCCAAAAAACAGAAACCAACCCAGATGTGTATCAACCGGAATGTTTAAGCTAATACAGGTGACATGAACCAAGGCCAAAATGGCCAAGGCAACGTGAATACTGGCGTCCAGATAAAAGCTAAAAATACGGTGCAAATTAGGCATGAAACAAAAGTAGGCAACCCGTTAATAACTTCTGTTTTTGGTTTAAAACTTTCTTTGCCTACAGCGATAATCTATGGATTTCAGGCTATAAATCCTTAAATTTGCAACTTCTTTTAAAGCCCTTTTCATGAGAACAGATTTATTTGCATCGCGCCATATAGGCATTACGAAAGACGACCTTACTCATATGCTCGAGACTATTGGCGCAGATAGTGTTGAACAATTGATTTTTGAAACTCTTCCAGAGGGAATCCGTCTTGAAAATCCGCTAGATTTGGAGCCAGCAATGAGTGAACACAAATTTCTGGCGCACATGCAAGAACTTTCCGAAAAGAATAAGCTGTTCCGTTCCTATATTGGTCTGGGCTATCATGAAAGTCTCACTCCCTCCGTGATTAAAAGAAATATTCTGGAAAATCCGGGATGGTATACGGCATACACTCCTTATCAAGCCGAAATTGCCCAAGGCAGACTAGAAGCGCTCTTGAATTTTCAAACGGTAGTTTCCGACCTAACAGGTATGGAACTGGCCAATGCCTCACTTTTGGACGAGAGCACGGCCGCTGCGGAGGCTATGACGATGCTCTTTGACCTACGTAGCCGTGACCAAAAAAAGAATTCTATCCTGAAATTCTTTGTATCCGAAGAAATTTTACCCCAGACACTTTCCCTTTTGAAGACTAGGGCCACCCCGCTCGGCATCGAACTGGTCGCAGGAAATCATGAGGAATTTACCTTCAAAAATGATTATTACGGAGCTTTACTACAATATCCAGGTAAGCACGGACAAATTCATGATTATGGGGATTTCGTTACTAAAGCAAAAGAAAACGATATTAAAATCGCCGTGGCCGCTGATATTCTTAGCCTTGTTCTAATAACACCTCCGGGAGAATGGGGCGTCGATGTCGTTGTTGGCACCACACAACGGTTTGGTATACCCTTAGGATATGGCGGACCACATGCCGCATTTTTTGCGACTCGGGAACAGTATAAAAGAAATATCCCTGGCCGTATTATAGGGGTAACCAAGGATGTAGATGGCAAGCCCGCCCTGCGCATGGCCCTACAGACCAGGGAACAACATATCAAACGCGATAAGGCAACTTCGAACATCTGTACCGCTCAGGTATTGCTAGCGGTGATGGCCGGCATGTACGCAGTCTACCATGGTCCTAAAGGATTGGATTATATTGCTAAGAAAGTGCATTCGACCGCGGTAACTTTGGCCGATAGCCTTGAAAAATTAGGCCTATACCAAATAAATACCTCCTATTTCGATACCATTACGGTCAAGACCGATACCAAAGTGCTTCGACCGATTGCGGAGAAACATGCAGTGAATTTTCTATATGTTGACGAGGAAACCGTGTCCATTGCCGTAAATGAGGCAACTTCACTCAAAGACCTTGACCAAATTGTTGCTGTTTTTTCCGAAACCTTAGGAAAGGATTTTGTGAGTACAAGCGTATTGTTGAAAAATAGTGCGGTTGTGGAAGCACTGCGAAGAAAAACAGACTTTTTACAGAACAAAGTCTTCAATTCGTATCATTCCGAGACCGAATTGATGCGCTACATCAAAAAACTGGAGCGCAAAGATTTATCCCTCAATCATTCAATGATTGCTTTGGGAAGCTGCACCATGAAGTTAAACGCTGCTTCCGAAATGTTTGCGTTGAGTATGGCCCGATGGGGCAATATCCATCCTTTTGTTCCCATTGAGCAGGCTGAAGGCTATCAAATCGTTCTAAAGGAATTGGCCAAAGATTTGACCACCATTACCGGATTTGCCGGTACGTCGTTACAACCCAATTCAGGGGCCCAAGGCGAGTATGCCGGACTGATGGTAATACGAGCCTACCACAAATCACGTAACGAGGCACACAGAAATATTTGCATTATTCCAGCTTCAGCTCACGGTACGAACCCCGCATCTGCCGTAATGGCCGGAATGCAAGTGGTAGTGACCAAAACTGATGAAAAAGGAAATATCGATGTCGCCGACCTTGAGGAAAAAGTGACGAAACATTCCGATAATCTTGCCGCGTTGATGGTGACCTACCCCTCTACCCATGGCGTTTTTGAATCGTCAATTATGCAGATTACCCAATTGATTCATTATCATGGCGGGCAAGTATATATGGACGGTGCCAATATGAACGCCCAGGTCGGACTGACCAATCCGGGTAAAATTGGCGCCGATGTATGTCACCTTAACCTCCACAAGACATTTGCCATACCCCATGGCGGTGGTGGACCTGGAGTAGGCCCTATATGTGTTGCCGAACAGTTGGTACCGTTCTTACCAAGCAATCCAGTTATCAAGACCGGAGGAGAGAACGCTATAGAGGCTATTTCAGCGGCTCCTTGGGGTAGTTCTTCCGTGTGTCTTATTTCATATGGATACATCAAAATGTTGGGTGAGGAAGGCCTCCGACGTTCGACAGAAATCGCCATCTTAAACGCCAATTATATTAAGCACAGATTAAGCGGTAAGTTCGAGGTGCTATATACCGGTGAAAAAGGAAGGGCAGCCCATGAAATGATTATTGACTGCCGACCGTTTAAAGATCATGGTATCGAAGTCACCGACATCGCAAAGCGGTTGATGGATTATGGCTTTCATGCCCCGACCGTCTCCTTCCCCGTTGCAGGAACGGTAATGATCGAACCTACCGAAAGTGAAAGTTTAGCCGAACTTGACCGCTTTTGTGAAGCACTACTTTCCATACGGGAAGAAATCGATACCACATCTGCCGATGAACCGAACAATGTGCTAAAAAATGCACCACATACGTTGGAAATGCTAACTAGTGATGATTGGGACTTCCCGTACAGTCGTCAAAAAGCGGCATTCCCACTTCCATATGTTTCTGAAAATAAGTTTTGGCCAGCGGTACGACGTGTTGATGATGCGTATGGAGACCGTAATTTAATATGTACCTGCGCACCCATCGAGGCCTACGCAGAAGTAGACTAAACGTAATATACGTAAGGGTTATAAGCCTTTCCCTAGTTCTGGAAGGGCTTTTTTATGGCCTTAACCGCGGCAGAAATCTTTCTGGCTGTCGTATATTGTATTATGCGGGCATAACAAAAGGTAAATATTGTTTTATATTGCTCGGTCAACTTATATCAACCAACCTTTTATGAAAATCGGAATCACAGGAACAGGTAGTTATATTCCTTCCCTGGTCATTGCCAACCAAGACTTTGAAACCGCAGAGTTCCTAAATTCTGACGGCTCCCCCTTTAAACAGGACAACCCCCTTATCATCGAAAAATTTAAAGCCATAACTGGAATCGTCGAAAGACGCTATGTCGAAGACGACCTTAATACCTCTGACATAGCTTTTTTGGCGGCTGAAAAGGCGATAGCGGATGCAGCAATCGATAAAGAGCAACTTGATTATATCATCTTCGCCCATAATTTTGGCGACGTAAGCCACGGTCAGTGTCAAGGCGACACCATACCGAGTTTGGCTACTCGAGTGAAGCACCACCTGCGCATCAAGAACCCGAAATGTGTAGCTTATGATTTACTCTTCGGATGTCCCGGATGGATCGAAGGCCTGATTCAGGCGCACGCTTTTATTAAAAGTGGGATTGCCAGCAAGTGCCTCGTTATTGGCGCGGAAACCCTATCAAGAATCGTTGACCCCTTCGATAGAGACTCCATGATATATTCAGACGGTGCCGGGGCAACCGTCATCGAGGCCACAGAAAATTCCGGGTGTGTGCTAGCCCATGAAAGTGCCACCTATTCCTTTGAGGAAGCCTATTTTTTGCACTACGGGAAATCATACAAAGCCACAACTGATGACACTAGATACATCAAAATGCTGGGTCGAAGAATCTACGAATTTGCGATAAGCCACGTACCTCAAGCCATGGCATCCTGTTTGGAAAAAAGCGGAATGAGCATCGATTCCGTAAAAAAGATTTTTATTCATCAGGCCAACGAAAAAATGGATGAGGCTATCGTAAAGCGATTTTACGGGCTATACCATAAAGAAATGCCGCCTCAAATCATGCCCATGAATATAGATACCTTGGGTAATAGTTCAGTTGCCACGATTCCAACGTTATTCGATATGGTGCGAAATGGAAAACTGAAAGACCAAGCGGTTGAAAAGGGAGATGTTGTTATATTTGCCAGTGTAGGTGCGGGCATGAACGTCAACGCCATGGTATATAGCATTTGACATGTACGAGAATACCTATCCGAGTAAACGTTTTCAGCAAACTTTAGACTTTCTTCAAAATCATATTAGCACCGAAGAAAAAGTCTTAGATCTTGGCGTTGAAAATCCGTTTTCTAAAATTATGGTCGAACAGGGTTTTGCTGTTGAAAACACGAAGGGTGAAGATCTGGATATTGATTTCACCTCAGTTCAGGAATCTTCTGCCGAAGTGGTCACTGCCTTTGAAATATTCGAACACTTAGTAGCTCCTTTTAACATATTACGTGAAATCAAGTGCCAAAAATTAGTTGCCAGCATTCCACTAAAACTATGGTTTTCATCGGCCTATCAAAGTAAGACAGACGCTTGGGACCGCCACTATCATGAATTTGAAGATTGGCAGTTCGATTGGTTGCTCGAAAAATCAGGATGGGAAATTAAAAACCGTAAAAAATTTACCAATCCCGTAGGGAAAATAGGTGTTAGGCCTATTCTAAGAAGTTTGACCCCAAGATATTATTTGGTGTACGCCGAAAGAAAGGGTTAGCTTTCGATTGAAAAGCTAAATTATGTTCAGAACACAAAGATATTTATCAAGTGTGTAACCTCTATGCACCTGAAATATCAACTCCCAAACCTATGGCAAAACTTTAAGGCTTTGAAAAAGTGCTTTTGTAACTTCGTATTTGCATGAAGTATTACGTAATTATCCCGGCGCATAACGAAGAGGCTTTCTTGGCCGATACACTTAATTCTATCTTACGGCAAACGGTACAACCTGAAAAAGTAGTGGTCGTCAATGATAATTCTACCGACGGTACGGAAGCCATTATCGATACTTTTCAAGCCTTGAGCCCCATTTTTCAAAAATTGAATACCGAATCATCTTCGGAACATATGCCCGGCAGTAAGGTTATCAACGCATTTACCAAAGGATTAGCGTTACTTGATAATCAATATGATATTATAGTAAAATTGGATGCAGATTTAATTCTACCCAATATATATTTTGAAAAAATCATCGATATTTTTAAAGGCCATCCCAATGTGGGTATTGCAGGAGGTTTTGTCTATGAAAAGAATGGCAATGATCAATGGCAACTCAATCATCCAATGGACAAAAATCATGTCCGTGGTGCCTTTAAGGCCTACTCCAAGCCTTGCTTTACATCCATTGGTGGGCTGCGGAGTGCCATGGGCTGGGATACCGCAGATGAGTTATTGGCACAATATCACGATTATGAGATTTTCACGGATACTGAACTGAAGGTCAAGCATCTTCGGCCAACTGGAAAAGCCTACAATCCAAAGGCAAAATTACTTCAGGGAATAGCCATGTACCGTATGCGCTATGGTATTATTATAACGGCGATAGCCTCGGCGAAAATGGCTTTGAAACAAAGGAAACTACTGGCCTTCAAAGATAATTTGTACGGCTTTCTAAAGGCCAGAAAAGCTGGATTACCTTTCTTAATCAATGAAGAGGAAGGTAAGTTTGTTCGAAAATTACGCTGGAAGAACATTAAACAGAAATTATTGTAATTAAGAGCATTCGATGCTTTAGTCATTTCGTAGCAAGATATATTCAGGAGAGGCATTATCAGTTGGCTGAGAAGGGCATAAATGGCTATCCAGCTACGTTTAGACCGATACCTGGATTACATCAGTAAAATTGTTTAAGAATACGTTGCATTGCCGAACTCGATAATACGTGTTTAAGTTTTAAATGGGATGATTGGGATTTCAAGTCCCTTTTCATTCTAGTGAATGAGTATTCAGTTTATATGCTTTTCTAAGAAGTAGTGATTCCGCGGCCAACCTAGGTTTGAAAATTGGCATTTAGTACCAAACAAAAACGTCCGCTCGAAGGCGGACGTTCTTAATTTTCAATTGGAAAATACTTTAGATTCCCAGTTCTTTCTTTACATCTTCTAGAAGGTCTTTTCCCTTAGCAACAATTAGTCCTCCACCGGCTTGGGCATCAATAACATAATCGTAGCCCTGCGCTGTAGCCACTTTTTCGATGGCTGCTTTAGCTTTATCGGAAATCGGCGCAAAAAGCTCTTGCTGTTTTTTCTGAAGTTCCCTTTGGGCACCTTGTTGTGCTTCACCTATCGTCTTTTGTGCACCTTGAAGTTCTTCTGCTCTTTTTTGATTTTCTTCAGGAGTCTTTGAAGCGGCTTCATTTTCATAAAGGGTATACTTCTTTTTTAGTTCTGTCATCGAACTTTCGATATCGGCATTATAGGTTTCCGATAATTTTTTGAGTTCGGCCTCAGCCGTTTTCATTTCTGGCATAGAGCTTAGCAGCAAAGTCACATCGATATGTGCGATTTTACTCTGAGCATTGACAAATCCTGTAGTGGCAACAAAAAGTACAAGGGCAACTGCTATCTTTCTTACGTGTTTCATTTGAGTGTAAAATTTAAAAATTGAGTATCTGTAAAGTTAATTATTGATTAAAAATTGAGTTTATTAAAATTGATTACGCTTAGAAATCTATCCTTCGTAGTTTTAATACTATGGGTTTACGCTATCCTTAACTTGCTCTCGCTCATCCAGTTTCTCCTGTCGCTTTGCTTCACGCTCTTCCAATAGCTTTGTTCTTCGAGCTTCATAAGCCTTCTTACGTTCTTCACGTAATTTTAACTGTTCTGCTCTCTTTTCATCAACACTTTTGGCTCTAACTTCTTGCGCTTGTTCGGCCTGTTCTTTTCTTTCCCTGAGCGCATCGCTCATCTCCTCCTCTTCAACATCGCCTTCAAATTCTTCTAAAGAATTCTTATTATTGGCCTTCTCGACAGGTTTACTTACCTTACGTGTCCGTGAAATACCACGCAGCACTAAATCACTGATATCCCAGCGATTTTCGGAGTACAACATTACAACATCCGCTGATTTATCAAAAATAAAATCATATTTTTTATTGGCTCCTATCTTTTGCACTTCATTGAATACCTGATCTTGTATAGGTTGAATCAAGCGCCGCTTCTGTAATACCAAATCGCCCTGTGGACCAAAACGATCTTGTTGATATTCGACCATTTCCTTTTCCAAAATCTGTATCTCTTCTTCGCGTTCAGAAATGAGTTCATCTGTCAATAGAACACGTTCGGCCATTAGATCTTTTTTCATCTGTTCGACCATACTTTGCTTTTGCTCGATATCGATTTTCCATTTCTCTACTTTGCTAGCTAATTGGTCGGTAGCTTCTCGATACTCGTCCACATTTTCAAGAATGTACTCCATGTCTACATACCCGATTCGAACGCCACGCTGTGCGTATGAATACGATGAAATAAGCAATACTACAAGAAGTTTAAGAACGTTTGTTTTTGGTTTCATTACTAAATCGATTAACCCTTATAGAAAATATCGTGCCAAAGTAAAGGGTGTAGTTATTAGATAATAAGGTATTCGATGTAAGTAATCAAATAACCCATTAACAGAATAACTCAAAAACCGGCTTAAAATTGTTGCCCGATTATAAAATGGGTCTCCCAACCATGCGGACTGGTCTCCGTACCTGTGTTGTCAGGATCGAATCCATATCCAAAATCAATACCTAACAGCCCAAAGGCCGGCATAAATATACGAAGTCCGACTCCTGCAGATCGCTTTAAATTAAAAGGATTGAATTCTTGAAAATCGCTAAAAGCATTACCCGCTTCTAAAAAGGTAAGACCATAAATAGATGCGGAAGGTTTCAAGGTTAATGGATAGCGTAGCTCTAAAGAGAATTTATTGTAGATAAGGCCACCCTCTTGTTGACCCGTCAACGGACTGACCGGTGTTAGGGACTGATTTTCATAACCCCGTAGTTGCACAATATCCCTTCCATCCAAAGTAAAGTTACCCAGACCATCACCACCTACGAAAAAACGTTCAAATGGCACATCGCCTACATCGTTATTGTAATTCCCCAAGAAACCAAACTCGGCGTTGGTTCTTAATACCAACGATTTATCAGCACTACCTGCTAATGTAGTATACCAATCACCCTTAAATTTTAACTTATAGTATTCCAAAAATTTGAAACGCTCTTGATCAATATTTTCCAATTCTTGGCTTTCTGCTGAGGTTAGCGCAGTACCTCCCCCTTGTTTTATAGCCAACTCTTCACTTCGATCACGTAATGCTGCAAAATCTTTATTACTTAAAAGTGAATATGGGGGGGTTACTTTGGCGGTAACTTCAAAGTTAGATCCTCCACGTGGAAAAATTTGACCTCCAGAAATAGCGTTCCTCGAAATGCCCAAAGTGTAGGTAATTGAATTCGATCGACCGTTCCCAAAGTTGAAAAGCCCAAGATTATAATTATTAAACTCGTACAATTGATAACCTAGCGAATGTGAAATAGTGAAATAGTCATCGGGCCATTGTACCCTTTTAGCCAAACCGGCCGAGACACTAGTAATGGAGAATCCACGGCTTTTATCAATTTCTATCCTATTTCGGGTAGAGCTGGCAAAATCGGTCGCAAACTGCTGTGTCCGCGAAAAGTTCAAGCTTAACCTTACGGGCTTCTTACCGCTAAACCAGGGTTCGGCAAAATTAAGGCTGTACACTCGAAACGAACGGCTTGCCTGTACCCGCATTGCAAAGGTCTGACCGTCACCCATCGGAACGGGCTGATAGGCCTCTCCCTTTAAAATATTTTTTATTGAAAAGTTATTGAACGAGAGACCAAGGGTACCGATAAAACCACCGCCGCCATAGCCACCTTGCAGCTCTATCTGACTTGATCCCGATTCGACCAGGTTCCAGTTAATGTCTACCGTACCTTCGTTCGGATTTGCATTTAAAATATCCGGTTTAATAGCCTCAGCATCAAAATACCCCAATTGCTGCAATTCTTGGATGGTTCGAATGATATCGCTTTTGTTGTATTTCTGACCTGGGCGGGTGCGCAGTTCGCGATAAATAACGTGATCATTGGTTCTATCGTTACCTACAACATCAACGTGGTTCAAGAACGTCTCTTTACCTTCAATAATACGAATTTCAAAGTCAATGGTATCGTTTTGGGCCGATACCTCAACCGGATTAATACTTGAGAAAAGGTATCCATTGTTTTGGTACAGATTGGTCAAATCTTCAGCATCGGGTTTAGAGTCATCGGCAATTCTCTTTCGAAGCAGTACACCATTATAGGTATCCCCTTGCTTTAGACCCAGAATCGCAGCAAGTTGCCTATCGGTAAAAACCGAATTGCCCACAAAATTAATTTTACCAATATAATATTTGTTACCCTCTTCTATATTGAACTTTATATTGATATTATTTTCATCGACCTTAATAAGGGAGTCAGAAATAATTCGGGCATCACGATATCCGTTCTCAGCATAGCGATCAACCAACAACTGTTTATCATTCTCGTAATCCTCTTCGATGTACTTCGATTTTTTCCAAAAGCGGTAAAACTTTTTTTCTTTGGTCTTCTTGAAAGCACCTTTTAATTTCTTATCGGATAATTCCTCGTTACCTTCAAATATCATCTTTGCAATCTTGACTTTATCGCCTTTATTTACATTGATGACCATTTTTTGTGCGTTGGCATCAGTAGTATCGTTGGCAACCGCAATGGCAACCTTAGCATTTAAATAGCCTTCCTTTTTATATTTGTTCTCAAGGTAGTTTTTGGTATTGGAAATGAGACTTTCCGTGATTTTCTTCCCTTTTTTCAGGTCGGTATCATCTAAGATAGCATCGACTTTTCTAGGCTTTACACCGTTAATTTTAATGTCTGATAAAGTAGCCCTTTCAGTAATCTCCAACTCTAAAAATACTTTGTCACCATCAATATTGGTAATATAGAAATTGATATCACGAAAGAGTTCGAGACCCCATAGTTTATTTATGACTGCACTAATCTCATCGCCGGGTACGGTTATAGGTTGTCCAACCCGTAGTCCAGTATAGGTTTTTACGGTCTGCTCGTTATAACTTTGCAGTCCGGTAACCTCGATCCCGCCCAATATATACTTTTTACCGTTGTCAAGAGAAAGCTCTTGAGCTGTGGTAAAAGTGGTAATTAGGAGGAGGAGTAGGGTTAATAAAGGTTCGTAGGATATGAACCTTTTCATATCGTCAATTGAGTTGTTCGCTGGTTTTTCCAAATCTTCTTTCTCTGTTCTGGTAACTTTTAATGGCTTCCGCAAGATGTAGGTCACTGAAATCGGGCCAAAATACGTCGGTAAAATACAGTTCGGCATAGGCAATCTGCCAAAGCAGAAAATTACTGATCCTGCATTCGCCACTGGTACGGATCAGCAAGTCTACATCTGGCAAATCATGCGTGTAAAGATGAGTATTAATAATCGTTTCATCAATATCATCCGCAGATATTATATTATTTTTAACTTTGGTACTTATCTGTTTTACAGCATTCTTTATTTCTTCCCGAGCCCCATAACTCAAGGCCAAAGTTAAGGTCATTCCATTGTGCCCGCTAGTCTTATCCATAACTTCGTTCAACTCTCGGAACGCCTTCTTGGGAAGGGATTGAATGTCGCCAATAGCGTTTAGTTTAACGTTATTTTTTATAAATGTCTTCAGTTCTTTTTTTAGGGAGGAAACAAGTAGGCGCATCAGTGTATCTACCTCAAACTTTGGTCGGTTCCAATTTTCTGTGGAAAACGTATATAGGGTAAGGAATTCTATACCTATCTCAACGCAGTTCTCGACGGTCCTACGAACAGTGTTCACGCCGTGTTCATGACCGAACACTCGAAGCTTACCCTGTTGCTTGGCCCATCGGCCATTGCCGTCCATAATGATTGCAATATGACGGGGCAAGTTCTTGGTATCAATTTCTTCAAGGGAATCCATTTGCGTCGGAAAAAAGGATGGTTGTTGATTTACTTTGTAGGCCTTTTGTACTTAATTTTTACACTGATATCAGAGGTGACATGAAGATTACACTACTCAAAATTGTCACAACAGGCCTTTCTACCAAACGTGTAAGTTAATGTTAATCCTGAGAAAACATACCAATCGTCGCTAAAAATGTTTCCGAACTGCAGATCTCCGAGCTGTTCGCTTACATTTAATTTATTGGGATTACTGCCATCCAGGTTATCAGTGAATGTATAGCGTGCGCCGATTTCGGCACCTAAAATAAGAAATTGGTTCAGGCGCAATTTTGCACCTACGGTCATTGGTATCGCAAAGTTTCCGTCTTTTTGACCGATATCGATCATTTGGCCCGCATCAAAATAATTATAGTTATACCTGAAATAGGTAACACCTGTATATAAATAAGGAGTAAAAGCAGGCCCAAGTCTATGAAGGTTATATTCCACAAAATTAAATTCAAGTCCGGCAGAAGCTTCCAATATAGAATTATTGGCCACAAACCCGCGCTGTTGTCGGGAAGGAATGCTTGATTTCGCATCGTCTGCCTTAAACTTTCCATATATCATACTGGCGCGCCATGCGTAACGCTTTGCAATATTCCATTTAAAAAGACCACCTACGGCGAGATCTGAAGGAAGTACATAATTGGTACGGCCCACATCACCGATATTGTTGGCGCCACCGGCAAATACACCGATTTCATAGGTTTGGGCACCCACTGAGGTACATGCGCAGATAAAAAGTACGATAAATAATCGTTTCATAATGGGTGTGATTCCAATTTCAGTATTCAAAAAAAGACATCTCATCATAGTTGACCTACGATATCGCCCATATCTGAATTTAGGGCTGCAAATATAGCAATTGCTGGCTTTCATTTACAGCACTTGTTCTTTCTTGATAAACTTGATTTACCGGTATTTATTGTTTTGGAAGAAGGTCAATTGCGGCGGTCTTCGCCCCACAACAATTTATTGCGAATGGTTTTGAGAAAACTTTCAGAAGCATATTCAATCATTTTGATGGTAAAGTCGGCTTTTTTGATGGTAATTACTTTTTCATTTTCTACTGAAGCAATCCGTGAGTCTAAGGAAATCAAATGCTCTTCTTCCCTACCCGACACTTTTAACCGTATTTCGGTATCATCGGAGATTACTAATGGCCTTGCGTTTAGATTGTGGGGTGCAATCGGGGTCAATACCAGCGATTTTGCACTAGGCACGATAACCGGACCGCCACAACTCAAGGAATAGCCCGTAGAACCAGTCGGCGTTGCTATAATCAAACCGTCGGCCCAATACGAAGTCAGATATTCACCATTTAGATAGGTTTCAACCGTAATCATCGAGGTGGTGTCTTTTCTACTTACTGTAATTTCATTCAAGGCAAAGTTCAAATCCTTAAATTCGGGAATATCCGATTCGGGATTTACGGCGACCAAACTACGTTCTATAATACAGTACTTTCCAGTTTTAAATTCCTGTACCACATTGCGGACTTCCTCTTTACTAAACGTTGATAGAAAACCTAACCTGCCGGTATTCACACCAACAATAGGAATGCCTAAATTTCTAACAAAGGTGGTAGCTCTTAATATCGTTCCATCGCCGCCAAAACTGATGAATATATCAAACGAATCGTCCAGACCTTTACTGTCGGTGAACGTATCATATCCTTTGGAAGCACGGTTGTTGACCAAATAAGCATAAAACTCAGCCTCAATAGAAACCTTAGCTTTCTCTTTGTGAAGCTCGTCGAGAAGTTCGACCACATAGCTTAAGGTATCTTCTTGATAGGTTTGGCTGTAGATGGCGACTTTCATAGTTCGTACAAATTGTTAGAATGGCACATTTAGCTTTTGGGATTTTCGCTCCTAGACAAAAAAAAGGTTCACTATTCAAAGCTATACAACTTTGAACCCTGAACCAAACTATGATACATTTTTAGAACTTGAAAATATCTAAACGTTCAGATACTTTTCAAGATAATTCGATCTTTCCTTTAAATCTTCCAGAAATTGGTCATCATGATTTCCGAAAAGGATGTTATAGTTATACCTTCGAAACGTTTGTATAATCTCGTTCAAATTTGTGGAGGCCACCTTTATTGTTATTTGGATGACGTCGTTTTTTGAATCGGTAATAAAACCCCCTATCAATTTGGTGTTGTTACTTTCGACAATCTGAGCGATTTCGCTAAAGGAATAATCCTTTATACCTTTTGCCAGAACGATGATACCACCGGGCTCCGTAAAGAATGGAGTATCGATAAAGACACTTACCACATCGGTAAGGTCATAATAGCCCAGCACACGCCCAACCTCATCCAGAACCGGGACTAAGTTAGCCTCATTACGGGCAAAAGCTTCCAATACATCAAGCCAACTAGTATCCTTTCTAACAAAAAAGGTAGCCAAATCATATCTATAGTGCTCAATTTTTTCGTCGGAAATCAATTGTTCCAGATCATTTTCATCTAAAACACCCAAGTAGTTATCATTTTCGATGACAGCGACATGGGAATAGGTAGTATCCTTAAAAAACTGAACGACTTCCGATATAGGGTCATCAATCTTAAAGATGGGAATATTTGATATAATATGATTTTGGATGTGCATAGCTTTCTATGTGTTAACGCAAATTACTCATTAATAATATCAAAAGGCGTGCCTAATCCCTATTTTTGTACAAACTGTATAAAAAGTAGGTTGAATGACGAAACTTAGCGTGAATATCAATAAAATAGCCACCTTGCGGAATGCAAGAGGGGGTAACGTACCCAATCTACTAAAAACAGCTTCCGATATCGAAAGTTTTGGGGCGCAAGGTATTACGGTACATCCCCGACCTGACGAGAGACATATTCGCTATCAAGATACACGAGATCTTGCAAGTTTAGTGACCACAGAATTTAATGTTGAAGGCAATCCGGTCAGAGCCTTCATCGATTTAGTGCTCGAAGTTCGCCCAGCACAAGTTACCCTGGTGCCTGACGCAATTGATGCCATCACATCCAACGCCGGTTGGGACACTATAAAACACAAAGCTTTTTTAAAGGAAGTTATTTCCACTTTTCAAGAAAACGGCATCCGCACCTCCATATTTACGGACCCCGACCCCAAGATGATAGAGGGCGCAGCTGAGACCGGAACCGACCGTATTGAGCTTTATACTGAGGGTTTTGCAAAGCTTTATGATGAGGGAAAGCCCGAAATCGCAGTTCGACCGTATTCGGAAGCAGCCAAAGTGGCACACTCGCTAGAATTAGGCATTAACGCCGGTCATGACTTGAGCCTTGCTAACATCAAATACTTTAAAGAGCATGTACCCCACGTCTTGGAAGTTTCGATCGGGCATGCCTTAATCTGTGAATCGCTGTATTTGGGACTTGAGAACGTTGTAAGTATGTACCTGCATAGACTTAAATGATATCAAAAGTGAGGCTGCAATGATGTGCCTACTGAATATATAGGCGCGCACTGTGGTTTCAGCCTATACCTTTTTAAATAATTCTCTATAATACTAGTATGGAAAAAAGAATTCTAAATTCAAAAATAGAAGGAAATGGCACCCCTCTGCTCATCTTGCACGGTTTTCTAGGGATGCTCGATAATTGGAAAACCTTAGGCGGCCAATATGCAGAGGCGGGTTTCGAAGTGCACCTCATTGATCAGCGTAATCACGGGCAAAGCTTTTGGTCCGATATTTTCAACTATGATGTATTGGCCGATGACCTGAAACGGTATATGGATTACCATTCTATAGCAAGTGCAATACTATTAGGACACTCTATGGGCGGAAAAACTGCCATGCAATTCGCTTGTGAGTATCCTGGGCTTACTAAAAAACTTTTGGTCGCCGATATTGGACCAAAGTATTATCCGCCGCACCATCAGCCTATTATTGATGGATTGACTTCACTTGTACCCGGCAATCTTACCTCAAGAAGTAAAGCCGATTCAGCATTGAAAAAACATATCACGAACCCCGGTATTAGACAATTTCTTCTGAAAAATCTGTATTGGATCGAAAAGGGGAAACTGGCGTTTCGCTTCAATCTTGACATCCTTCGGGAGAAGATGGAAGAAATAGGTGAAAACATTGGCACCTCCGATACCTATAACGGTCCTACCCTCTTTTTGCGTGGAGATCGGTCTGAATACCTTATCGATGCCGACTTGCCGGAGATAAAAAAACACTTCCCGAGAGCCATCATGGAAACCGTCGATAACGCAGGGCACTGGCTGCACGCCGAGAATCCCGAACAATTTTATGAAAAATCGATGTCATTTTTGACTGAGTAGTACTCTCATTGTGTGCAAAGGCAATGTATTTTAAATTGATTAAAATTGGTAATGCCTATCCGCATACATATTAAACGTCAATTACCACCACTTTCAAAAATACTATGCACGCATAATTTTTTTAGGTAAATTAGTAAATGTGTAATTATTTTAGCTAATTTTGAACAAATTCAGAATTAACAAACCCTTAAGGCCCCTAATTCAAAAAGATACGATGAAAAAGATTTTAGCAGTATTGGCTTTTTTCGGCCTATTTCTCATTTCATGTAGTGATGATGACAATTCTCCGTCTGTGGAACCAGGCCCAACTGAACCAACGCCTGAAAATTTCTCTGCCGGAACTGCCGATTTTTCAACATATGTGGCGGTAGGCAATTCGCTGACCGCAGGATATTCCGATGGCGCATTATTTCTTGATGGTCAAACAGCCTCTTATCCAAATATGATGGCCAGCAGCTTTGCGCAGGTCGGTGGGGGTAACTTTACACAACCGCTAGTGCCAGATAACTTAGGTGGACTTTTACTAGGCGGTCAGCCTTTGGCGGGTTTTGAAAATCGCTTCATACTATCGTTCGCATCAGGCACCCCTGCACCCACTCGGTTAGAGGGTTCTGGCTCGACCGAAGTTACTACAATACTATCAGGTCCGTTCAACAATATGGGCGTTCCCGGCGCTAAAACCTATCACCTTATCGCGCCAGGTTACGGGAGTCTTGAAGCTCTTGCCGTAGGTGCGGCCAATCCATATTTCGTACGTTTCGCTTCCTCGCCGGGTGCAACGATAATCGGTGATGCGGTGGCTCAAAATCCTACTTTCTTTTCTTTATGGATAGGCAATAACGATATTCTATCTTATGCTACTTCAGGTGGCTCTGGTAGTAATCAAGCAGGAAATTTAGACCCCACGACTTATGGGCCCAACGATATTACGGACCCAATGGTTTTCGGGGGAGTATACGACCAATTACTACAAAGTCTTACGGCCAGTGGTGCTCAAGGTGTGGTAGCCAACCTGCCCGATGTTACGACTATACCTTATTTCACTACAGTACCTTTCGCCCCACTAGATCCTACAAATCCTGATTTCGGGCCTCAAATACCAACGCTAAACGGAACTTTTGCAGGATTGAACCAAGTTTTCGCCGCTTTAGGTGTACCGGAACGCTCCATAGTATTCTCAGAAGATGCAGCCAGCGCTTTGGTCATCAAAGACGAGTCACTTACTGATCTATCGCAACAGATTACAGGTGCATTAGTACAGGGAGGCTTAGATGCCGGTACGGCTTTCGTTTTCGGAACACTTTATGGGCAAGCGCGACAGGCCAACGCCGATGACCTTATCGTTCTGCCCGCTAGCAGTCAGATCGCAACACTCAATGAAACCGCATTCGCTACCCTCCAAAATCTTGGGGTACCACCCGCCACTGCCGGACAGTTGTCTGTTAATGGAGTTACCTACCCCTTGGAAGACCAATGGGTACTGACGCCAACGGAACAGACCGCCGTTATCAATGCCACCGCTACATTTAACGCGACCATTGCACAATTAGCAGGCGTATACGGCCTAGGTTTTGTAGATGCGAATGCCGTACTTCAGCAAGCTGCATCCGAAGGGGGAATTCCCCTATCCGATGGCAGCACAGTTACCGCTGAATTTGCCACCGGTGGCGGTTTTTCGCTAGATGGTGTTCACCTTTCTCCCAGAGGCTACGCCCTTATGGCAAATGCTTTTATTAAAACCATCGAAGATACCTACGGCGCGCAACTACCTAAGATCGACCCGTTGGAATATAAAGGGCTATACATCAATTAAGTCTGAAATAATCTCTAATTTTGAAGGCACCGAAAGAATCGGTGCCTTTTTCAAATCCAGTCAGAACCATTTAACATGAAACTCGTAATTCGTATATTATTGAGCGCCCTTGCGGTCGTAATTCTATCTAAAATACTACCTCACGTTTCGGTAGATAGTTATTTTACTGCAATCATCGTTGCCATAGTACTGAGCTTACTTAACTTTTTGGTCAAACCTATTTTGGTTATCTTGACCCTGCCGGTCACTATAGTGACTTTCGGACTTTTTCTTTTAATTATCAATGCTATTATCATCTTATTAGCCGATACAATGGTCGATGGTTTTGTAGTCGACGGTATTGGTTGGGCCTTATTGTTCAGCTTATTATTATCTTTCTTGCAGTCTATATTATACTCGTTGTTGGGCGAAAAGGAAAAACGTAGTGAGAAGTAAATCCTGCACGGAAGTACTACCCTTTCCCATGCCCACAGTATGATAGGTAACATTGGTCCTACTGGTGTTCCCTAATTGGCTTTAGACTATAAACGTAGACCAACCTGAATTCAAATCCTTTTTCCATAATCTAATCCTGTAAAGATTTCGTATTCAAGATTAGCTACTTAGGCTCGGTATCCCTAGAAAGCTTTAACAAATAACAAGGGTCTTGAAGCCTTTCAAAACTTGCCAGAATAGCTAAATTGTGCTACTTTTGCATCCCGTTTGGAGAATATTTTAAAAGAAGATTTAGATGAACATTACCAAAGAGCAAATCGATGACCTTAATGCGGTCGTAAAGGTCGCTATCACCAAGGAGGATTATCAGGATAAGGTGGATACCATTCTCAAGGACTATAGAAAAAAAGCAAATATACCAGGCTTTAGAAAAGGTCAGGTACCTATAGGTCTTATAAAAAAGCAATACGGAAAGTCGGTCATGGTCGACGAGGTCAACAAGCTCTTACAGGATAATTTGAACAAATATCTTACCGAAGAGAAATTGGATGTACTCGGAAATCCACTTCCGAAACAGATGGACAATTTTGATTGGGACGATGAAGAATTGGCTTTTGAATTTGAATTGGGCCTTGCCCCTGATTTTGAACTATCCCTTGATACAAAAAAACCCGTCACCCATTATAAAATCGTTGCCGATAAAAAAATGGTCGATGAACAGGTGACTCGCCTTCGCAAACAGTATGGAAAACTTACCAGCAAAAACGAAGTCGGAAAAAATGATGAAGTCACTGGAACATTTGTTAACGCTGAAGAAGAAGTTGATAATAAGACCACTGTTGAACTTGACAAAATAAAGAGTAAAAAAGCCCTTGAAGCTTTACAGGGAAAAAAGGTAGGTGACGTTGTAAGCCTTAATACTAAAGGTCTTTTTAAGGAAGATTATCTGCTTTCAAGTGTTTTGGGAGTATCACAAGATAAATCGAAAGATCTTAACATCGATGTGCAGTTTACCATTGATGAAATCAACGAGCGGGAGGCCGCAGAATTGAATCAAGAGCTTTTCGACAAACTCTTTGGAAAAGATAGTGTCTCTTCCGAAAAGGAAATGAAAGAAAAAATAAAGGAAGATTCAGAAAAACAGTTCGAGCAGCAATCAGATCAAAAATTGCTCAACGACGTAACGGAATATTTCATCGAAAATATCAAGTTTGAACTTCCTTCTGAATTTTTGACCAAATGGATTCGGATGACCGGCGAAGAACCTTTGACCGAGGAGCAAGCCACCGAAGAATACAAAAAATCTGAAAAAGGACTTCGCTATCAGTTGATTGAAGGAAAAATTATTCAAGATAACGGCATTAAGTTGGAGTTCGAGGAATTAAAGGAGTTTGCAAAAGGCTTTATACGTCAACAGATGGCACAGTATGGTCAAATGGACCCAAAAGAGGAAGAACTTGACAATATTGCGGCTAGAGTCCTGGGCAATCAAGATGAGGCTAAGCGCTTATCAGAACAATTAATGAGTCAAAAATTACTTAATCTCTACAAAGAAAAAGCTAACCTAAAGGCCAAGGAAGTAACTTACGACAACTTTATCAAGGAAGTATACGGTTAAAAAGCGGTTATCAGACTTGAGACCTTTTCAAAAATAAAGGTATCTTTAAGGTGCTGAAACAAAATTTTTCGGCAGCTTTTACCAGCGTCGGTTCTAACTATATCGAACAAAATAAAATGGAGTACGGAAAAGAATTCAAGAATTACGCAATAAAACATCAGGGTATAAACAGTATGTACTACGACAAGATTGTCGATAGTATGAATCCTGTCGGACTCACCCCGAATATCATAGAAGAACGGCAAATGAACGCTGTGGCTATGGATGTATTCTCACGTCTGATGATGGACCGGATCATCTTTTTGGGTACGGGCATCAACGACCAAGTTGCCAATATTGTACAGGCACAGTTGTTGTTTTTAGAAAGTACCGATGCCAATAAAGATATCCAGATATATATTAACTCTCCCGGAGGTAGTGTTTATGCCGGTTTGGGCATCTATGATACGATGCAGTTTATCAAACCCGATGTCGCTACCATTTGTACAGGTATGGCCGCATCAATGGGGGCAGTACTGCTTTGCGCTGGTACGAAAGGTAAGCGCAGCGGGCTAACCCATTCCCGAGTCATGATTCATCAACCTATGGGTGGTGCACAGGGCCAAGCCAGTGATATTGAAATCACGGCAAGGGAAATTCTGAAATTAAAGGACGAATTATATAAGATTATCGCCAAACATTCCGGACAGACGATTGAAAAAATTCACGAAGACAGCGACCGTGATTATTGGATGAAAGCTGATAGAGCTAAGGAATATGGTATGATAGATGAAATATTGACGCGAGATATTAAATAGGCGATTTAGAGCTTAACATTATCCACTTTTCGATGAAAGGTAGACCAAAAGCCGTAATTCTGCGTTTAGGTCTATCGAGAATAGTTAGAAAGATATATGGCAAAAGAAAATTTAGAGTGCTCGTTCTGTGGTAGAAAAAAGCCCGAAACCAATCTTTTGATTGCAGGGCTTGATGCGCATATATGCGATAGATGCATCGAACAGGCCCATGGTATTGTTGCCGAGGAATCAAGACAGACGAAGACGAACGATTTATCTTCAGAACTCATTCTTAAAAAGCCTCAAGAAATAAAGGATTTTTTAGATACTTATATCATCGGCCAAGAACGAACCAAGAAAGTTATGTCCGTTGCGGTTTACAATCACTACAAAAGATTGTTGCAAGCCAAGAGCAAAGATGATGATATAGAAATTCAGAAAAGTAACATCATCATGGTCGGACAGACTGGAACCGGTAAAACCTTGATGGCCAAGACTATCGCCAGAATGTTGAATGTACCTTTGGCCATCGTCGACGCTACTATTTTAACCGAGGCCGGTTATGTGGGGGAAGACGTTGAAAGCATTCTCACCCGATTATTACAAGCGGCGGATTACAATCTCGAAAAAGCGGAACGCGGCATTGTATTTATCGACGAAATCGATAAAATAGCCCGTAAAAGTGATAACCCATCCATAACCCGAGATGTTTCTGGGGAAGGGGTACAACAAGGCCTTTTAAAATTATTGGAGGGGACTAGTGTAAACGTACCGCCAAAAGGTGGAAGAAAGCATCCTGATCAAAAGTTCATTGAAGTAAATACCGAGAACATCCTATTTATTGCCGGTGGTGCCTTTGACGGAATTGAGCGGGCTATTACCAAGCGATTAAATATGCAAGCGGTTGGCTATAAATCTTCCAAAGCAGATGAGAATCTCGATGAGACCAACATTTTGCAATATATAATTCCTAAAGATTTAAAGGAATTTGGATTGATACCCGAAATTATTGGAAGACTTCCCGTGTTGACCCATATGAATCCACTAGACGAACAGACACTTCGTGCTATTCTTACCGAACCTAAAAATGCTATTATCAAACAGTACGAAAAACTGTTTGCAATGGATGATATCAGTTTTACAATTACCGATCAAGCCTTGGATTATATTGTCAAAAAAGCAATAGAATACAAATTAGGGGCTAGAGGATTACGTTCTTTATGCGAGGCTATTTTTACGGATGCTATGTTTGAAATGCCCAGCACCGACGACACTGAATTCAAGGTTACCAAAGCCTATGCGGAAGATAAATTGTCGTATGAGACTATCAAGAAACTCAAAGCGGTCTCTTAAGCGGGAGCACCAAGCCAAAAGTTTGGAGCATCATATCTAAAAAATTAATATTCCTTCAAAAAAGCGATTATTTACATCGCTTTTTCTTTTTCCTTGATTTTTGTTACTTGCGTTACGGACTGTAATAGGTCTAAGCAAACCTTTTTAATAATTTTTTCATCGGTATACATATTGTGACCAAAACCTTTGATCAGTTCACCTTGTACACCGGTCTCTTCATACCAACTCGACTTCGGCCTGTACATATCGTTATCACCAAATAATACAGTGGTCGGACATGCAGGCGCTTTGCTCTCTGTGCGTATTCGTGTCGATGAAACCGTGTAGAGCGATTTCATCGGCAGCCCCATTAGATTCGCTTTCCAAGCGATGGTACCTCCCGTACTAAATCCCAGATAATGAACGGGCTCTTTCTCCTTTTTCAAAAGATGGGCTGCTGCAGTAGTGATACCGCCCTCAACAAAAGCTTTATGTATATTTTCTTCAGAATTTACGACCACATCAAGATGCGCAAGTTGCTGACAGTCGTAGAAAGTAATGTCGAAATATTGCTGTAGATATCCTAGGTAAGAGGTAATCCAGAGTCCTTTTTTAACGCCCCACATGTCGGAAACGATCACAAGTCTTTCTGCCATAATGCTAAGTTTAATTTGATGTTCGGTTAAATACGAGCAGCAATCTCCGCATATAAGGACAAATATCAACAATTAATTGTTCATATGGAGCAATTCTTCGATGTAGTCCCTTTTATTGGACAATCTTGGTATCTTATGTTGGCCGCCCAGCTTGTCTTTTGATTTTAGCCAGTCGTAAAAAAGTTGCTGCCGCGCTATGTGCACTTTAGGCATTTTAAGTGTTATATTATTGTAGCGCTTGGCCTCGTAATCGGAGTTCAATGCCTTGAGCGCATTATCGAACATTTCAATAAAATAATCGAGCTCTTCGGGAGGCTTTCTAAATTCGATAATCCATTCATGGGCTCCCTTTTCCTTACCTTTCATGAATATTGGTCCCGCTGTGTAATCTTTTATTTCTGCACCGGTTTTTAAGCAAACCGTTTTTAAGGCTTCCTCTGCATTTTCAATTATTAACTCTTCGCCGAATACATTGATATGGTGTTTAGTTCTTCCGGTAACCTTAATCCGATAGGGATCTGTTGACGTAAAACGCACGGTATCTCCGATTTGATATCGCCACAAGCCGGCATTTGTAGTTATAATAATGGCATAGTTGGTTTGGGTATTGACCTCCCAAAGGGGTATCGCTTTCTGCTCCACAGAACCGAATTTATTCATGGGAATAAATTCATAGAAAATACCGTAGTCGAGCATTAACAGTAACTCATCAGAATTATTACGGTCTTGAATAGCAAAAAAACCTTCGGAGGCATTGTATATTTCATAATACCTGAAATTTTTTCTGGGAAACAACTTTCGGTATTGTTCTTTATAAGGGTTGAAACTAACGCCGCCATGAAAGTAAACCTCAAGATTTTCCCAAACCTGAAAAATAGATTCTTTTCCAGTTTCTTCTAGCACCTGATTGAGCAATACCAGCATCCAAGAGGGAACGCCCGCTAGGCTGGTCACATTCTCTTGGGTACTCTCTTGGATAATAGCCTTTAGTTTACTTTCCCATTCACTCATTAAAGACACCTTGCTGCTGGGGGTACTGCTAAACTCGGCCCAAAGGGGCATGTTGTCTATTAAGATTGCGGAGAGGTCGCCAAAGAAAGAACCATTATCTTCATAAAGCTCTTTACTCCCGCCAAGCCGAAGGCTTTTCCCTAAAAAAAGTTGAGAGTTTTCGTTATTGTTCAAATAGAGACAGAGCAAGTCTTTGGCGGATTTATAATGGCAATCTTCCAAAGACTCGGCACTTACGGGGATAAATTTGCTTTTGGCATTGGTTGTACCGCTACTTTTGGCGAACCAGGTTATAGAAGTTGGCCAAAATAAGTTCTGCTCTCCACGACGTGTGCGTTCAATAAGCGGCTGCATCTCTTCGTACGAAACTATCGGCACACGTTCACGAAACGTCGTATAGTTCGATATGCTTTCGAATTCATATTGCTTTCCGATTTCGGTATCCCTGGCAGTATCAAGCAATTGCTGCAATACCTCTTCTTGCACCTCTGACGGATATTTAAGAAAAAGTTCTATCTGATGATAACGCTTTTTCAGAAGCCATGATGCTATGGAATTTACAATAGGTATCGGCATTTTTTTGGATATCTTTATCCGCCTAAAATAGGTTTAAAAAACAGGATAGTCAAATTTGAAATCATGCAATACGAAGGTGTACTACGAAAGATGAGAACCGAAATCGGCCATCCCATTCAATATTACATGATTTTTGAGGATGATTTTTTAAATGTGAATCAGGTACTTGACAAACAATTGACAATTCGTTTCATAAAATACCAATGTCTGAACTGCGGCGAAAACAGGCCCATCTATCGACAGGGTTTCTGTAAAAATTGCTTTTTCGATATCCCATCGGCCGGCGATTGGGTCATGCGCCCCGAATTAAGCACTGCGCACTTAGGCAAAGAGGATAGAGATCTGGAATATGAAAAAAGGGTGCAACTAAAGCCTCATGTTGTTTACTTGGCTAATTCAAGCACTATAAAAGTAGGTGTTACCCGTAAGACCCAAGTACCTACCCGTTGGATCGATCAAGGTGCCCATGAAGCCATCGAGATTTTGGAAGCTCCCAATCGCTATTTGGCGGGAATCACTGAGGTGGCCCTCAAAGACCATGTCGGCGACAAAACAAATTGGCGAAAGATGTTGACCAATGACATAGAAGACGAAAATTTGGTTGATTGGCGCCAAAAATTAAAGGCGTATATTCCTGAAGAGGCAATGGATTATTATATCAATTATAGCGAGGAAACCCATCTCGATTTTCCCGTACTCCGATATCCGAAGAAGGTAAAGAGCCTCAATTTAAGTAAAACCCCTGAGTTTTCAGGTTTGCTGAAAGGCATCAAAGGCCAGTATTTTATTTTCGAAGACGATACCGTTTTCAATGTACGCGGTAGCGAAGGTTTTTATATCGGACTATCGATTAAGTAATACCTTAACTACATCTTTCCATATGTCTTAGGAATAAATTTAATAGTATCTCAATTTAAGACTGCGTCTTTAATAAAATAGGTTCAAAACTAAGGCTATGAAATATTAGATACAGCATTCATGAAATGCATACTCTAAAACAAAGCGTTTAGTATATTTCTGTAATTGCTATAAAGCGCGGTACTAATAATTTAAAAAAACAGACAAGATTTTTTCCTTAACGAATAACGCGCTATAATTCCTTTGCTTTGCATTAAGGGTTAACGCGATTACCCATTACTTTAAAATCATTACTAAAAATTTAACATTATGAACAACAGCATACAGTTAATACATAGACCGGATGGCAAACCTCAGCTCAAGGATTTTAAATTTATAGAGGAAGAGAAACCTGAGGCAGGTTCAGGAGAAATTCTTTTGAAAACTAAATACGTTTCAGTTGACCCCTATTTGCGAGGTAGGATGCGTGACCAGAAATCATATATCGAACCTTTCAAATTGAATGAGCCCGTCGAATCGGGAATAATTGCCGAAGTGGTGGAATCCGATAACGACGATTTTAAAAAGGGTGACTTTGTTAATGGCATGCTACTATGGAAAGAATTTCAAACCTCTACTGGTAAAGGCTTAACCAAAGTAGATTCTGATAAAGCCTCACTATCTGCCTATCTTGGGGTATTAGGACTTACAGGACTAACAGCATATATTAGCTTAGAGCATATCGGTAAATTGAAAAAAGACGAAACCCTTCTCGTTTCTGGAGCATCAGGTGCAGTTGGTAGTATTGTAGGACAAATTGGAAAGATAAAAGGTTGCCACGTAGTTGGTATCGCCGGAACGGATGAGAAATTGAAACTGATGAAAGAGAAATTCGGTTTTGATAAAGGTATTAATTATAAGACTACCGATGATATGGATAAAGCCATTAAGGAAGCTTGCCCCGATGGCGTAGATGTCTATTTTGATAATGTCGGAGGTGAAATTTTAGACGCTGCCATGGAAAATATCAATAAAAATGGCCGTGTTATTAATTGCGGTGCCATTTCATTATATAATGCTACCGAAGTGCCGACCGGCCCAAGATATGAAGGCACCTTAGTACGGAAAACGGTTTTGATGCAAGGTTTTTTAGTGCGTGACCATACGAACGAATTTGGCGCTGCCACAAAACAATTGGCCGATTGGCTAAACGAAGATAAATTACATTATGAGGAAACTATCGTTGAAGGTTTTAAAAATATCCCCCAAGCTTTTATAGATTTGTTCGACGGGAAGAACAAAGGTAAAATGGTGGTAAAAGTTTGATGTTGAAGTTATACTTCGTAATAATAACTATTTTGAATGGCAGCTTCGTTACTGAAGCTGCCATTTTTTTTGTAATGGGCAGCAATTCTGACGGACTAGTATATCTATCTAATAAGTAACCAACTTTTTTTCCAGTTGGTGACATGGGTTCACTTAATTTGCCGTATCCTTCTTTTTAGCACCGAGGAAGCCCCCAAGAATGTTTTTGGCCTTCTCTTTAACCTCATCTTCTTTTTTAGGGGATTTTTCTCCCGTGTTGGTCGGTACCGAATCCGTTTTCTTATTGCCTAACAAATCGCCCAGAATTTCTTTTGCATCCTGTTTTTTGCCACCCTCTTTAGTAGTACCTCCGCCAACGGCATCACCGATTAAATCTTTGACCTTGTCCCTACCTTTGTTGACGAGCTTCTGCTTTTGTATTTCTACCAGCTTACTGGTTAGGCTTTTCATACCGGAGGTCAGGTCGGTGGTAACATTCGGACTGCTATAGTTACCCCCAATATTGGCGATTACGGGAATGGTAAGATTTTCCAAGTCCTCTTCACCGATTTGGCCTAGCAACTTGTTCACTTCCCCACCCAAGTATTTGGCGGGTACATCCATCGTCGCTTTATAATCCAACTTTTTATCGAAAGTGTGCGTTCCACCTATATTTATAGCGATATCTTTATATTTGACCGTGAACGGGTCTACCGAAACCAATCCGTTTTCGAACGACATTTTGGTTTTAAGGTCTTTAAGATTTAGTTGGTCCATATCGATAAAGCCTAATTTACTATCCAATGCCGATAATAGGGGCGCCTTTTCAGTATCGATTTTCTCAGTCATAATATCGGCCAAAATAGTACCGCTTAGGGTCATCAAATCGGGCAAGAGGTCATCGGTCAAGTTTCCGGAAAGCGAAATATCCGAACTAAGCTTACCTTGTATGACCTGAGCAATCGGCGCAAGCGATTTCAACAAATCTAACGACTTGAAGGTTTCAGCGATTTGAAGCTGGCTCATATCGAGCGTCATATTAAAGGTGGGCGTTTCCTGTTTCGTAGATACCTTACCATTAAATGACATATTACCATCAAAAATGGAGGATGTCATATTCGAGAGTGTGGCAGTTTCATCTTTTATCCGTAGCGTTCCCTTAACGTCTTTTAAGGTCAAATTATCATATAAAACTGTCTTGGCCGCAGCGTTTATGGTCACATCCAAAAATGATGGAATCTTTATCTTCTCTTCGGTAACGGGTGCATCAGATTTCTCATTGCTCTCTTCCTGTTTTTCACTGGAAGGTTCTTCGGTTTCAGAGACCATGAAATCGTCGAGAGCAAAAGTGTTGGCATTCAAATCGAAATTGCCTTGCACATTTTCGTCGTTGAACATATAGCCCAATAGATTATCGATAGTTCCCTTCGCACTAAAATCAGTCTTTCCGGTGGTGCCGTCAAGCTGCTGTAGCGTAACGGTTTTAGGGTTGAAGGTAACGGCCATGGTACTCAACTTGATCGGGTTTGCAAAATCTTCGGAAGTATACTCAAAACCGCTTAAGCTCATGGTCCCCGTAGTGGCCGTATTTTCATACTGTTCTTTCTCGATGGATGCCATGTCAAAAGCCGTATTGATATCCGCCGTAAGCAAGCCCTTTAAATTCATATCCGCCGGAACAGGATAGGCTTTGGATATGTTCGCCAAGTTCATTTTACCATCAATATGGGCCTTTACCTTGGTATTACCCATCAGCTCTTTTACGTTGGCCGTCATGTTGAACTTATCTTGATCAATCATAAACGATAGCTTGTCAATATCTACGTAGGTATCATCTACAATACCGTTGCTATTAGTAATCTTAGTGTCAATATTGATATTGGTAACCGATTTGGGTAGATCAGGGTACTTAAAGGATGCGTTGTTAGATTTGATCGCAATATTAAATTTTGGGATATGCGTTTCTTCGACAACACCATTGAACTTCCCTTCAACAACAAAATCTCCCGAAGTCTTGACGTTTTCGATGTTTTTGGAATATTCCTCAGGAATTACCGCCAAGAAATTTTTGAAATCAGAAGATGGCGTTTTAAAGCTGATATCAACTTCTTGGGTCTCATCCTCATTAAGTTTGACAAAACCTTCAAAAACCAAAGGCAACTGATTGATCAATGCCTCGTTCTTCAAAAAAGAATATTTACTTTCCTTCAAATCGACACCTATCAATGCATCGAGTTTAATCTTGTTTTTATTCAAATAGTTCGTACTGTCCATTTCAAAGGATACAAGACCGTCGGTCATGGTCTGTAGTTCGGATTTGTCAAGTGAAAGGTCTCCACTACCTGTGTGCTGCATTTCCGAAATTTCAAACCGCATACCTGCAGCCCGGTCGTCATAAACAATACGGGCGTCGGAAATTTCGTAAGATTGCAAATCAAGCATGAAGCTGTTGGAAGCATCTTCTTCGGGGGCCGCTTCCTCGCCAGTATCCAAGGCTACATTATAACTTGCATTCTCCTCGGAATCTACAGTAATGTAAAGTTTGGCACCATCGACTATCAAACTTTTAATCCCTATAGGATCGTCCGCTCCCTTGAACAACTCACCAATCCCCATTTTCAGGGCTACTTCTTTTGAGGCAAAAAGGGTATCGCCCTCAAAGGGAGCCTTATTAATCAGACTAACCCCTTTGAGACTAACTTCGGCATTTGGAAAGCTAGCTAAAAGACTTAAATCCGCCTCATCAAAATTGAAGGTGGCATTTACGTTTTTATTGACATTGTTCTTTATAATATCGCCAATCTTCCCTTCAAGAAAAAATGGAACGGCGATTAAAATAGCAATAAGTATAAGAACTATGATTCCCGTTATTTTTAATGCTTTCTTTTTCATATCTAATTAAGCTTGTGATATTTAAATATTCTTCACTACCAACCCAAGAAATTAAATGGGATCTACAATGAGCGGTTTACTTCAAGTTACCACTGTCTTAGTGACCGGGCTTTTTTTTTGCGGTGAATGTTCTTGACATCCTTCGATAACAACTCTGTTCGAGTATAAATATTATACCTCGAGCTGAATTTCTTCATTTACGTCCAGATTGAACCGCTTTCTTAATATATATACGAATAAATAGAGGAAAGGCGTGTCGAAAACTGCTATAAATATCTTAAAAAAGAAACCGCTAATGACCAAGCCCAAAAACATACTCCAAGGTAGGACACCAAAGATGCAAAGGAGCCCGACTACGGTAAAGGTGTCGATAAATTGTGATAGAAAGGTTGAGAAATTGTTACGGAGCCATAAATACTTGCCCTTGGTCACTTTTTTCCAAAAGTGATAAATGCCAATATCAATGTACTGAGCAATAAGATAGGCAATCATAGATGCCAATACTGCGACTGGTGAAAGGGCAAACACTTTGGTAAATGTCGCATCGTCAATTGGAGAAGATGACATGGCAGGAGCCATTTCGGCAACCAAAATAATCCCCATTGAAAAAAGGGAGGCAAAAATACCAGCGGTCACAATCTGATTAGCCTTTTTACTTCCATAGATTTCAGAAATGAGATCGGTAATCAAAAAGGTTATTGGATAGGGTAAGATTCCAACAGAGACTTCAAAAAGGGATGCTCCGAAAATTTCGAATTTTCCGAATGGATTCCAATAAAAAAATTTTTGAAATATTAGGTTCGATACTACCAACGAAGTGATGAACAGCGCCCCCATGTATAAATAGATGCGATACGCCAGTTTTTGGTCTTTAATGGTCATGAATACCAAGTTAAGTTTAAAAAATGGTACTACTTAATGTCCAAGACAAAAGGCATTCTTGCTTGCACACCTTCTTGGTCTAAAGCCGTTTTCACCTGCTTTAAAAGAGCATAGGCTTTCGAGCCAATTTCTTCTTCAATCAGGTTCTCTTTTGCTTTTGTACTGGCACCGCTCAAATCTTCGATAAAACGTTCGAATCCAGATTTGTACTTGGGAAATTTTTTGATGCCGTATTCTTTTATTTCGGCCATATTTGCCGCTTCCGCAATAGCGTCCTCAAGGTTGCCTAAGCTATCTACAAGTCCCAAACGCTGAGCATCAACACCGCTCCACACCCTACCCTGCGCCAAACTATCTGCCTCAGCCACTGAAATGTTACGGCCTTGGGCGACACGGTCCAAAAAGGTTTCATAGGTACTTTCAATACTCTCTTGTACAACCGTTCTGAAGGTATCGGTCATTGGTTCGAACAACGAGTAGTCAACGGAGTTCGTATTGGTACCCACCTGTTCGGCATTAATACCAATATCCTTGGCGAGACCGGTAATATTTGGTACCGCACCAAATACCCCGATAGAACCTGTAATCGTAGTGGGTTCCGCAAATATTTTATCCGCGCCCACGGCAATATAATATCCGCCCGAGGCCGCTACATTACCCATGGATACCACTACGGGTTTCTTGGCTTTGGCCAATTCGATTTCACGCCAAATAATATCGGAAGTAAGTGCGCTACCACCAGGAGAGTTCACCCGTAGTACAATTGCCTTTACCTTTTCATCATCTCGTGCCTCTCGAATCGCTTCGGTAATAATTCCTTGACCGATTACATCGGGGCCGCCTTCGCCATATATAATTTCGCCTTGCGCAAAGACTACTGCAACCTTATCCTCACCGGACTTTGTGATTTTTTTATTCGAACGGATAACATAATCCGCCAAAATTACTACGTTCAGATCCTTGTCGACCACGGAATCAACGGCCTGTTTTAAAGCCGCTTCATACTCGTCATAAAAAGCCACTTCATCTATAAGTCCGGACTGCACCGCAAAGTCTGGCGTTCGACCGCCAAGCGTATCCGCAATTCTATTCAAATCTTGGGGTCTGATTTGCCTTCCATCCGAAATATCCGCGAGCATAGAGTTCCATAGCGACCCGATAAGCTCTTTAATTTGGGTTCGATTGGCATCACTCATCTCATTGGCGATAAAAGGCTCAACGGCACTCTTGTATTTTCCATGTCGTATAACTTCCATCTTAATACCGGATTTTTCCTGAAGGTCTTTAAAGAAAAGTACTTCCGACGACAATCCCTTGAAATCAAGGCCACCTACCGGGTTGATAAAAACTGAATCCGCAATACTCGCAAGATAATAATCCTTTTGCGTGTAAAAATCAGCGTAGGCATAAATAAACTTTCCGCTACTTTTAAAATCGCCCAATGCCCTTCGAATGGCCTGGGTCTGCGCCAGACCGGCTAGAATAAAGTTATTATTAAGGCTGATACCTTTAATATCACCGTCATCCTTTGCAACTGCAATAGCGTTCAAGATTTCGTCAAGACCTTGTGACTGCTCGAAAATACTTGTGAAAGGGTCAAGTTCGTTGTCACCTAAGTAATCGCTTATCGGCTGCTGTAATTGGAGTTCCAACACCGAATTTTGTTTAATACTGACAGCATCTTCCGTATTGCTTAATATGCTTACAAAGATGAAAAACATGACGAAAAAAATGCCCAAAGCGATTAGGGTACCCATAATCGCGGCCAACAGGTTTCTAAGAAAATTCATAGGTATCGATATAGAAGATATTCAATTTTTTTCCAAAGATAACGAACTCGTCACTACTATTTCTTTTAGCTTCACTTTTCAGGACAAAGCTACCCAAAAGCTGACCTAATAAAATTTTCGAAGCACCATTAAATCCTGACCTGCATTAGGTTTAACGGGATTGTCAACAAAAAGTAATATAGAGTAGGATTAACTCAGCCTTACTTTTTGTTACTTTGCAAACGATGATAACCGACCCTAAAATTGCATATCTTTCTTTGGGAAGCAACCTTGGCGATCCCTTGCGAAATATTCAGAATGCCATATTCGCCATTCAGGAAAAAGCGGGTGACATACAGCGCATTTCGCCGGTTTATAAAAGCAGTTCTTGGGGCTTCGATTCCAATGATTTCCTTAACGTTTGCCTTTCACTTGAAACAACGCTAACACCCCAATTACTTTTAAATACGGTATTGAACATTGAAACCGAGCAAGGTAGGATTCGTTTTCAGGAAGACGGCTATCAAGATCGTAAAATCGATATTGATATTCTATATTACGAAAGGGAAGCCATAGTATCGGAGAGACTGATAGTTCCACATCCAGAGCTTCCCTTCCGTAAATTTGTCCTTAAGCCTTTGGCTGATATTGCACCCCAATTTTACCATCCCATATTAAATAAGGATACCCGAAACCTAATTCAGGAATGCAAGGATAAGGGAAGTCTTGAAAAGACACCGCATCAGTTGTTCAAAAATCGGTCCGAACTTTTAGCCAATGTGAATTTCATTGCTATTGAAGGTAATATTGGCGCAGGTAAGACGACCCTTGCCCGAAAGATATCAGAGGATTTTAACGCCAAACTTGTACTAGAACGTTTTGCGGACAACCCCTTTCTCCCGAAGTTCTATGAAGATCAGGGGCGGTACGCCTTCCCCTTGGAGATGTCTTTTCTAGCAGATCGTTACCAACAGTTTACGGACGATACCTCTCAGTACGATCTTTTTAAAAGTTTTATGGTCAGTGATTATGATATTTATAAATCACTAATCTTCGCTAGAATAACCTTACAGAAAGAGGAGTATGCCCTGTATAGCAAATTATTCCGATTGATGTACAAAGAGGTCAAAAAGCCCAAAATTTATGTCTATCTCTATCAAACTACAGAACGTTTACTTGACAATATCAAAAGTCGGGGGCGGGACTATGAGCAAAGTATTACGCCCGAATATCTTGACAGCATCAATAAGGGCTATTTTGAATTTATAAAAGGATATCCGGATCAAAACAATCTAATCATCGAACTTGGCGACCTAGATTTTGTGGAAAAACCGGATGACTATCAAATCATTCTCGATCAAATTGTAAAGTTTGCCGTAGGGCTATCGAAATGAAAATAGGCCAGTTGTAGTTCAAACACCGGGAAGCGTTAGCGCCAATATCTTACATCACATTGCAGAATGTAGTTTTGACCAAAAATCCCACACCACTACCCCGACGCTGACCGAAATATTTAGGGAGTGTTTGGTTCCGAACTGCGGGATTTCAAGAACACCATCGCTGGCAGAGACTACCTCTTGACTCACACCCTTAACCTCATTTCCGAAAATCAAGGCATATTTTTTCGTGGTACTGACATCAAAATCCTGTAACATCTGAGCTTTTTCGGCCTGTTCAACAGCGATTACGGTATACCCTTTTGATTTAAGACGCGTCATCAACTGAACAGTGCTTTCGCAATATTCCCATGCCACGCTTTCCGTAGCGCCCAAAGCGGTTTTGCGAACATCTTTATGGGGCGGCGTGGCCGTTATACCGCAAAGATATATAGTTTCGACCAAGAAAGCATCCGCAGTTCGAAACACCGAACCGATATTGTTCAGACTACGGATATTATCCAAAACTAAGACAACAGGTGTTTTTTTTGCCTGCTTAAAGCCATGAACGTCTAATCGGTCGAGCTCTTCGTTTTTCAGTTTACGCATGAAAGGTTACGGATTGTTGGTGAATAACGGTTAGGGATACACCGCTTAATATGTATAATAAAAAGATATCATCAAATATTAACAGAAATTCAAAATTGAGGACAAAAATAGTACATTCGTTTTAGTAGTAATAAAAATCATAATTCAGATAAAAAAATAGTTTGGCCGCAACGAATAAAATCAAGAAAGTAACCCCTTTGATGAAGCAATACAATACCATCAAGACCAAATATCCTGATGCCCTATTGCTGTTTCGTGTGGGCGATTTTTATGAAACTTTCGGGGAAGATGCGGTAAAAGCTTCACGTATTCTTGGCATCATTTTAACCCATCGAAACAACGGTGGCGAGCGCACCGAACTTGCAGGTTTTCCGCACCATTCGTTGAATACCTATTTGCCAAAACTGGTCAAGGCAGGCCAACGCGTTGCTATTTGTGACCAGCTTGAAGACCCTAAGGCGACCAAGACAATCGTTAAGCGGGGGGTAACCGAACTGGTGACGCCAGGAGTTGCCATGAACGATGATATTCTTGACAGCAAATCGAACAATTTTCTGTGTGCCGTGCATTTTGGCCGAAAATTATTAGGGGTCTCTTTTGTCGATATTTCAACCGGTGAATTTCTAACTTCCGAAGGCACCGAAGAACAGATCGATAAATTATTACAGAATTTTGCCCCCAATGAGGTTTTGGTCGCCAAAACACACAAAAAAGAATTCGTAGAAACTTTTGGAAAGCAGTTTCACACTTTCTACATGGAAGATTGGGTATTTCAAAATGATTATGCCCGCGAAACCCTTACCCATCATTTTAAGACCAACACCCTAAAGGGGTTCGGGGTAGACCATTTAACCCATGGCATCATTGCCTCAGGGGTTGTTTTACATTATCTATCCGAAACACAACATCGGCGGTTACAGCATATTAATGGCTTACAACGTATCGCCGAGGAAGATTATATTTGGATGGACCGCTTTACCATCAGAAACCTTGAACTGTACCATTCAAATAACGAGAACGCTGTAACCCTACTCGATATTATCGACCGTACCATATCACCCATGGGCGGACGGATGCTCAAAAGATGGTTAGCGCTTCCTCTCAAAAACGTTGTAAAAATCAGGATGCGGCATCAAGTTGTATCCCATTTGCATAAAGATGCAACCATCTTACAGAAATTGCAGCACGCAATGAAGCAGATGGGAGATCTTGAGCGTTTAATTTCCAAGGTAGCCACCGGTAAAATCAATCCGAAAGAGACCATCCAGTTGAAAAACTCGCTCGAAGCCACTGTCCCTGTAAAATTATTGACTTCCAAGAGCAATAATCAAGCATTGCAAGCAATTTCCGATCAATTGAATCCTTGTGATGCGCTACGGGGTAAAATAAAGGAAATACTTTGCGAAGAGGCTCCGGTCAACCTTTTGAAGGGCAAAACTATAGCTGATGGATATTCCGATGAATTAGACGAATTACGCGGCCTTGCCTTTTCAGGAAAAACCTATTTGAAAAATATGCTGGAACGCGAGACTGTGCGAACTGGTATAAGCTCTTTAAAGATAGCCTCGAATAACGTTTTCGGATATTATATCGAAGTTCGCAATACCCATAAAGACAAGGTACCCGAATCCTGGACGCGAAAACAGACCTTAGTCAATGCCGAACGCTATATCACCGAAGAACTTAAAGAATATGAGGCGAAAATTTTGGGTGCCGAAGAACGTATTCAGAGCCTAGAACAGCAGCTATTCTCACAGTTATGTGTTTGGATGCAAGAATATATCGCCCCCGTACAGAACAATGCGAATCATATTGCACGGCTTGATTGTCTCTGTGGCTTCGCGCAATTGGCCAAAGATAATAGCTACGTCAAGCCTGAAATCGACGACTCGACCGATATCACTATCAAGAACGGTAGGCATCCGGTCATAGAAAAACAGCTTCCCTTGGGAGAGATTTATATTGCTAACGATGTCATTTTAAATCGTGATGAACAGCAAATCATTGTGATAACTGGCCCGAACATGAGTGGTAAGTCGGCAATCTTACGACAGACTGCCCTAATCGTTCTCCTAGCGCAAATGGGAAGTTTCATTCCCGCAGAATCGGCCCGAATCGGTTGCGTAGATAAAATTTTCACCAGGGTCGGGGCAAGTGATAACATATCAATGGGCGAGTCTACATTTATGGTAGAAATGAACGAGACCGCATCCATATTAAACAATCTTAGCGAACGCAGCCTTGTTTTACTAGATGAAATAGGGCGTGGCACCAGCACCTACGACGGAATTTCGATTGCCTGGGCAATTTCAGAGTATTTACACGAACACCCAGCCCGCGCCAAGACACTATTCGCCACCCATTATCATGAACTTAATGAGATGGCCGAGACGTTCGGGCGCATTAAAAACTTTAATGTTTCGGTAAAAGAACTCAAAGACAATGTGCTTTTTCTTCGTAAGCTGACCGCAGGTGGCAGCGAACATAGTTTTGGTATCCATGTAGCCAAAATGGCCGGAATGCCGCAACAGGTAATTTCAAAAGCCAACAAAATTCTAAAAAAGTTAGAGAAATCACATTCCAACGAAGAACTAACCAATACCATAAAAACTGCGCAAAATGAGATGCAGCTCAGCTTTTTTAATTTAGACGACCCACTTTTAGAGCAAATCAAAGAAGAGATTACAAATTTAGATATCAATACCTTGACTCCGGTCGAGGCGCTAATGAAACTGAATGAAATCAAGAGGTTATTGACACGGGATAAGAAAGCAACTTCGTAAACTTTAGCGATATAATAAATCTCAGGTTTTTATCCCATTTTACTTTGCATTTTAGAGAATTGTATTAAATTTGCAACCGCATCGGTGAAAGATGCGACGTTCTTGTAAAGTAATTAAAACGCGAAAATAGCTCAGCTGGTAGAGCGCCACCTTGCCAAGGTGGAGGTCGCGGGTTCGAATCCCGTTTTTCGCTCAAAGAATACGTCGCTTGCCGACGTTTTTTTGTTTAAAGTCCGCGAAGGCTTGCCTTCGCCCGCCTAGACATGCCTTTTGGCAGTCGAGCTCGAGTGGTGGAATTGGTAGACACGCCGGACTTAAAATCCTGTGACCATCTGGTCGTGCGGGTTCAAGTCCCGCCTCGAGTACTAAGAACCCTGATAATCTTTTGACTGTCAGGGTTTTTTAATTTCAATAACTTGTTTTTCCCCATATCATCCCCCAATTAACTCGATTCTTTAATAAAAAAGATTATGATTCCTAAATTAAATGAACTGTTGGAACACCAAACAACAATCGTTCTTGGCGCAGGTGCATCCAAGGATTATGGTTTCCCATTATGGAACGATTTGAAGACGGATCTAATTGAAGAACTTAATAAGGGTACACACAATATCAAAGATGAAAAAGCAAAAGATTGGTGGAGAGATGCTTTAGAAAATATGTCAGAAAACGACACAATCGATAGAATCGCGACTGAAGCATCTGAAGATTATTTTAAAGTATTCCAAATCCTGCTTTCCTATGTAATCTGTAATTATGAAAACCGAGATTTCCTTTCTGGAAATAGCGGCTGGATAGAAATATTTGCTGAACGATTTTTTGAATTATTAGAGGCGGCCAATTCAGATAGTGAGAAAATTAAAAATTTATTGCAAAACCTCAAAATCGTCACCTTAAACTATGATAGGGCATTTGATTATCGATTTTACGGAATAGTTCAGAAAAGACTTCAATCCATTTTAACAAAACCACGTGAATTTCAAAAACACTATGAGCCAATTTTTGAAAAGGCGTGCATAGTTTATCATCCTCATGGATCCTTAGGAGGTAGTGGTTCAAAGGAATTTTCAATACCACATTCCTACACGTACTTAAATCGTAATTCCTTGCCCGGGATAGATTATGGTAATTCCGGTGATTTAAGAAGAAGTATTGATCAAGGTATCATGCCCCCTATATTACCAGTAGATGATTTGTTGGAAGCTGATAACGGGACCTATAATGAAGTCAATAATTTTCTAAATAATTCTCGATACGCCATATGTATCGGTTTGTCGGAAAATGGAATCAAGAATTCCGCCTTAGATTTTAGTAAAATTGATAAAGTCTACTATTCAGGAAACACTAAGGTAGAAGATAATTTTGAACCATTAAATTTACGGGCGTCAGAGATAATAGAAATGTTATAATCTTATAGATGCCAAGTTTAATGTGTATTTGTGCATGCACACTTGTAACAGTTATTTCCTTGATTTTTTGATTTCTGCTTAATCGGAGGGCTTAATCATTTTGCACCCTTTTATGACAGTCTAAAGTATATCTATACCTACCTTTTTTTCGTTATATTAAAACCGAAATATCCCTAATTTAATTGGAGGTCAAAAGCTTTTTTTTTGATTATGCCACCGTTTTAATATTTTTATTTTGATTCGGGAAAATCGGTATTATTACTAACTTTTTAAATCCACCGATATACGATGACCTACAACACCCCAAACTACAATACCAAAAATCAACCCATTTGTAAAATTTGTGAAGTTGCCTACGATAGATTATTGCTGCACGTAAACAAAAGGCATGGCCTAAATGCCAAAGAGTATAAAGCGAAGTTCGGTTTCAACCCGAGAAAGGGAATACAGAGCGTTGAACTTCAAAGGGCAATGCGCAAAGCCGCTTTAGCAAATTATGATAAGGTTATCATGCAAAACCTTATAATCGGGGGCATTTCTAGCCGTTTTAAGGAGGGCAATATCGAAACGGATAAAGCCCGTGTCAGGGAAACTAGTAGAGAGCGCATGACCCTAAAATGGGCGCGGGAAAAACAATTAAAAAAAAAGAGTATCGAGCAATTGGCGGCTGAACTGGCAAGAAAGTTAAAAAACTTGAGATAGGTGGATAATTGACTCTTATAAAAATTGATATGAAAATAACTAGTTCCCCAAAATCCTAATTTAAACATTGAACAAATCTTATTTTAATATGGGAAGTTATTGCGAGTTTAAGTTTTATTCATAAAATCGGCTAAATAAATATTTAGAAAATTATAGCTATTTATTTCGTAATAGAAAGTACAGTCCTAAATTTTTTTTTACTTTTAAAAATCTGATTCGGAAATTATTACACAACTAGAATAATTTATCGATAAAATTTATAATGTTTGTTGATGGGAAAGCGCACCACTAAATCCTTTGAAAATCTTCAAAATTTGACTGATCGAATAACGCAACTTGAAACTGATGTTGCCAATTTAAAGTCTAAATCTTATATTAACAGGCAAAAACCAATCGATTGCCATGAAGCTTCTAAAATACTTGGTATAAGCTTATCAACTCTGCGAAAGTTGACATCAAAGGGTTCTGTGCCACATGGAAAATTTGGAAATAGATATTATTATTTAGAATCTAAACTTAAGCTTTATCTCGCAAGCAAAAGCTTAAATTCGAAAAGGCGCATGAAACGCATAAATCCCACATCTAATGATAGTCAAAAGCGTCCGATGAGACGCATCAGTGATTCAGGTAAAATGTAAGTCTAAATGAAGCTACAAATGTCCGATTATCCGTGAATGTAAACATAAGTTTACTTCTCCCATATTTTGATTTTCGATAAAGTAGGATGCAAACTTGCAATAATTATTACATGAATCTAAACTAGCTCAAAACAATAAAACTTAAAAATTTGACTTTTAAAAAAAGTGGGGGCTTCACATAATCTCATTACCCATACGTACATTATTAATCAAGCGGCTTAAAAGAAAACCTATTATTTACAACCCACTGGGTTCGATTTAATATCAAAGCCGATAATATTTTGAACTTTTTATCTTACTAAATCAGAATTAATTATACTACTTAAAATATTAGTTGATGGCGTGCTATAAATGCAATAGATAAAAATTATGAACAATTTTCAATTTAAAAGGCTATTAGCAATAATTATATTAATAATTCTTCCCTCTCAAATTACTTATTCGCAAGATGTATTTTTTGCCAGTAATCAGGCACAACACACTAAGGATATATATTTTCGATCTAGCCAAGCCCAGCATACTATTGATGTGTATTTTTCTGATATTAGAACCCGTAATACTAAAGATATTTACATTTCTAACTCTGGAAATTATTGTGATGTTTCTGTTAATGATAGGCAAACAAATTACACTGATGATATTTTCTTCAGAAATTCACAAGCACAGCATACAATTGACATATATCTAAGGTCTTCATTTGCAAAGCATACTAAGGATATATATATAACAAATAATATTTCCTCTGCTAGCCATGTTATTTGTTTTCCTGCGGGTTTTAAATATGACAAAAAACACATTGCAGCAATTGCTGTTCTATATTTTTTTGATGAGGATGGATAGAAACTTGACGCCAGCATTTTGTAATAGTAATAACAGGCAAAGTATCAAATAGAAATCAATGTAAACCAATCAAGCTGGTTAGTTGCGGAAAGGAATCCATACAATCTACCACTATTGTTATTTTTTAACACTGTAAACCTTTGGCAGAAACGAAAAAGTTTAGAAAATATCTATGTCATTATTTCAATCATCAGTATTAAATAAATACCTAGCAACTCAAGATGCTGAACAAGTTGCAAATGCTTATAATAAATACCTTAGTTATTTTCTTAATAAAGAGATACAGCAGAATATCCGTAATAGTAAGGAAGAGCAGTTTCAGCAAAAATTTTTGATGGAGTTTTTTGTGAATGTATTCGGATACACCATGAATCCCGATGCCAATTTCAACTTAACCACCGAGCTAAAGAACATCAAAGATGCCAAGAAAACAGACGGGGCTATTCTAAAGGCAGATGGTGCCGCCATTGCGGTAATTGAACTAAAAGGCACCAACACAAAAAACCTGACCAAAGTCACCGACCAAGCATTTAACTACAAGAACAACCAGCCTGATTGTGTGTATGTAATTACCAGCAACTTTGAAAAGCTGCGGTTTTATGTACATAATGCGGTAGAACACGAGGAGTTTAACTTATTTACCCTTACAGCAGGGCAGTTTAAACTTTTGTGGTTGTTGTTGCAAAAAGACAATCTTCTAAATGGAATTCCTGCGAAGGTAAAAGAGGAAAGCCTTCTGCAAGAGGAAAAAATCACAAAAGCTTTGTATGCTGATTATTCGGCATTTAAAAGTGCCTTATGGGAAGACATGGTATTGCGGAACCCTCAGCACGAACCATTATTACTTTACAAGAAAAGTCAAAAGCTATTAGATCGTTTCTTATTTATCTTCTTTTCTGAAGACAAAGGGCTTTTGCCGCCTAATAGCATTAGCATAATTGTCAAGCAATGGAAACAGTTAAATGAGTTAGACGAATACAAACCGTTATACAGTCGATTTAAGAAATATTTCGGGTATATGAACGATGGCTATAAGGGAACCAAGTATAAAATACACGCTTATAACGGTGGATTGTTTAAGACAGACCAACTATTAGACGGACTGCTAATTAGTGACGCCATTTTAGAAAATTACTGCATCAGACTCACGAACTACGATTTTGCCGATGAGGTTGATACTAACATTCTTGGCCACATATTTGAGCATAGTCTAAATGACATTGAAAATGTACGCGCACAATTGGCGGGGGAAGAAGTTGACAAAAGCAAAACTAAGCGAAAGAAGGATGGTGTATTTTATACTCCAAAGTATATTACTAAATACATTATAGATAATACCATTGGTGTAATGTGCCAAGATAAAAAGACCGAAATAGGCATAGATGATTTAGAGTTTGCCAAAGACCGCAAAGGCCGTAAAAGAGCAACAATTAAGAGACTGGATACCCAGCTGAAACAGTATCGCGGCTGGCTATTAAAATTAACCATTTGCGACCCTGCTTGTGGTTCGGGCGCGTTTCTCAACCAAGCTTTGGAGTTTCTGATAGCCGAACACCGATATGTAGATGAATTAGAAGCACAATTATTTGAAGGCAGTATTGTTTTCCAAGATGTTGAGAACCACATATTAGAGAGCAACATTTATGGGGTAGATATAAACGAAGAAAGCGTAGAAATTGCACGTCTCTCCTTATGGTTACGCACCGCGCAAAAAGGACGTAAACTTACTTCGCTTAGTAGAAACATTAAATGTGGAAATAGTCTTATAGACGACCCAGAGGTAGCAGGTGATTTAGCCTTTAACTGGCAAGATGAATTTTCAAATGTTTTTGCTAAGGGAGGTTTTGATGTAGTGATTGGAAATCCTCCATATGTGAGTATGAGTGAGTTCCCTATTGAAGTACATGAATTATTTAAAAAGAAATACTCATCTATTCACACCGGGTATAATGATTTAATGTATTATTTTTTATATATCGGGTTGGCGATGTTAAAAGCTAAAGGTTCATTTGGGGTAATTACTTCAAATTACTTTATTGGGAATGAATATGCAAAAGGAATAAGAAATTATTTAGCAAATCATTTGAAGCATATCATCAATTTCGAGAACTATCATGTTTTTAAGGATGCAAATGTTCATACCGCAATCGTTATTGCAGATAAAACTCCAGTTGAAGACTCGGTATTATTTGATACTTACGCATCAAACGATACAATTTCTGAGATAGTAATCGCATCCAATTATTACGAAAGGGTCAAACTCAGAAGAAGCGACCTAGTAAATAATTGGGTGATAGCGGATAATGACAAACTCTCCCTATTGAAAAAGTTAAATAATGGTCGGTCTTTATTAGGGGAAATATCGGAGATTGTAAAGGGACCAGAGACAGGAAATAACGAAGTTTTTACACTAAGCACCGCTGTTATTGATAAATTTAATATCGAAGAAGGTGTATTAAGAAAATGCATTAAAAATAGTGACATACATAAATATTCTGTAGACTACAGTTACCAATATGTAATTTATGCAGATAATGATTTTAGCAGAGAGATGTATCCAAACGCATATCATTATTTAGAACAGAACAAGGAAGTTCTACTGAACCGAAGAGGTCCAAAAACTGGAGAATATGCTTGGTGGCGATTACATCGACCGTCCAATAAAGAAGTATTCGATTCGGCAGAAAAAATATTGGTCCCCTATCGAGCTCAGCATAATCGTTTTGGATACGATGACAAGCAACTTTTTAATAATGGTGGTGATGTAAGGGCAATACGAATTAATTCCCCTAAATTTTCGACAAAGTTTATAGTGGCTGTGCTTAACTCTACTCTGATCAACTGGTTTTATGGATTTATAGGAAAACCGAAAGGCAATTCTCGTGAATACTTTAATAAGCCATTGTCATTAATACCTATACCAGAGGCCGATGTTTATTTACAAGAATCTGTATGTCTTCTGGTCGATGAAATACTTATGAAGAAAGAAATTTACCAAAAGTTGGAAAATAATTTTTCAACCTTGTTACAAACAAAATTTAGTTTACCTAAGCCGAGCAAAAATTTAAAGGCATGGCCTAGTTTGAATTTCAAAGGTTTTCTGGCAGAGCTCAAAAAAGCAAAGGTTTATAAATTAAGTTTAGATGAAGAAGCAGAATGGATGGCTTTTTTCAATAAAAAGAAGTCTGAGGCCAATGCTCTTGAATTGGAGATTAAAAAAATAGATAAAAAAATTGATAATATAGTTTATTCGCTTTTTGGTTTAAAAGAGGATGAAATAAAGTTAGTTGAAGATTGTTAAAACGGTACTCAACGAGGGGTTAAAATCAATTAATTATTTGTTACGTCGGCAGTTCCAAAAATAAACTTGTCCTAATTTTAATACGTAATTTGAAGATCTGGATAATCGACTTGATCTGTTATATCCGCTCGATCGGCTTCCCCGTTTCTTTTGTATAGGTCTTTGCTGATCGGCCAAGTATTGATTTGCGAATCCGGAAGGTCATCCTCTATAACCTTCTTTACATCCGACTCATTCAATCCGTTATCAAGCCAAACCTCTATATCGTCATCTTGCAATAGTACCGGTCTACGATTCTTCTTGTTGTGAATTTCAGCGAACATGGGTGTGGCAGCCTTTGTCAAAATTGAAAACGTTACCAAATTTCCAGCTACGGCATAGATACCGGCCAAATTAATAGGGAGACCGTCTTTACGTTCGAAATAAAAAGGAATGGAATAGGGTTTCTTGATGTGTTCTATCCTATGGGGTTCGTAAAAGCCGTCTACGGGAACAATGCACCGACGTGTAAGGGCACTCGCCTTGTAATTATTTGAATCAAAAAGCTTTTCGGACTTAGCGTTCAGACCGGAACCCCAACGAATGGTTTCTTTATAGTATTCTTTGGGGTCGACCCCTTTTTTGTAGTGGGGTATAAGGCCCCACATAACCGGTATCATGTTCTTTGGTTTTTCTTGGGGAATAATCCACATATTAGGATGTGCAAAACCGTTAGCACTATTATGAATCAGTTCATCGTTCTCCTTCATTTCCCCTATCAACGCCTTAATATGGTACCTGGCTTCCAACTCGTCTTTTTTTCTTGAAACCCTAGTGTTATAGCACATGTCTTCTTTTTTGATTATATCTAAAATAAATATTTTGTGTTAAATCCCCATATCAATTATAAAGAATAGGAATAATTCCTGCAATTTGGAATATGTCCAAAATAGTATTTAGGAATTATTCCAAAAAGGCGGTTCGCAACTTACTCAAAGAAGTAGGTAAGGAACGGTATGAATGTGCATTAAAGGATGCCGGTCTTTATAGTTCTAGACCTATCACCTTACAAGGTTTTTATTTTGAATATGAAATGGATACCGAAGGCATACATCTCAATTTATTTTATCGCTATCCTTCTCGTGTAGTTTTTTTAATAATGCCAGTCTTAGGATTTTGGAGCGTTCCTTACGAGGGATGGGAAATGGAGAGGAAATAATGGAAATTTTTCATAATTAATTTATTTGCCCGAATACTTGTTTAGCAGTCTTCCGGTTTCAAATTCAATCTTTCCCAGTATCCTATCATCTTTCGATACTTGCACCTCAACGAAGAACATATGAAGTGAATTCAATGAAAATTTTTTATCGGTATCTATCCGATTTTCCAAGTGATGCCCATTTCTCCAAATCTCGTCCCATTACTTTTTCTGAGATAGTATTTTGTACTCGTATAGCTCCATCGTTCAAAAATAGTATATTTAAGGTATGCGTTTAAACCAATATGATAAGGTCGGACGTTTTTGGCTTTTCAATACCACGGTTGAAAAGTTGATACTGAGAATAGTCGTTGCTATCGTTTCAACAATCGTTCTCTTGAAATATCTAGGATATATTGACTGAGATATGGTAAAACCTAATTTTGCATAGCTTTCTGCAAGCAAACCCTCCCTGAATAGAAATACAAGTTATTTTTGAACTATATGAAAATGAAATAGTTTTCAAGAAGGGATCAAAGTCGACAGACTACTCTTTAAGTTGTTGTTTTAATTCAATAATGCTTTTCAGAATTCTACCTTCTGGGTTTTGAACAAATGGCAACAATTTTTCGATTTTCCTCATTTGATAGTTTACTTTCGTTTTTTCTCCTAGTCGCAGCTTAAACTCATGCTTGATTAGCTCAATATTACCGTCAGTGTGGTCAAAAAGCAGTTTTGCCTTAGCATAGTCGCTCAATTGGGAAATTGTCTTAAAACGGCTCAAATCAAGTTGAGGTGTTTCCATTAATTGCCCATTAAGAATGTTGTTTATCAGTATACTGTTTACATTTTCTTGTTTGAGGATGTCGATAAAGTTTCGAGTACCAAAGAACTTTGCAACGGTCCGCCAGCCATTAAATTTGCTTTCGACCCGCGAAATGCCTTCGAAATCTTTCAAATCTATTTCCAGGCCTTCGTATTTAGTTTTATTACTAACCATTTCAGCATACTTTCCATATATACAAGTGGTTGTTTTATGATGCTTGTTAATACTCTCCAAAGTGATACTATTTTTACGGTAAGTTGTATAAAACCTTTTCGGGGTAATCATTGCGAATTCCGACAGTAAATTTTCAATATGGACATTAACGTCATTTTTGACATGAACTAGGCTCAAAACAGATTCTTTTAAGAAGTCATGATGTAATTCAATACCACTTTTTTTAAGTATATCCATCAATTGATCAAGTGTGTCCATACAAAAACCTAGACCATAATTCTCATTTAACACTCTTGCATTGATATCAATAGAAACTTGAGTGTTTCCGATACCTAATCGATTTAGACCAACGGGCCTCGCCTTCATACTCATATACACGGATTTCCGATTACCATTGTCGGTGATCATCTCGACAAAATTAGCGTGATTCCAATCGACTATATAGTCATTACTGCCCTTTAATTTTATGTTGTCGAGTGATGCGATAGGTGCTAATTTTTAACCCTTTTTTACTTTATACTATACTAGTAGAAAAAAAAGCTACATTTGATTATATGATGCGTTGCCAGTATCATTTCATTTGAACATGAAAGAGAGTGTGGTATTCTACACTCTTTTTTGTTTTAGATGTTCATTGTTGATATGGGGTAAAAGAACCCTATAATCGGGTGTATAAAAGTGTTGGCAATATAATATAGTCGCAACTCGAAAATCAACCGTATACTCTAATAAGATAACGTGTTCTCTCCGAAGATTTTTGCCGACATAACCTATGTAAATATAGCTTCCGTGTGTTCTGGCAAGCCTGATATAGTAGCCACATAATTCAAAAGGATGAATATGTATCCAATGATCAGGTGAAAAGCGATTAAAGCCTTTAGATACCCTAATATTTATCCTTTCACCCAATTGGGTATTTCCGTTACTTAATTCTGTTAAATCGTAAAAGGGACTACCGTTGGATAGCTCGCATTCTTCATATACTGATGGGGGTTCAAAATTCTGGTTTTTTTCAAAATAATGAATTGTCGGGGTTGGCACCATCATTGTGCCTGATTTTGCTGCGTTCATAGTCTCAACCTTTAAGTTCTACGATTGCGGCCTCTACCTGATCTCTTTTGTACAGCACGCGGCCGCCACAACCAAACTTCCTGAGAATTCCCTTAACGGTGAGGTTGTGAACTGTGGTCAGACTACAAAGAAGCATTTCATCGGCAACATATTGCCGGCTTACATATTTAGTGGGTTGTTTGGGTTGGTACTCATTTTGAAGCTTGTTAAATTTACTTTCCCAACGTGCGTCAAGTTTATCAATAAATTCGTCAGGACTCGTGTTGATGAATTGAATTACTCCCATTGTTGCAATGTTTAAAGGTTAAACTTGTCAACAAAGGTGTATTAATGGCAATCCCTGTAAAAGGTGATTTTTTCCTGATATTAGGAAATTACCTTTATATTATTTAATTAGGTTAGAAAAGGCATAATTGAAGTTGTTAACCCTATTGGCGGAATTGGTATTTCCTAAGGAATATAATTGTCCTTTATTAAGTAACATTTGATGCTGAGAATCGGTAATATATTTTTGTATGAAAAGCCAATCAACAAATGGCACATGACCTATTTTTTTAAATAAACCCAGGGCAGTCATTTTGGCATATATGAATGAATAATCTAGATATAAGTCCACAATAAAATTTTTGCGAAATATCAAGAAACACTCCTCGGCACCACCCTTTAAGAATGGATAAATTGATTTTTTTTTATCTACAGTAGGCAGATTATCTTTTATCTCCTTCCACATATCCCTTTCAAATGAAAACACGTCACTTTTGTATTTTAGACTATTTTCCGCCATTAAAAAAATGATATTACTGACTTCGTCCTTTTGGGACTCCCTGCTAGGAAGCGTCTTCACATAATCCAGCAGAATTTCACTGCTTTTTAATTCGATGAAATCCAAAACTTCATCGCTATTGACAAACACATTTCTTTTTTTAATATCGAAGCAAAACGCCGGCCCCCCTTTTTCAAAGAATTCAGAATAAAAATTTCTTAGAAGCACATATCTGAATAGCGCACCGATAACTATGGCTCTAGTTTTTAAACAGTCTTTTTCGGAATATTCTGGTCTGGAAAGATATTTGGTATCCAAAACCTTGAGAATCTCGTCGCAGTCGGGCATACAATCGAAATCACGAATTGATTCAGTTATTCTAGACAAAAACTTAGGGTCATTAATATTCCCAACCAATTCACCAATTAGTATAAACCTATGGGGCGGATTGTATTCCTGTGTGGCGTCATCGGTCAATAGCCACAATATAGATTGATATATCGATGTACTGTCACAATTAACTTGTGAATCATCTATTGAGATAGGATACATTTGAACCAAATTACGTTGCCACTATAAAAATACAAAACCCCCCTAAATAATTTAGGTTGGGATAACAAAGCAAGTTTCAGAAATCAATCATTCGATGCTTCCTTAACTATTTGTAGCTGAGGTTGTTTTTTTAATTTTATCTTTTGTAGTTCATAGTAATCTGCAATCTGTTGGGCGTAATCGAGCGAATCTTTACCCAAATATTGTGCAAACATCCTTTCCGTAGAATGACCTGTTATCTTCATTATCAGAGGTGTAGGTAAGTCTCCATATAATAGGGTTGCGAAAGTCCGCCTCATAACGTGAGAAGAAACAATCTCCCACTTTGGAAAAGTTCCCTGAACTCTACGTTTTTTAATAAGATCATATTTCCGGCCTCTTGTCGGTTGGTTAATTTCGGAAATCCTACAAATGTCTTTGATGTAAATATTGAAATTCTGAATAGCAATAGGCCGTGGGAAACCATCTTCTAAAATTTCCCGTGTCTTTTCAAGTATAGGAATAGTAACCTTTGAACTGGTTTTCTGCTGTGTTAGTTCAATAACATCTAACCCCTTTCGGGTTACTATATTATTCTCTGAGAGACCAAGTAGGTCGCCACCCCTTTGCCCTAGATTACATCCTAACAGAAGCCATCTTCTAGCATTTATGTGTGCTTCGCCAACTAAATTTGCATTTTCGATTTTGTCTAGTTCATCCGATGTAAAATATATGATATTCTCATTTTTCGATTTGCCTCCCTTGATTTTCCTAAGTTGCGGACTTACCTCAACACCATAGATTTCGGCATCGGAACATACTGTTTTTAAGTCATCTAATTTTTTTCTAGCATAACTCTCAGAATATTGCATATCGTTCAGCATCCAATTTAAAAACTCTTTACCGAATCTTATGTTGACCTCTTTAACCCTAAATACCTTTGACCCTTGATATTCTCTAATAATCTTCAATAAATTTTTATACGAATTAATGCGACTCTTGGACAATCCTAATCCCCCATGTCCATTCTCTCTAATATTGGCTGTATCAATGATATTTTGGATAGAATCAACTAGTATATCACTTTTAGTCTTTTCAGGCTTAATATCACCTTTAAAAACGCCTATTTGATGCCGTAACCAATCCGAGGTAATATCATCTTTCGGCGTATTATTAAAGATTTTAATTAATGCATTGGATAATTCCGCGAGGTCTGTTGCTAAATTTTTTAAATCAGCAGTTCTTTTATAGGGTTGCTTCTTATCATTGTTCCAATTCTTGGGATCGATGAGGTACCCAGTGCTTTTGGTATAGTCATGTGCAGTTCCATGCTTAAAACGCAAATAAATTGTAGATGGATTATTAGAGCCCCTGACAAGATGATTTATAGTAGCCATAGTTACACATTTGAACATGTAAAGATATCAATTTCCCCACTTTATCCCCATATTTAGTTTATCACCTTAAATCAATTTAATGTATATGAAATAGTTATTTTTCAATGCCAAGCCTTACCATGTTAGTTTTTTAGGTAGTTTAGTAATAATTCTTAGGTTTGAGACTCATAACGGTTTTAACATATTCAAGTCCCGCCTCGAGTACAAAGGGAAAGCCAAGGATTTGTATCCTTGGCTTTTTTTATGCCTATTCCCATGTAAGCGATAGTTTCAAATTTTATGAAAGAAGAGGTTGTCGGAAGCAGAGAAGTGTTCAAAAGTTGCTTTTTCGTAGGTTGTTCTGCGGTAATCTTTTTTTTAATCATAATCCTTTACCTATTCTGGTCTTATTTCTAGGTTTCTTAGGTACGCACTCAAAATTTACAATTACGACCAGTTGAAATTTAATCTTTTATGCGTCCAAACATCAATTTGGTTCGCTGTTCTCTTTTAAAGTGTCGATCTATCCTAAATTTTCATTTGGTAATAGACATCTCTATGTAGATCATATTGATTTACGTATTTATGCAGTTGTGAAAAACACAAATGTGGCAGGATGACTTTTACACTATTTTCTCGTAGTACTTCCACAAAAAAGACTGGCTAACGCATGTAGTCGAGCCGTTATACAATTCCTTGGGATGGTGTTGGGCTGATGCAGTGCTTACAGGTTAAAAGAGGCGAGCGCAGCTGAAATACGCTATATCCATATCGATAGGCTTAACTATAGACTTGGAATTATACACAAGTTCCATATTATAATCGATTCATACAATCACACAACATATTATCAGACGGGTCAAGCACAAAATATTCGTTAATACAAGTACTCTTCATATTTGTTGACACCCAACTGAAATCAACCATATTTGGCTACTTAGATCGCTTTATCAAACGGGATTTAATTGAACGAAAAAATGCCAGAGGCAGAAATTAGAAATTCAGTTAGCCAATATATTATAAGGGCATCTACAAGAGTTTGTACGCTTTAAAAGCTCAATGAACAAAAATAATAATTTTGGGAAAGCATCGGATGGCACGAAAATAATGTTTCCAGTACCACTATGGAAATTGTATACTTCACAGATAAATGGGAAACAGTAAACTACTTAACCGAAAGGATTTAATTACTTTACTGTAGCAAACCGGGAAATATATGAATTCTACAAAACGGACTAATAATTTAATATCTTTAGATAGACAGTTTTGAGACTTTTATTCCCGAAGATCTAAAGCTAAAACTAGGTCATGCTACTTTGAATTAATATCAATGCCAACCATGAAAGGCACATCTTCCAAAACCTTCCTAAAAAATCTAGGGCCTGGACTTTTATTTGCAAGTATGGCTATTGGCACCTCCCATTTGGTGCTATCCACTAAAGCCGGGGCTCAATTCGGTTGGATAATGATTCTACCCATCTTACTGGCCAACATACTCAAATACCCTTTTTTCGAGTTTGGCATCCGATATACCAATATAACTGAAAGGACTTTAATCGAGGGATATCTCAATCGCGGGAAGAACTATTTATGGTTCTACGCCCTTATTACCTTGATTTCCACCTTCACCATATTAGCGGCCCTCTACACCGTAACCGCAGGTTTGTTCAGTACACTTTTTGATCTGTCTGACTTGTCAACGATTACTATAGCATTAGGATTATTTGTATGCATTAGTTTAGTTTTAATTATCGGACGCTATTCCTTTTTAGAGAAATCCTTGAAGTTTGTGGTTACCATACTATTCGTCGCTCTATTGGTGACTACCTTATTAGTAATTTTCAAAGGCCGCGTACAACAGGTTGCAGATTTTAGTCCACCGCCAATTTTTAATAATGTGGGGATATTATTCCTTATAAGTCTTATGGGATGGATGCCTACTACAGTAGAGGCTTCGAGCTGGGTCAGCCTTTGGAGTGTTGAAAAATGGAAAGGCGATAATTATAAACCTTCGCTTAAGGAGTCGTTACAAGAATTTAATTTCGGCTATTTCAGTACTGCATTGTTAGCCATATTCTTTATGATTATAGGCTGGTTTACCCTTTATGGAACCAATACCATTCTGAGTGGTAATGCCGTGACGTTTGCAGATCAAGTCGTTCGACTTTTCACCATTCATATCGGCCCTTGGGCCTATATTTTCATAGCAGTATCAGCTTTTGCAACCCTATTTAGTAGTTGTATGACAGCACATGATGCGATTGCCCGCGTAAGTCTCGATATTATAGACCTATTGTTTCCAAACAAAAAGCTTAGCGGTAAAAAGATATATTTCACCTTGGCTATCGTTGTATTAGCGGTTATCAACTTTGTAGTTATTAGCGTTTTCAGTGCCAATATGGGGCAATTGGTAGGATTGGCGACATTTGTATCGTTCATAGTCGCCCCGATTGTAGGATATATGAACCTGAAAAACGTTATGAGTGATGAGATTCCCTTTTCCCAAAGACCTAGCGAGGGATTACAGTGGTTAACCTATGCCGGTATTTTATTTCTTTCTTTATTCTCTATGTATTACTTCTACATCGTACTATTTTAATAACTATTCTTTCTGGGATATAAACGCCAAGGTTTAAACTAGCATCAAGTTTGGTGAAAACCTTCATCACTTCTCATTTAAAATTGGGAAAATACCAATTTCGAAATCAGTTTTGGTCTTTGAATTTGAATCTAATTTTTAGTAGAAAGTTAATACCCTAAAAAATACTTTACTAGGTTACAATGATGTATGGTATTGAAACTATCTAAAAAAGAAATTGAGATAATTTCTAAGCTATTTCCAATATGAAGAAAAAGATATATCAGATGGTGTAAAGCGTCAATCGCAACAAATATCATCAATCTTTCAAGAAAAATTACTGACTTATGGCTTCAAAATTCTCAACTACAAAAAGTGTCCGTAGGTTTTGTTGATGTAAAAAATCTAGGCAATAAACTCCATCCGAACAGTCATTAATGATTTTGTCTTCCCCAAATCCTTTTGAACTGGTAATATTCTCTGAATTCACCCCGTTCTGTATTAGATAAGCCTTTATAGCGTCTGAACGTTGTTGCGAGACTTTTTGGTTTGAGCTTCTGCTACCCCGGCTATCTGTGTGGGTTTCTATAGAAAATTGCATTTTTGGAAACTGACTGACTACTTTGACCACTTTATCGAGTTCAGTAGTGATTTCTGGTGTAAGATTACTTTGACCGCTAGTAAAGAAGAAATCTTTTAGGTCTAAAACCATTTTTCCCTCTTTTTCCTCCACAACATCGGTAAAAGAGGATAATTCGATTTTCATAGAACTTTTTTCCAATTCTTGTAGACTTTTAGGGTTATACGTCTCCTTGAATGTAGAAAAAGCTTCTTTAGTAACTTCTAAAGTAACGACATCAGCATATGGAATCTCTACTTGATACCCACCATCAAGACCGGTCGCTACTTGCTTTAAGGTTTTACCCTCGGCATCCCTTACGATGACCGATGCCCCGGAAATAGATTCATCGTACGGTGTTTTGACCACTTTTCCTTTAAAAATAAGGGTACGAAGTCCTGGTTTTTCGCTGATTCTAAAACCATAAATATCATCTCCACCCTTACCACCAGGACGGTTGGATGAGAAATACCCCAGAAGACCATCGTCAAGATTCTCCTTCATTATAAAACCGAATTCATCATACTTTGTATTGATGCCCAAACCCAAATTGACAGGTATACTAAAGCTTTTATCGGCAAGAATATTGGAACGATAAATATCCATGCCTCCCATACCATAAAAAACATCGGAAGAAAAATAAAGACTATTTTCGAATACATATGGTGCAATTTCATTCCCAGGGGAATTTATGCGCGGCCCAAGATTTATGGGTTGCGACATAACCTGACCATTATTAGTGTCTACGTAATAGATATCGGTACCGCCATAACTATCCTCGAAGTTAGCCGAAAAATAGAGCCTGTCGCCCTTATCATCATAAAAGGGATAATAAAACGATGTGCTCAAATCTTTTAATAGGAAGCTAAACGTACCGTCGTCCCCCACCATACCTATGGATAGTGCATTCTTACCATTTTCATCGAACGCAAGATTTTTATCTTCTGTGTTCGATAAAACATAATAGGTATTGCCAGTACTCTGGGAATGGTATGGCGTTGTTTTATGGAATTCAGAATTTGGAATACCTGGGAACGGACTTATATCGGTAGAGATTCCATTTTGTGCGGTCGACGCCTCATAAATGTCGAAATAAGAGTCCCCTGAAGGACCATAAATCTTTTTTGAACGTGTTTTTCGACTACTACTAAACAATAAATTATCGTTATAGAAGGTAGGTGCAATATCGGCTTGGGGACTATTGCCTTTAAAAGCAAACACGAAGAAACCCGAAGATTTGCTTTCATCTGAGGCTAGTAAATTATAGTTGAATTCAGCGTTTTCTACGAGCTCACCTGGCAAACGGTTTTCCTTTGATTTCATAAAAGCCTTTACACGGTCCTTTTCAGAAGTCATTGCCAGACTTTGAAGCATGGTATTGACACGGTTATCGGACATGATGCTATCATTTCGGTTGCTCTCCAAATAAATTTTTGCTGCCTTATTGTATTGTCCTGTTCTAAAATAAGAATCGGCAAGGTTTAACCGTTGATACTCCGTCATCAATTTGCCCTGTTGCATTTGCCTCTGATATGCCTCAATGGCATCATCATAGGCATAACTATAGAAATATCGGTCCGCTTCAGATTGAATATCCTGTGAGAGACAAACTGCAGTGTAAACAAAAAAGAACGCTATTACGAGTCTTGACTTCATTTAGAAAAATCTAGGTGTATCGATCTGTTTTGGCTTTCCTTTTAACTCTTTATTCCTACTATTGGTACCGTCTCCCCTACCCAAGTAGAATTTTAAAATAACCTCGTGCGAACCATTACTGAACTCGCCAAGAGGGTTAGTATTGTAATCGTAGGAATAGCCTATAAAGGCCGCATCGGTTATCTGAAAACCTGCCAAGCCACTGACAGCATTACCGAAGCGGTAAGAAGCGCCCAATGTAAATCGACTATCATACAAAAAATTAGCAGATAGATTCGTGTTTACCGGAGCTCCGCTGACTAGATTAATCAGAAATGCCGGTTTGAATTTTAGGGTTTCGTTTATGTCGAATACATAACCTCCAATAAAATTGAACTGCAATTTATCATCGATTATGGTAGCTACGTCATCATTATAAATACCATCCGTCAGAAAATTGGGTATCGAGGTACCCAAATACCAAATATCATCTTCATACAGAAAGAATCCGGCCCCTACGGTCGGATAAAATTTACTAATCGTTTCACCACCTAATATAGGTTCACCTGGGTTTTCGAAAGTTCCCTTTGAAAAATCGACATTCAGAAAAGAGCCCCCTACGTCCATACCGAAAGATAATTTGGTTTTATCCGTGACATTCAATTGGTACGAATAGGCCAATTCAACATAGGTTTGGGTCGATGGACCGATTTGGTCACTGATTATATTAAGCCCAAGTCCCATAGTCTCGTTTGATAAGGGCACGTTCGCACCCACACGTAGGGTTCTGGGTGATCCTTCGACGTCTAACCATTGCGCACGATAAAGTCCGGAAAACTCAGGGGTTTGAACCGTTCCGACATATCCAGGGTTGAAGCTACCAATATTATACATATACTGGGTATACTGTGGCTCTTTTTGGGCGTAACTTTTAGTCGAGATAAGCAAGATGCCTATCAGCAAAAAGAAAGAAATGTAAATGGATCGTAGTGTTCTATGCTGCATTATCCGTAGTATCTATTTATCAGGGTCAGACTATCGAATGATTTGTATCCAACCTTTTTTTACCGAATTTGCATCGATACCTTCTATTTCTTCCAACACGTTAAGGTTGAGCACATAGAAATAAGTGCCATCGGGTACTTCCTTACCGTTACGACTACCGTCCCAAATAACTTCATCAGTAAGCTGACTGCCTTCGAATACCAGACTGCCGTATCTGTTGAATATCTTAATCGAATATAGCACATCTACTTCGTCGCCCAGCGTACCATCTTCATTAGTTTGCCTTTTATTCAGTTTAAGGTTATCATTGACCCCATCGTTGTTGGGTGAAAATTGGTTAAAAATAATTCCGAATTCAGCTTCTGACCGTTCAGAAACATTTACGGTCACCATGGATGTATTATTATCATAATTACCTTCACTATCGGCAGGTGATGACCGATTGATTACGGCAGTATTTTGAAATGTTCCCATAGTGGGTACGGCAACGCGAATTTCTAAAATAGCCACGCCATTTCTTGCTAGTTCGGGAATAAGCCATATACCAGTGCTCGGATTATATTCTCCGGTATCTGCAATTGCTTCAAGAAATTCAAAGCCGCTTTGGGATACATTTGCAATTGTGTCAAGTACTTGAATATTAGAAACAGTATCTTGGACAGATTCATTAGTCACCCTAAGCGTAAAAATAACTTCCTGCCCTATCAAGGGGTTTACGGCGGTGAGTGACCTGTTCCCATTAGATAGACTTAGGGAATCGTTTGGTTCGGCAATACGGCCCAATTTTTCAAGTACCAAGTCTATTCCCTCCGGTAGGTCAATTTCCAAAATGATCTCTGCGCGATCATTTGTAGGATTATCATCGAGCGGAAAAGATTCCAACAACTCGGCAACATTGTTATAAGGACCACCCTCCAACACCGTTACAGGAATTTGTAAGGTAGCAGAACCCGTTGCGTTCAATTGTGGAATAGTCCATACACCGGCTTCGGCATCATAACTTCCGGCAGAGGCTACAATAGGGTTATCATTTCGTATGAAGCCTGTTTCTAGCATATCGCCGATTGTTATACCAAAGACCGATCTAGCGGAAAGATTATTGACCGTTACGGTAAATACAACGGCATCTCCCGCTATAGCATTTAAAATATCAACTTCCTTCAAAACCTCAAGATCGATAGGCGTTGGATCACAATTTCCATTCGTGATGTCAGGATCACAAGCATCTAATGGATTCGAGCCGTCAGCCTCTTCTTGTCCATCGGTGATACCATCTTGATCTGTATCACATAGTCCGTTCGAATTATCGGGTATACACGCATTTTCATTGGCGGGATCGAGCTGATCAACAACACCATCTTGGTCTGTATCCAAAATATTCGAATCAAGCGCATCGATGATACCATCTCCGTCTCCATCAAGAGGATTCGCGGTATCGTCACCGACCTCAACGCCATCATTAATACCATCGCCATCGGTATCGGGATTATTGGGATCGGTATCCAATTGCGATTCTAGTCCACCTAACAATCCATCATTATCATCATCGGTATCACAGCTACTAACTGAAATGGATACCTCGGCGGTTTCGTTTTCGCAGGGTGCTTGAGCGTTGCTCGTAGTATACGAAAATACATATGTACCGTTTGCGCTCCCTTGAAAATCAACTATGTTCTCTGCACCTAAGGTTATTGGTGTGGGACCTGATATAAATGACCATGCACCTACATCTGCAGTTGCCGAAAAAGTGTCATCAAGGTCAAGTACGGTAACTCCGAAATCAGCACTATTACAAGAAGACGTATTCACTGGAACTCCGGCTGATGGTTGGGGAAATACTTCGGCTATTACCTCTGTTCTAGGGGAGGTACAACCGTTCGCAGTACCCTCTACGAAATAAGATGTAGTTTGTTGGATGCTAGGGGTTGTAAAAGATGGTCCAGTTTGTAATACCGTACCTCCCGTTGCCCTTGAAAACCATTGAATGGTTGCATCTTCGTTCGCCGTTGCCGTTAGTTGCAATGTGCCTGTTCCACACCTTGAATTCCCTGTTGCACTTAAAATCTCCGGCGTTGTATTTTGCACCAAACTTAGCGTTAGAATAGGGCTTGCGCAATCATTGGTAGCATCGTAATAAAAACCAAAATAAGTACCTTCCAAGGGGTCGGCAATTCTATTGGCAGGTACAAAATTTTCAGTAGGATTATCGCTGCTGGTCGCCCAACGTAAAACAGTACCGTTTGGACCAGCTTGAGGTGCATAATCATCTAGCGTGGTAGTGATATCATCACAGAAAGTTCTGGGTACGTTGGTATTTAAAACAGGGGCGGTATTTCCTGCTACACATGGGTCACAATCCGTTACATCAATGATAACAACAATAGAATCTTCCGTACAAGGTGCAACAGCCGTTGCAGTGGTATAGGTGAATTGATACCTGCCCGCGGTTCTACCGGCGAAGTTGACCGAAGGGGCATTGGTAGGTAATGGGCCAACCGAGGGACTACTCGTCCAAATACCGCCTCCATCTTGTCCGGTAATTAGGGTATTCAAGTTAACTACGTTTGGTCCGAATTCATCAGTATCATTGTTGCAAGCAGATGTAGGTGATGCGTTGACCAAAGTGCCCGCAGAAGGAGACGTATTTTGTGTGAGTATCAATTCTGCGGTCGGACTGGCGCAATTGTTAGGTTCGTCCCAGAAAAACGCGTAATAAGATCCAGGAGCGTTTACGGGACTTAGACCGGTTCTGTCCGACCAATCTGCTTGGTTTAAAGGATCGGTGTTGTTCGTAGTCCATATTAAAGCGGTACCCGTCGGTCTTGCGCCGTCATAATAGGTGTCCAAATCGACTTGAACAGTATCGCAAAAAACCGTATCGTTATTATTTAGCACAGGCGCTACATCTCCGGCAGCACAATCATTGTCCGTAATGGTAATTTCTGCTGTACTCGGCGTCCCAATGCTGAACAAAGGGTTATCAGTACCGTTTAATATAAGTACCACAGTTTCCAAATCTTCAAGTTCCGTATCATCTATGGGAACAATTTCCAAATCACGTGTTACCTGAGACTCGTCAGGGTCAAAGGTTATGGCTACAGCACCATCTAGCGTATAATCAACCCCGTTTGCTGCAGTACCTGTAAGTGTATAGTTGACCGTTACAGGTGCACTTGTACCATTAGGTTTATCAAGCACAATCCTAAAATTTCCATTGGTGGGTCCTTCTTCAGAAGCATTCGGGATAAAAGGAGGTTCTGTTAAATCAAGGGAAATTAAACCAACATCGGTGACATCGGAAATGGTAACCGTTGCCGGGGTAGGATCTACTGCACCTGTGAAAATGGTTGCTGAGGTTAGTGTAACGGTAACTGTTTCATTATTTTCTACAAAATTATCGGGTAGTACGTCGACAACAATTTCGGCAAAATCCTGATCTTGGTCAGCAAATGTCACTTGACCGCTCAATTCCACATAATCCCCATTAGGGAACGTGCTGTTCCTAGGATTAGCAGTTCCCGTAACGTTATAATTAACGGTTACTGGGCCAAAACTATTGGTGTTTCTGGTTACAATGAACCTTCCGGGACTTCCATTACCACCTTCCGCTTCAGTAGCAGTGGCAATGCCATCAGGAATCGTAATATCTGGAGTATTTCCCGAGGTAACACTATAATTCTGTGCACTAACGCAGAAACATACGGTAAAAAAGGCAAGTGCTAACCATCCTTTACAAATACCGATTGTTTTACCAAAAAATATAAAATGTTCTCTTTTCAATTTCATAAACTGTAGCATGAATTCAAATAAATTCAATACACAGCAGGGTAAGTAGGTCAAGGGGAAATGGGGGTCAATATTACTAAAAAAAACGCCTATAATCCCTAATTCAATGTTTAAATCAGGGTTTTATGGATGAATTACACTTATATACGGACAAAGGTCAGTTAGGGATTTCGGCAGAACGAACTTCTACCTCCGGAGCAATTTTTTTCACTAGCCCCTGTAGTACCTTGCCGGGTCCGACTTCGATAAAGGTTTTTGCTCCGTCATTGACCATATTGCGGACGCTCTGGGTCCATTTAACCGGCGCTGTGAGTTGCAAAATCAAGTTTTTCTTAATGGTGTCAGAATCACTTACTGCTACAGTAGTTACATTCTGATATATGGGACAATTGGCTCTTTCAAAAGACGTATTCTCGATAGCGGCTGCCAATTCTTCACGGGCGGGCTCCATCAAAGGGGAATGAAAAGCGCCTCCAACCGGTAAGACCAAAGCTCTGCGCGCACCGGCTTCTTTCATTTTTTCACAAGCTATGTTGATAGCTTCCACTTCACCGGAAATAACCAACTGGCCCGGACAATTATAGTTGGCGGCAACTACGATTCCAGGTGTTTCACTACAAATTCTTTCGACCACGGCATCTTCCAAAGCCAACACTGCTGCCATAGTACTGGGCTGCAATTCACAGGCTTTTTGCATGGCCATTGCTCTTTTCGAAACAAGTCTGAGACCATCCTCAAAATTCAAGACACCATTCGCGACAAGGGCCGAAAACTCTCCTAAAGAGTGCCCTGCCACACAATCGGGCCGGAATGCGTCTCCTAAAACTTTTCCTAAAATCACAGAATGTAAAAAGATGGCAGGTTGAGTTACTTTGGTCTGTTTTAAATCTTCTGGAGTTCCCTCGAACATCACGTCAGTAATATGAAAACTTAATATTTCGTTTGCGTTCTCAAAAAGTTCCTGTGCGATAGGATATTTCTCATAGAGATCGAGACCCATACCAACAAATTGAGCACCTTGACCGGGAAAAATATATGCGTTCATCCTGTAATTTTTGATTTTGCAAACTTAGGAAATTATGTTCAAGCCCGAACGCGGAAATTGCTCTAGAGTTAAATATTGCTTTAACCGTCATTAACTTCGGCCACTATACCGCTGCGAACTAGCTATTTACTTACATTTTAAATAATATCCAAATATTCTGCAGCACAAATCACTCTTTGAACCACCCGGAATACATAACGTAATTTTCGGCAATACGGTCAATCTCACCTGAACTGAGTTCTGCGCTGATGTCTCTTATTTTCTTGGCTGGCGTACCTGCAAAGATGGTGCCCGACGGAACCAAAGTACCCTTCGTAACTACTGCCCCGGCGGCAATGATGCTGTTGCTTTCGACGATGCAATCATCCATAACAATACTACCCATACCTATAAGCACGTTATCGTGTATTGTACATCCGTGAACGATGGCATTATGGCCGATGGAGACATTATTACCAATAGTAGTGGGTGATTTTAGATAGGTACAATGAATAACAGCTCCATCTTGAACATTTACTTTATTGCCCATTTTTATAAAATGTACGTCTCCCCTCAGCACTGCGTTAAACCATATACTGCACTGGTTGCCCATGCTTACCTCACCGACAAGCGTCGCATTTTCGGCAATATAGCAGTCCCTGCCGATTTGTGGGGTTTTTCCATTTACTGATTTAATCATTTAAATACGTTTGTAAAATATGCACTAAAAGTACGCTAAGAATTCTTTTTTGCGCGATGCGGATACTAGCAATTCCTTTCCATTTGATATGACCACACTGCCCCCTTTTCCCTTACGGTACTTCACAACCTCGTTGACATTGACTAAATAGGATTTATGGATACGGGCAAAAGCAAAATCCGAGAGCGCCTCTTCAAAATATTTTAGGGTTTTGCTCACCAGAATTTTCTTGTTCACTAGATAGATATGTGTATAATTATCATCAGCTTGGCAATATAAAATGTCGGTTACGTTCAAAACCTGAAAGCCGTCTCGCTGGGGTAGCGTAATCTTGCCCTCAATAGCTTTTAGTTTCGGTTGTATCACTTTATTTTCAAGAACCGCCTCTTTTTCCATTATTTCCTGAACGTAGGCTACCGCTTTTATCAGTTCGTCAATATTGATAGGCTTCATCAAATAATAGGCGGCGTGTTGGTTTAATGCTTCCATAGCATACTGGTTGTAGGCCGTTACAAAAACGGTTTCAAAATCTCGATCAGTCACTTTCTCTAAAAGGTCGAACGCATTGCCAAAAGGCATTTCAATATCTAAAAAAACCAAATCAAGCGCATGGTTCTGGATGTGTCGCCAACATAGAAAAAAATATTTGCCAGTAGTTTTAAAGGATAAAACGGTTGTCGAAATCAAATCTTACCTAGTTCATAAAAAAACAGAGCGTTCCCAGATTCAAAAGAATATTCGCGAAGCCAATGTCCATCGTAATGCATTTATCGCCAAAAACCAGAAAAACGGCGCAAAGGGAGAGCTTGAGAATGCCATGCTAAAAGCTATTGTCAATCAGGGTGAAGCGTTAGGATATACTTGGCATTGAGATTCAGGTGAAATAGGCAATCTGACGTACAAAACTATTAACAAGCAGTATAACCGGAAGGTATGTCTTTCCTTTTTACCTTAACCTATTAATCCCCGTACTTTAGAATGTTAAGTTGTTATTAGACCTCATTTAATACTGTTTAGGCAATTATTAATAAGCGTTTTTCGACCCCCGTGAGAGGGTTGAAAATTCCGATAGCACCAAGTCTATTGTGCAGCGGGACAGTAACAATCGTAGCGCCTTTCACTTTGTCCGAAATCGTAACCGAGGGTAATCTGATGAAAGCCTCCATTATCGAACCGGATATCACCAGTCTGATAAGAATAGTTATAGGATACCATAAAATTACCGATGTTAGCGCCAACAATCGGAGTGAACAATTGCAAACGTTGCTCCCCGAAGCTGTCTCCAGTGGCGAATTGTGCCCCATCGAAACTTCGACGGTAAGAAACGCCACCCCATATTCTTCCAAAATCTACATCTTTGTAAACTTTTGCGTTGATGTCAAGCGTTTTCTCTTTGGTAAAATCCGTCATTTGAAACAGTAACGAAGGTTCTAACTGCCATTCTTGCTTTCCAAAAATATAACCAACGGAAACCAAATATCGGCGTAAGTTATCGATGACAGGAATATTATCGTTGCCTTTGCCATAACGATATAGATTACGCTTACTACTCAACAAATTGTTGATGGCCAGATGCGCATAGAATTCCCTTAAATTATATGAAAAACCGATATCGGTGTTGAAGTAGCTTTCACTCAATTTTATTCCGGCAATGGCATCGTCGGGAATGACGGACTGAAACTCCGATTCATCAAGACTACTTTGCAAGTACGTAGGACTTATTCCAAAAGAAAGTTGGTTCAGATTACGGGCATCGCCCCCCAATTTCAAATGATGGGCATACGTCAATTTGAGTCCTGTTTGGGCATGGTACCCATTGGCGTCATTAAAAAAGATTGCCCCTACCCCACTATTACTTTCCCCGATTCTGGAATTTACGTTTATGGTCTGCAAATTGGGTGCATCTTCAACACTGAACCACTGCATTCTGGCGGTAGCCCGAATTTTGGTTCCCTCACCAATACCCGCCATCGAGGGGTAGACCAAATAATAATTATCGGACAAATAGTCGAAATATACGGGTATACCTTCCTGTGCAAAAGATTTGGCACCAAATGCTAAAAATACGAAAAGCAGTAAAAAACGATTTATCATTTAAAAGGGGGGCTATGGGCTTGTATTGTGCAAATTGTTCTGTAAAGTGCAAAAGACCAGCACAACGGTTTACTTTCTATAGGTTAAATATAAAGTATAACGGATGAATTACAACAATAGTATATGCTTTAATGGCGGTTATTAAGCAGTCCTTTTTTAGAGAAAACTATATGTTGGACAACCGCATTGTTTATGCAATGGTCATTTTAAAAAAGCCATTGAATTACTTCGTACTTTTGCGTCAAATTAAAGAGTGTAATGAAAGAATATAACATCACTGTTGCCAAAACGAGCAACCCCGTAATATTAAAGTTCGAAACGAACCATTTTTTGACTAAAAACAAGAACTATGAGTTCAAGAATATTGATGAGGCTAAAAATTCTCCCTTGGCGCAGCAGTTGTTCTACCTTCCCTTTGTTAAGACGGTTTATATTTCAGGAAACTTCATCGGGCTAGAACGTTTCGATATTGTTGAATGGGATGACGTAAAAGATGAGGTCGCCCAACAATTGGTAGAATATTTGAATTCCGGTGAACCTATAGTAAGTGAAGCGGACACTCCACAAAAAGTAGGCGTGACGGTTTACGCAGAGGTGACGCCAAACCCGGCCGTAATGAAATTTGTTGCGAATAAGGCTATCGTGCCCGTGTCGTTCGAATTTAAAAATATTGACGAGGCCAAAAACTCGGAACTTGCGAAACAACTCTTTCACTTTCCTTTCGTAAAAGAAGTATTTTTCGATATGAACTATGTATCGGTAAGCAAATACGAAATGGCCGAATGGGAAGACATTACCCTAGAACTACGTGAATTTATTCGTGAGTATCTAGCTGATGGAAAAGAAGTGGTTTCCGAAGAAAGTGTTTCTAAGTCTGCTGATAAAAAAACAGCTGAACATCAAGATGTTGTTGAACTTGACGAGACTTCACAACAGATTGTGGATATCTTGGAAGAGTACGTTAAACCAGCCGTAGCAAGCGATGGTGGTAATATACTTTTTCAATCGTATGAAGAAGGCAGCAAAACAGTAAACGTAATTCTGCAAGGCGCTTGTAGCGGCTGTCCTTCGTCAACCTTTACCTTGAAAAACGGAATTGAAACCATGCTTAAAAACATGATGGGCGATAAAGTAAATGAGGTGGTTGCCTTAAACGGCTAAACAATTTTAGCCTTTTAACGATTAAACCTAAAATTTTGATTCATCATTTATAAGCACCTCCATTAAAAAAAAATAGGTTAAAGGCCATATTAACCGGTTTTCCATCAAACTTTCCTTAATTATTTTATTATATTGTTTCGAATCTAAAAAATAAAATAATTATGGCAGTTTTAAAAGTTATAGAAATATTGGCGAATTCCGACAATAGTTGGGAAGAAGCAGCTAAAAATGCTGTTACGCATGCGTCTAAATCGGTTAAAAATATTAAATCAGTTTATATTAATGAGCAAAGTGCTACCGTTGAGGACGGAAAGATGGTGAACTATCGCGTCAACGTTAAAATTACCTTTGAAGTAAACTAGGATTTTTTTTACATTATTCAGAGCATCCTACTAATTTTAGGATGCTTTTTTTATTTTCAACCATTAAATTTTTGGGTAAACCCGTCGAATAACTGTTGGATTAACAATAGTTTATTGGACAAACCTTTGATTGAATCGCTACTTTTTAGTATGTTGCCGACCTAAAATTATAGTCTCTGATTTTCCCAAAGCAGGCAACAGTCAAAAAAAATAAATCGTAAAGCAGATACAGATTACCGCCATAATTTGTCACAAGAAGGGCTGAACGGGGAGAAACATTTAAATAACGTAATCACATGAACGAACTTTCAAATTATCAAGAACACATAGACAAAGCTATTGATTGGGCATGGGCTACCTTACCCGGTCTGGTGGTCAGTGTTTTATCTGCAATACTTATTCTCGTTGTCGGATTATATGTCATTCGATTCTTGAATAAAATGCTTAGTAAATTTTTCCAAAAGAAAGATTACGATCTTGCCCTAGAAACTTTCTTACAAAGTTTTATCAGTATTGCATTGAAAATAGTGCTTTTTGTGCTTATCATCACGCAATTGGGCGTACAATCGTCGTCACTAATTGCTATTATCGGCGCAGCAGGTCTCGCAATCGGACTGGCCCTTCAGGGATCTTTATCAAATTTTGCGGGCGGGGTTTTGATATTATTATTCAAGCCTTTTAAAGTCGGAGATTTTATCTCGGCTCAAGGTATTGACGGATCAGTTAAGGAAATAACGATTTTCTATACCAAACTGACTACGTTCGGCAATCAGGTGGCCATTGTGCCGAATGGCAAACTATCAAATGATAACGTCATAAACTATAATGCACAATCCGCGCGACGTGACAATGTGAAAGTTGGTATAGGATACGGATCAAATATCAAAGAGGCCAAAGAAATTCTTTTACAGATTTGTGCCGACAATGAGAACATTTCCAAGGAGCCTAAGCCAGAAGTTTATGTGGATGGACTAGGTGATAGTTCGGTAGATCTAACCTTACGCTTTTGGGCGGATACAAGTGTATTCTGGCCGGCACATTTTCACGTATTGGAGGAGACAAAATACCGGTTTGACGCTGCTGGTATAGAAATTCCATTTCCACAGCGTGACCTTAACGTTAAAGGAGGATCGCTAAAGGCGTGATCACTGACACTCTACAATGAACTAATTTCAGCTATTTAGTTGGTGGACATTCAATTTAACCGAAGTCCATGCCCTAATTCCACTGATGGTATCCTGGTTGTGGGAATCGTATCTATGCTAATAATCCGGTGAACGTGACTACTTCTTTTTTTGTAAAACGAAATCTTTCAAGTAATACGGTTCAAAGTAAGCGACATCTTCAAAATCTCCAGTAATAAACTTTTCATGGGACATCTTGACCATTTCCTGTGCAGAGGGCACAATGGAAATATCGAAATTAAAATTCGGATGTTGCAAAAATTCGGTACACTTCTCGGCACCATTACCAATGAGTAGTACGTTCCCTTTTTGAGTGAATTCACTGAAGGAATTCACATCTATAATTTCTGCTTCGGTTTCCCTGATTTGTTGGAGTTTCCGATTGAATACCGCGGAATAGACTTCCATGCGTCGCGCATCCAAGACAGGAACGATAAAATCAGTATTCTTATCCATCACTTGATGGGCCATACTCTTTAAGGTAGAAATTGCTATAAGCGGAACATCCAATGCAAAACATAAGCCTTTTGCCGCTGAAACCCCTATCCGTAGTCCCGTGTAAGAACCTGGACCCTTACTGACCGCTATCGCATCTAAATCTGAGATACGGATATCCGCTTCTTTCAGTATTTCTTGGATAAAAAGATGTAATTGCTCAGAGTGGGAATAGTTTGGCGTATCGTGCTGCTTGATTGCTAAGAGATTTCCATCTTCGGCAACGCTGACCGAACAATTGGTTGTTGCGGTTTCAAGGTTTAAAATTAACGGCATACTTGGGGTAAAGTTACATTGGTACAGTACTTATTATACATGGTTATCGCACCGAAAGGGTTATTCAAAAGATTATGATTTCTAGAAGATATTTTACAAGCAAAATACCTGTTTACTTCTAAAAAATAATCAAGGATAAAATCAAAGATAGATTGACGAGGAATATGTACATAGCTTGAAACTTGTTTAATTGAGGTATTTCAGATTTACCAAATCTCAATCCAAATCCATTGGCACACCGAAATAAAACTCCAGAACCTTAATCCTGAAAATATAGTCATATTTCGTACGAACTACTTGAGCTTCTGCGTCTTCTACCCTAGATTGCGCCTGACTGTAATCGAATGCATTCATGAGTCCGACATCATATCGCTCTTTTGAATAATCATAGGCCAATCTTCTAGCATCAGCGGTTTTCTGTGCAGCATAATAGGCTTTTGAAAAACTTTTCACGTCAACATAAGCTTGGTTGATGTTGGTTTCTAAATCAAGTTTGTCCTGCTCTAACTGTATCTCCGCTCTCCGAACATTAATATCCGCGCGTTTAATATTATTCCTGACACTAAAACCATTGAAAATAGGAATGTTCATTTGTACACCATACGAAATACCATCATTAAGCCAAAGTTGGTCGCCGAAGCTATCCGCTTCCAACAAGCCTGTAACATTATTGAAACGCCGTTGATCGGAGTATCGGGTATTGTAATTGAAAAACGCTCCGACGGTCGGGTACTTTGCACCCTTGGCGATTGCCAAATCTTTTACCGCCAAATCGATATTGGACTTTGAAAATTTTATATCGTTTCGAAAAGTCAGTGATTTGGCGAAAATCTCTTTGGCTGACTTATTGAGAATATCCGATGGCGGCACTTCATAGTCGGCATCGGCAATCTGAAAATTTTGATAGTCCGTAATCTGAAGTAATTGTGCCAGATTAATGGTCGAAATCAAGACCGCGTTCTCTGTATTTACAATTTGCTGCTCTAAATTCGCGGCGGTGGCTTCGATTTCAAGTAAATCCCCTTTGGGTACAACACCGGCATCAACCAGTTCCGTAGTGCGATTCAAATCTTGTTCGGTAACGGCATATTGAGCCTTAAATACAACTAAGGTTTCTTTGTTAGATAGTATTTGTAAATAGGAGTTGGCCACGTTTAACCGGATGTCATCCTTCAAATCATCCAATCGGTATTGATTGGCGAGGGCGTTCAATTTTGCTCTATTTAAATTGTGCAGGTTACGTAGTCCGTCAAACAGTGTAACGGATGATGTGAGCCCCCCATTGGCCGTAAAGATAGTAGTAGTTACAGGCTGATTGCTTACAGGGTCAAAACTAAGACCGGTATTTCCAGAAGCGCTTAGACTAGCATTGGCATCCGGTAAAAAGGCGCCTATTGCATCTGACTTGTCAATTAATGCATTTTCAAGATCCAGTTCAAATTGTTCTATGGTCAGGTTGTTTTCAACAGCATAGGCAACGCATTCTTCAAGTGTCCATTTTTTGTCCTGTGCCGTGACAACTGCCGTAGAAAATAGCAGTAGCAAAGCAATTTGTTTAAAGTCCATTTTTGATTGTTTTGATTGTTTTGATTGATGATTTTAATCCTCACTATTTTCTCCCCCTTTATCTTCTTCGTCTTCCCCTTTTTTAATCGGCTCGGTCTTATTCCAAACCTTTACCCTGTCCGATTTCTCAAGACCGGATACTATCTCGACGTTCACCCCATCGGAGATTCCAATTTCTACATCCCTGCGCTGAAACTTTTGGTCTTCAACCGCTCCTTCTGCAATTTCGACGTAAGGCTTGTCTGTATCTTTATCAAATTGGAGAAGCGCTTCGGGAATCACCAAAACACTGTCTTTCTTTTCAAGAACTAGTGATGCATTGGCACTATAACCTGCGCGAATAAAAATATCGTCATTCACCTCAACATCGCCTTCAATTTTGAACTGTACGGCACCGGTTTCCTCGATGCCTTTGGGAGCGATGAAACGGAGCTTTGCGTTGAGCTCTTTACCTTCAACTGCACCTAGGTTTATTTTCAACGGGGTACCTACTTCGAGTTTGGCTACTTCACCTTCATCGACCTTTCCCTCGAAAATCATTTTGGTCAAATCCGCAATGGTTGCAATCGTAGTTCCATCGTTAAAGTTGTTACTTTCGATAACCTGATCCCCTTCTTCTACCGGAATCTCAAGAATGGTTCCATCGACCGTCGCCCTTATATTGGTATTCGCACTTGAGGATCCACCAGCCGAACCTTGACGGATAATCTGATAATCGGCCTTGGCATTCTCGATTTCTTGCTGCGCTTGGTTGTACTGTAATTGCAGGGCGTTAAAATCTTGACTCGCAATAACGCCTTTATCGAAGAGCGTCTTATTACGATCGTACTCTATTTTAGAATTATTCAAGGCCAATTCGGCGTTTCTAACCCGACCGCGTGCCTGATTTAAAGACTGTTCGTTAGGTACTACCTTAATCATAGCAATCAAATCGCCCGATTTCACCTCTGCGCCTTCTTCTTGGTAAATTTTTTCGATGATGCCCGAAATCTGTGGTTTTATTTCAATTTCGTCTTCTGGAATCAATTTTCCGGTAGCCACCGTTTTCTTTTCGATGTTGGAGATAAACGGATTCTGCACCTCATAGGACACAGCCGATTTACTGTTCGACTTGATAAAGAATGCTGCGGCCCAAAGCGCGCCGAGTACTAACAAACCGATGAGAATATATTTTACGATCTTGTTCATTTTGAATAGGTGTTTGTTGTTTTATTGTTTTGGCGGTAGTGTAAATAATTAATAGTAAGACGAGCTTTTTGCGGTCATATTTTTATGATATTAATTGATTCTAATTATTCTTCCCTTAGTGCATCAATTGGTTTAATACTAACGGCTCGCTGCGCAGGAATCAGTCCGATAAGCGTACCCAATACGACCATAATAATCAATGCTCCAAAAACATAAGGTATTGGTACAGTCGGATTTGTATATGGAAAATCGGTGTCCTGCGTAAATTTATTTATGAGGGCAAGAAGTCCAGCACCCAAAATGATTCCAATAATCCCTGCGAGAACGGTCAAAAAGACGGACTCGAGAACGATTTGATTTCTGACTTCGGCCGGCGTAGCACCCAATGCCCTGCGCACTCCAAGTTCCTTAGTACGCTCTTTGACCGAAATTAAAAGTATGTTTCCTATACCGATAACGCCCGCCAGAATCGTGGCAATTCCTACAATAAGGGACATAAAGGTCAATCCATCGGCAAAACCCATAACCTTACCGAAGGCTTCCCCTAAGTTGAACGAACCGAACGCCCGCTCGTCGTCAGGGCTGACCCTGTGAATACCCTTTAGTATAGATTTTACGTCTTTTTCGACCTGAATTACATCGACATCATCAAAGGCAGCAATGCACAAGTATCCTACATCATCCCCTGTATTGTAAAGTTTCCTATAGGTAGAAAAGGGAATGAACATAGCGCTGTCGGAATCAAAACTCACGCCTTGCGCCAATTTGTGTATCCCGATTACCTGAAAATAAATGTCACCGACCCTAATATATTGTCCGACCGGATTCTCATCTTTCTTGAATAATTCTTGCTGCACCCGTTCGCCGATCACAATGACTTTTCTGGCTTGATCGATATCCTCTTGATTTATAAATCGACCACCGTCGAAAATCTGTTTGGTCGATATTTTAGTGTATATAGGATAATCACCGTTTAAGGTATAGCTCCCGGATTTCTGACCCTTGACGGTATAGACAGGTTCTGAACCGAATTGCCCTTGTGTAATTCGCGGTGCGATATATTGTATTTCCGGAACTCTATTTTTTAAGGTTTCGACATCGCCCAACTTGAGCTGCAACTGCCGACCAGTTTTGAATCCGTCATAGGGAATGCTGGAACTTTGTGCCCATACGAACATGCTATTCATGGCCACGGTCTTGAAGGCCTTATCAAAACCGTTATCAAGGCCCTTCGCCGCACCCGAAAGGGCGATATAAATAAATATACCCCACAAAACGCCGATGACTGTAATTATAGTGCGTGTCTTGTTTTTTCCGATAGAACCGAAAATTTCTTGCCAAACATTCCTATCAAATAAAAATCGCATATTATTCGTCTCTTAAGGCTACTATTGGTTTGATTTTTGCCGCCCTTCTTGCGGGTATGTACCCGGCGATGCCTCCAAATATAATCAATGCTATCGTCGCGAAGATGGCGACCGGCATATCTATATAAGGGTTCTTGATAAAATAATCTTCAAGTGTTTCGCCCAAGGAACTCAACACTGCAACACCTATAATCATACCGATAAATCCGAAAACGGTCGTAATGAATATAGATTCCAACAAAATTGTTCCGATTACAGATTTCGGAGTTGCGCCCAGTGCTTTTCTAATGCCTAGCTCTTTGGTGCGCTCTTTTACGACAAAAACCATAATATTACTGATACCAATTATACCTGCGATGATAGTACCAAAGGCTACGAAAGACACAATCAATTGCAAAACGACAGCCAATTGTTGGTTCTGTTTTAACTGTTCAGCCACATTTCGAATGTAGATTCCGTTCTCATCAGCGGGATTTATATATTTCTTTTCGCGCAAAAATTTATCTAGACTAGCGTCGAATGCCATGGCACCTTCATAGCCAAGCTCAGGCTTGAATCCTACAATCAACTGACCTACCTTGTCGTTATTCATTTCTATCAGCTGCCGTGTTGTGTAAGGCATAAATATAATACGCTCTTCGTCGTCGCCGCCATCATCTTGAAAAACCCCAATAACCTTAAAGGCACTACCCCCGATATCAATATACTTGCCGAGTGCATTTTTACCTCTAAACAGGTCTTCTTCCACCAGACGTCCGATGACTGCGTATTTATTCTTGCTCATTATATCGCTGTCGTTCAAATAACGGCCCTTCATCATAATCGTATTTTCGGCCAACTGATGCGATGGAGCGACCCCCTGTGTAGCATATGAATTCGACTCGTTCATGAAACGAACGGTATCTTGCCGTTGAATACGTGGCGTTGAATATTCTAGAAACATGGCAAAATTCTTGTTGATATCTTTGATGTCACTATTATCAAATTCAATAGTTCTGCCCGACTTATAGCCCTTGTAAGGCATAGAAGTACGCCCGGGATACAAATAGAATACGTTAGTAGCATCATTGCCGAAGAACTCTTGAAACGTATTTTTAAGTCCGTTTCCCAAACCGAACAGGGCGACAAAAATAAAAATACCGAGCGCTACCGTAAAGCCTGACAAAAACGTACGGAGTTTATTTTTCTGAATGGTCTGAAAGATTTCCTTCCAGTTGTCCCTGCTAAACATATTGTTCGGCCCTTACCTGTTCGACCATTTTATCTTCAACGATTACGCCATCCTTGAGGTGTACGATTCGTTTGCACATGTGGGCGATATCCTCTTCATGGGTCACCACTAAAATTGTATTGCCGTTATCGTTTATTTTTTGGATTAAGTCCATCACCTCGTAGGATGTCTTACTATCAAGAGCACCTGTAGGTTCATCGGCCAAAAGTACTTTTGGCTCAGCTGCCATCGCACGCGCAATGGCGACACGCTGTTTCTGCCCACCAGACAACTCGTTGGGAAGGTGGTCTGCCCACTCCTTCAAGCCAACCTGACCTAAATATTTTAATGCTTTTTCTTCTCGCTCTTTCCTTGGAACTTTTTGGTAATATAAGGGTAGTGCCACATTTTCCATAGCACTCTTATAATTAATAAGATTGAAGGATTGAAAGACAAAGCCTAAAAATTTGTTTCGATATTGTGCCGCTTTCGTTTCGTTTAGATTCTTAATAGGAACACCGTCTAACGTATATGATCCTTCATCGAGCTCGTCGAGCATTCCTAGAATATTCAACAAGGTTGATTTTCCCGAACCGGAAGATCCCATGATGGCAACAAGCTCGCCTTCTGCTATACTGAAGTTTAATCCTTTTAAAACATGAAGCTTGTTGTTGCCCATTTTATAGGATTTATGAAGGTCTTTAATTTCAATCATGGTGGGTTTGTTTGTGATTAGGATAGTCTCGCCAATCGAACGATAAGACTAGTAAGTTCTTGAATTGTTACAAGTTATTCTCTAAATGTTGTGTTAAATAAGTGTTATGTCAAGTTGAAGTTCTTCCCAACATCTGCTATGAATCTTCTTGACCGCCTTCTTCTTTTTCGATAGCGTTCCAGACCTTGATGTTGTCTTCCGCTGTAATTCCTGATTTAATTTCTACAAAGATACCATCGCTTATGCCTAATTCTATATTCTTGCGCTCGAACTGTTGGGCTCCATTATCTATTTCAACGTAGGGTTTTTTGGTCTTTTCATCGAACTGCACCAAAGCTTCCTTTATAGCTAGCACACTATCGGCCCTCGCTAAAATTACAGAGGCATTGGCGCTTAGGCCGGCTCGAATAAAGATAGAATCTTGCTTGGCCATAGTACCCTTGATTTCGAATTGAATGGCGCCGTTCTCTTCCATCCCTTTTGGGGCGATATAATCTAATATAGCGTCGAAAGTGGTACCTTCAATGGCACCTACAGTAATCTCTAGGGGTAAGTTTTCCTTTATTTTTCCGACTTCGGATTCATCAATCTTACCTTCGAAAATCATTTTTTCGACGTCAGCGATAGCAGCAATGGTCGTGCCTTCATTGAACGTATTGCTTTCGATAACCTGATTGCCTACTTCTACTGGTACTTCAAGCACCATTCCACTGACTGTCGACCTGATTTGGGTATTTGCTGAATTGCCAAAGCCTTTTGTGGTCCCCGTCTTTACAATATCATAGTTCTTATTTGCGGCACCATAACTTTGTTTACTCTGATCATAACTTACCTGTGCCCGTTCTAAATCCACCTTAGAAATAACACCTTTTTCGAATAGGCCTTTTTGCCTTTGCAGATTGCGAAGTTGGTCATCTAGTGCAATTTTAGCTTCTTCAATGGAATTTCGTGCATTGTTCAAAGCGCTCAGGTTGGGTACTACCTTAATGCGACAGAGTAAATCGCCAGATTTAACGTAGTCTCCGCCTTCGACAAAAATCTCTTCAATTACTCCCGAAATATTGGGCTTAATCAGCACTTCTTCCAAAGGAAGTATACTGCCTGTAGCAACTGTTTTTTTTATGATATTTTGCTTTGAAGGCTTTTCTGTTTCGTAAACTATTGGGTCTTCAGCATTCTTTTGATAGAGATAATACATCGCACCACCGAAAGTAACGACGATAAGTAAAAGGATGATTCGCGTGATTGATTTTTTCATTGGATTGATTATCTATTGATTGATGATTGATTCTTGGTATACAAAGTATTGTTTACAGAAAATGTACTATTGGCTATCCGTTTCATTCGGTTCGTAAGGCATCGATCGGTCTGACCTTGATAGCACTTTGTGCAGGTATAAAGCCGGCCAATAGGCCTGATACTATTAAAATGGCCAATGCCCCTATAACAACGCTAAGACTAACACTTGGATTCGCGAACATATCGACTGGTCCGTTCATATCCAAAAGGGAATTTATCGCATAAATAACCATAGCACCTAACGTAATACCGGCCATCCCTGAGATAATTGTTAAAAAAATCGATTCCATTAAAATCTGAAGTTTAATAGACCAGGGATCTTCTCCCAGGGCCCTCCGAATTCCGATTTCCTTGGTGCGTTCCTTTACCACGATAAGCATAATGTTACTTACCCCGATAACACCGGATAACAGTACCAAAATGCCTACGAAGTAGGCAATAAAACGTAACGCGCCAAAAAGACTTTGAACTCTTTGAAACTGTTCATAGAGATCAAAATGACCAACGGCACGTTGGTCATCGGGATGTACTTTTCGATTTTCCTTGACCACTGACATTATCTTATCCTTAATACTGGTTATCGAAGTCCCATCATTTGCGGTTATGGCCATCCAACCCACATCGTTACCGCGATTGAAGGCTTGGGAAAACGAAGTGAAAGGCACGAAAATTTCTTTTTGCCCCTCTTCACCATCACCGTCGTTACTCTTCTTTTTATAGGTTCCTACGACCATAAAGTTCACCCCTTGAATTTTGATATAGCTACCGACCACCTCCTCGCCTCTATTATATAGCCCGTCTTTGACACCTTCACCTATAATGGCGATTTTTCGCTTTTCGTTGATATCGTTGTAGTTTAAAAAGCGGCCGGAGGTGATTGTCATAGGATCTTGCTTGATAATTTCAGGATAATCGCCATAGACATTATAGGCGCCTGTTTTTAACCCCCTTACAACGTTATTTGCACCATTGAAACCGCCTAACTGATTTCTAGGGGAAATAAAGCGAAGGTTAGGCACCTTGTCGCGAATAGCTTGAACGTCATCGGTCTTGAAAAGAAAACTTCTACCCTTGGGAAGGCCTTTGTAGGTTTTCGTAGTGGTTCTAGACCACATGAACATTGTATTGGTGGCAATGTCTCCGAAATCTTGCATGATCCCATTCTCCAAGCCTTTTCCAGCGGAAAGCAAAATGATTAATATGAAAATACCCCAAAACACACCAAAAGCAGTCAGTATTGTTCTAAACCAATTACTGGTGAGCACCTCCAATATTTCTTTCCAACGGTCTTTGTTAAACACAGCGTAAAGGTTTATACATTGTTTAAAATTATTCGTCTTTTAGAGCATCGATTACGTGGATATTCGCCGCACGCCAAGCGGGAAAAAACCCGGCTACGGCGCCTGCAACTATCAATACGAAAACGGTCGAAATGGCTACGTTAAAATTTACAGATGGATTCAGCACGTAGTCTACCTGAATATGCGGGCCCAGTAGTTCTAAGAGTCCCATACTAAAGATGAGTCCGGTAAATCCCGAGATAGCCGTTATAAAAATAGATTCGTGCAAAACCATTCCGACAATCGCCCAAGGTTTGGCCCCTAAAGCCTTTCGGATTCCTATTTCCTTAGTGCGCTCACGCACTACGATTAGCATGATATTACTAACCCCAACGACACCGGCTATAATGGTGCAGATGCCCACGAACCAAAAGAAAAGTTTAATATTATCGGTCAGACTATAATAACGTTTGGCCTCCTCCATAGCGCTATAGACTCGAATAGCATTAGTATCATCAGGATCTACCGTATGTGCTTGTTGCAAATAGGACTGCAGTCTATTCTTGAATTTAAGGGATTGTGCCACGGCCGCCTCGAAATTCTCGGCCGGAACCAAGGTGTAGGCCAGGTTGTTCAACCGATCACCTCCATTAAATACCTTTTGTGCTGTCGTTTTGGGAATAAAGATTCGTTCTTCTTCACGGTCTTCGGTCTCACTAAAGATTCCTATTATCTTAAAGGGTATCCCTGAAATATCTATGAACTCACCTATAGGAGTTTCGACATCTTGAAAAACGTCGATTGCAATTTTATTTCCAATAACAGCGACTTTTGCGGTATTGATCTCATCTTGATAATTCAAAAACCGCCCATCGGACATTGTAGCGTTCTCAATTTGCTGAAATTGATAGGATACACCTTGTAAATTGTAGGCTAAGGCCTCCTTACCATAGTTTATGGAGATATCGCGCACAAATATTCTTGGCGATTTATATTCAATATCGTCTTGAAGAAGTTTGGCGGAAAACTCGTAGTTCTGATTGCGCAACTGTATATTTCTACCGGGATTGAGTCCCTTGTATTTCTTGGTAGTCATGCCGGGCCAAACCCAGACGCTGGTAGCTGCGTCTTGTTCAAACTCATGTGCAATACCATTTCGGAAACCCTGACCGAAACCCAATAATATTACCAGAATGAATATGCCGGAAGCAACGGATAGCCCCGTAAGAAAAGTCCGTAATTTATTTTTACGGATGGTATTAAAAATTTCTTGCCACCTCTCGATGTCGAACATTGGGCCATGATTATCGAAACTTATCTTCGTATTTAGATCAAGCTATCGCCGCTGTACCAATAGCGAAGATTTTTTGAGCTGAACTACAGTACTAAGTCTCTTTGATTGATGAATATGGCGGGGGTACCACATAATAAAGACGCGTGGAAAGAAAAACTGTTACAATATAAACCCTTAAAAAAATGTTAAAACTTCCATGTGGTTTTGGTTTTTATCTTTCTAAAAACAAAATAGAACAATACGGCGATAGCGATATAGGGTATGGCCATGAGATAAACGATACCATTATTGATGCCCTCGGCGGCAGCTGTATTGCCATCACTTTGAAGAACGGCCCGGCACATGGCACATTGCGCTTCCGAAACTTGTGGAACACATAATAGAGTAACTATCAAAAGGCTTACAATTGTTTTCTTCATACCATTAATTTACATAATAGGGTGAAATCATAAAGTAAACTACGACTCCTGTTATGGCCACGTATAACCAAATAGGGAAAGTAAACTTTGCCCACTTTTTATGGCGTTCAAACTGTTTCAGGTAGGCAAAGGTATAGGTTTTCAGTACTAAGGGTATAATTACTATAGATAATAGGATATGGGATATTAAGATGACAAAATAGACCGTTCGCAGTATACCCTCCCCGGCATAGGAAGTTGAATCGGATGTCATATGATAAGCGATATACATCAATAAAAATAAAACCGAAAGACCAATATTGATGGTCATTAAATTTTGATGCAAACGGCGCTTACCGTTCAGGATAGCCCAAAGTGCAGCTATTAAAAAAATCGCGGTCAAGCCATTTATAGAAGCATATATGGGTGGCAAAAAACCCAATCGTTCAACATTTGGCAGCTTAACAGTGAATAATAAAGCGACCACTATCGGTACGATTATAGATACTATGGTAATTAGGGTATTGAATTTTTTTTCTTTCAGCGCGACACGTTCCATTATTCCTCCAATAAATTTTTAATATCTCTCTTCAAAATAGAGATTTGTTCTTTTTCGCCCTGTTCGTTTTCACCTTTGGCTTCCGATATGGCTCCCCTGTAATACACAATTGGATTGCCATAACTATCAGCGCGCGAGCGCATGTAACCCTCTTTGTCTACCAATGCAAAAAGACCAGAATGCTCAAAGCCTCCAGGAGCTTCATCGCTTTCAGCAGCGTATATATTAAAGCCTATATTGGCCAATTCGTAAATCTGTTCCCGATTACCGGTCATGAGATGCCAATCGGTATCTTCGATTCCATATTTCTGGGCATATTCCCGTAAAATCGAAGGCGTATCGAATTCTGGAGTTATGGAAAAGGATGCAATTCCAAAATCTTCATCATCGGCGAACTCATTTTGTAGTGCGACCAAATTTTTGGTCATCAACGGGCAAATAGAAGGGCATCTCGTAAAAAAAAATTCGACTACGTATACCTTTCCCAAAAAATCTCGGTCACTTATTAGCGTACTGTCTTGGTCAATGAATTCAAAACTGGGCACTTTTCGTTTTTCACCATCAAACATAATATAGGCCAAGGTACCTTTCGTTTCGGCTGAAGGTGTAGAATTTGGCACAGCGTTCATTCTATCGTTCTGTACAATAGAACCACCTTTAACCCTGTCTATAATTTTTGGGATAAAAATGATACCAAATACCAAGACTACAAGCGAAATCCAGACGTAAGTATATTTTTTGTTCATGGTTTAAATCTTGTAAGCAACTTTAGCAACTATTTTGATCGCTCTGCATTGTTCTTTTTCAATGCCATACGGTATTCGGCTAAAATGATTTTCACATCATCAACCATTTTATTGTTGAGCTCTCCTACAGATGCCGCATTAAAGCCGAAATCGTTGCTTATTCCGTCGTCAACCTTTCTACCCCTAAGATTTAAATCTTTATCGATTATGAAAACGTAAGGCGTTGCCAAATTTTCGTTCAGGAATACATCGGTCTTCAAACCGTCGAAAAAATTTTGTATTTGATTGTCATCCCCAAAAACAAAATTCCATTTTTTGACATCTGCTAAATTTTCAAGTTCATGTTTCAATTCAGCAACCTCCCCTTCAGTGCCTTTGGGCACCACCATAACAAATTGAAAGTCGGTAAACTCAAAGAAACGTTTGTATATTTTTTGATTCAAGTTAAACGCGTTTCCCTTTTTCTGTTCAATATCATTACCCAAAAATCCGAGTATAGTAATCTTATTTTTTAGGGACACCGTATCGGTCATATCCGAAACGTCGGAAATGTTTTCCGTAAGTATGGGAAGCTTTCCAAAATTAGTCACTCCCGAAGCAAAAAACAGGTAGACCACAATAGGGAAAACAAATAATATTACTAGAACAAATGTCTTTTTCATGTAGGATACAAAAATAAAAAAGACGGTCGTGAAACCGTCTTAGTATGCTGTTAATTTTGGGTGATCAGAACATTTAAAAGTTCCATTTTATAAATCCATCTTTATAAACGTTATGAATATAATCAGCTTCGAAAAGTAAAATGAATATCAAATAGGAAACCAAAAAAATTGGGGTCCAAACTACAGCCCTTCGCAATGAACTCTTCTCATCCCGCAAGTGCATGAAATCCCAAGAGATATAATACGCCTTGACCAAAGTAAGAATGATAAAAATCCAATTGAGTGCCTTCATCCCCAAAACATTGGTGTGGGTAAGTACTTGAGGTTTATATATTCCCAATACAACCTCTACGGCTGTTACGAGCGTCAAAAAAATAAGAACCCCCCAGATTTTTTGAATATTATTTTTGAATTTCAGGGTCCCCCTAAAAATTTCCAATTTATGATCGTGTGCCATGTGACTAGATGTTATTGATTCAACAGATTCCCAATTTCAGGGGAACAACAATGTATAAAACGCTTCCCATTCAACACTATGCTTCAAATGCGGACAGATGGGGATTAAAAATTATACTAAATAGAAGAATGTAAAAACGAACACCCAAACTAAATCCACAAAGTGCCAATATAGCCCAACTTTTTCAACCATCTCGTAATGCCCTCTCTTCTCATAGGTACCGAGAACAACGTTAAAAAAGATAATGACGTTAATCAACACTCCTGAGAAAACGTGAAAGCCGTGAAAACCTGTAATGAAAAAGAAGAAGTCGGCAAAAAGCCTGCTTCCGTATTCATTATGAATAAGATTGGCCCCTTCTACCACAATTCTTCCGTCTTTAATTTTTTCAAGCGACTCTGCACGGGTAAGCACGGTTTTCTCACCTTCCATTTCTCCGTCTTGCATTATGCTTTCAGTGCGAATCACAACACTTGGGTCAGCCTTAAGACCTTCAGTAATCTCTTGCATTGAATAGGTAGGCAAGGTTCCTTCCTTTTCGTACCATAGACCCGTACCTCTAGTACTTTGAACACGCTCTGTAGATATGCTCTTTGCAAATTCGCCTAAAGCGACCCGTTTACCTGTTTCAATGTTCTCAAACTGTAATATTCTACCACCTTTTGTTTCGATGGCACCATAATCTCCCTTGATAAAAGTTGCCCATTCCCAAGCTTGTGAACCTACAAATATGGCACCGCCGATGATGGTCAGAAACATGTACCATATAACCGCGTTCTGTTTCATCTTATGACCCGCGTCCACAGCTAACACCATGGTGACCGAAGACATGATTAGAATGAAAGTCATAAACGCAACGTAAATCATGGGATAGTTACCATGAAAAAACGGGACGTGAGTGAACACTTCATCAGCAATCGGCCAAGTTTCCATGAACTTAAACCTTGAAAAGCCGTAAGCCGACAAAAAGCCCGAAAACGTAAGCGCATCGGAAACAATGAAGAACCACATCATCATCTTGCCATAACTTGCCCCTAAAGGTCGATTACCGCCTCCCCAAACGTTCTCTTCTTCGCCTGTTGTTACCGTAGTATCCATATTGTAAAGTATAGTATGGTTATAATTTTCACAAAAATATAGTTTTCTAACATGAAACGAAAGTCGAATCTTTATGAAAACATACTTTATTTGAAAATAGTATTGTTATGCATTTAAAAATCAAAACGAAAGTAATATTCCAAGGCAGTATAATGGTTTCTTTTATCCCACGAAATACATAAAACCCAACAAGTAAATCCATAAAAGGTCTAAAAAATGCCAAAATGTAGCCCCAATAGACAAACCTACGTACTCTTGAGCAGAATATTTTCCTTTGATCTGATTATATATAACCACTAAGAGCGATAGTAAGCCGGCAACAACGTGAACTATGTGAACAGCGGCAATCAAAAAGACATAGGATAATTTTATGTTACTGGTCGGACCTGTAAAATAGTACCCTTGGGCAATCATTTCGGAAAAACCCCTGAACTGAAAAATAATAAAAGCCACGCCCAGTACCATCGTACCGACCAATAGCTTTGTAGCTAATTCGGACTTGCCATCCTTAACTGCATTTTTTGCCAGAATATACGAAATACTACTCAAAATGATAATCGCCGTACTAATGTAGAATGACTGTGGCAGCACTAAATCACTGATCCAATCTTCTCGGGCACTACTGACGATATAGGCACTTGTCCATCCGGCAAAACCCATAACCAAGCTCACCATTCCGAACCAAAGCATCATTTTTTTGGCCCTATCGTTCTTTTCTTTAAGCGTATTTTGTGTTATATCCATATCTTTTATCAAAAACCTAAGCAGTTAAATTCAAAACACAGCAGTCCCGCATGTGCAAGTTTTAAAAACTAACATACTTGTCAACAACGTAAACGATTTGCATTAGAGTAATATAGCTAACACTAGCCAGCATTAGTTTACGGGCGGTTATATTATCACGTTTTTCATACAATAGAAAGGCAAATACCAACATGACCATACCCATGCAAAATATAAGAATAGCCGCGGGAAGGGATAATTGTAATCTTCCCGTAATGCCGAATACTGGAATGATTGAAATGACCATCATCCAAATTGTATACATAATGATTTGCAAAGCCGTTCCCCTATCCTTCTTTCCGGTAGGCAGCATTTTAAATCCACCTTTTTTATAATCGTCGTTTAACATCCAGCCCAAGGCCCAAAAATGTGGAAACTGCCAAAAGAACTGAATTATAAAAAGCGTACCGGCCTCAATTCCAAAATCATCCGTAGCCGCTACCCAACCGAGCATAAAGGGAATTGCTCCCGGAAATGCACCGACAAATACCGCTAAGGGTGTTTTAGTCTTAAGTGGCGTATAAACACTGGTATAAAGAAAAATAGAAATTGCGCCGAACATTGCCGTTTTCGGACTCAGAATATAAAGGGCGACTATACCGAGGGCGGTAAGGGTAATTGCGACACCCATTGCCTTGTTAACCGACATACGGCCTGCTGGAATCGGCCGATTCTTCGTACGGTTCATCAAGGCATCGAGATCTTTTTCAATTACCTGATTGAACGCGTTTGAGGCACCTACCATACAATAGCCACCAAAAGCCAGAAGAAGTAATGATACAAAATCAATTTGGTAGGCCCCTAAAAAATACCCGGCAATGGAAGAAAATACCACACTAATAGCCAACCGAGCCTTGGTTATCTCTTTAAAATCGGAAAAAACCATTGTCAATGTAGCATTTGTCGCCGTGTTTACAGCAGTCTTCATACACCTTCTTTTCGGATTGCAAAGATACGCAGTACCGCTAATCTCTGCAACGGAACACCTATTTTTATCTCTGGCTTATGAATAACTTCTTAAAAGAAAGTATTTAGTAATAGCCCATCGATGCCTCTTTAAATCATTTCTTGAAGACTGGCTGGTTAGCCTTAAAAACAAAAAATGCCCCAGTTCATAGAACTACAGCATTTTTTATTGCTAAAATAAATGTATTTAAATCACTACAAAAATCACAGAATATTACTGTAACTTAAAGTTAATTGGAATACTAAAGGGTACCCTTACAGCATTACCTCTTTGCTTCCCAGGAGTCATTTTAGGGAGTTTTCCAATTATGCGAGCGGCTTCAGCCTCTAAGTTTTTATCCGGTCCACGCATTCTAACGTTACCGATACTACCATCTTTTTGAATAGTAAACATTACCGAAACCCTACCTTGAACACCCATTTCTTGGGCAATTTCAGGATAACGAAAGTTTTTGCTGATATGTTTCTGCATCATACTCTGAAAACAAGCCCTCTTATCAGATTCGCTCTCACAACCTGGAAAAATTGGTACATCTTCGATGACCGCAAAGGGTACATCAACGTCTTCAACTTCTTCCTCAACCTCTACATCTTCGACCTCAATAATTTCTTCTTCTTGACTGGTCTCTGTTGATTCTATAATCGTTTCCTCAACCTCTTCCTCATCTTCTACAACCTCAATAACTTCGGGTGCTGCCGGTGGTGGTGGGGGTGGTGGAGTTTTTATTTGCTCAGTCATCGGAACCTCTTCGTCTAGATCATCTTCGACATTCATTGAAATGTCATAATCATTGACCTCATCATAGGTTTTCCATTCAAATGCACCATATATAATGGCCAATGTAAATGCTAGTCCAATTACGAAATACAAGCTGCTATTACGGCCTACATCTGATTTTGGATTCTTTTTGGGTTCCATATTTTTCGTTTTAAGTGTCTGCTAATTTAACTAATAATTTCTTTAAAATACAAAAACTATTTCCAATTTAATCCCCTTTTATTCGAAAATAGCAATTTCATAGTGGTTGCACCAGCTATCGCACCACAGGTATTTGCCAAAACATCTAAAATATCGCCTTCCCGGTCCGTTGTAAGGGTATGCTGTAAAACTTCAATAATTATACCAAATAGAACGACCCCTATGACAACCCAAATCAATGAGCCTACAAGAGACCGTTTCGCGTGCCATGTTTCCTTTGCGAAAAGGGTTCCCAATACTGCCGCACCGAAATAAAAGCAAAAATGAACCACCTTGTCGAAATTGGGAATGTCCAATCCCAGTGTACCATCTTCGGGAAAAGTTGTTAGACATGCCCAGGCGACAAAAGCCATCCAACCAAAAAAAGCAATACTAAACTTTTTCGCTTTAAGCACCTACCACTTTTTTGTAGGCCTCTGCGGACAAAAGACCATCAATCTCTGAAGTATCGCTTACCTTAATTTTCACCATCCAACCTTCGCCATAAGGGTCCGAATTGACTTTTTCCGGAGCATCTTCCAAGGCTTCGTTGAACTCGATAATCTCACCACTAAGGGGAAGGAAAAGATCCGATACCGTCTTAACGGCTTCGACCGTGCCGAAAACTTCGTCCTTATCCAAGCTTTCATCGAGGGTCTCTACCTCAACATACACGATGTCGCCCAATTCGCTTTGCGCAAAATCGGTTATGCCTACGGTTGCAATATCACCATCTAACTTGACCCATTCATGGTCTTTGGTGTACTTTAAATCAGAAGGTATATTCATAGCTATTTTTTTGTTTGGCCGCAAATGTAAAGGATTCCATTCCGAATTTCAAGAATAAAAATTAATATGAAACGTGACGGGTGTAAAATTAGTTTCCAAAATTATACCTCAGCGTAAATCCGGCGTTAACGGTAGTCTGCGGGAAGGCTGTAGATACGGCAAATTGGGAGAACGAATGATCGTAGAAAAATAGGGCGTTCAAACTTTTGGTCAAAGCGTAGTCAGCGGTAAACTTTATAGAAAGCAGGTTTTGACCTGAGGTAATCTGGTTGTTATCGATATCAAGGTTTCTGATAATTGTAATATTATCGCGTAATGTGACATCGGCCTTGAGGTTCAGATCGCCTTTCAAACGGGTCTTATTGCCCCCTATATTGGTCACGAATTTGACGTCTTTGAAGCGATATCCTAGACCGACAGTGTATTCTTTACCGTTGATTTCGGTCATGAGATTGTTGTCAAAGCTCAGGGCCAAGGCTCGGTTCGAGCGCATTTCGGCCAACACACTGACTGAATTTTTCATCTCGAAATCGACCCTCATTATGGGATTGAATTCATCGGTCAATACTACATTATTAAGTATTAAATCAGACATCAGATCACCCGTATCGGGATCGGCTGTTGACAAGCCTTCGTTTTGCAGCTGCGTTTTCTCAAGATTGGTCTGAAAGGAATTAATACTGTAGGCAGCACGATACCCATGGCTCAAGGAAAAGCGTTGGAACCTCTGTTTGAACCATTTGGTTCGCATGAGACCGGTGTATTTAATATTCCAATTGGGAATGGGTATCTGTCGAAAAATATCCAAGTTTACGCGTTCGGCATTCTGACCGGTGTAGGCGGCGAAGAACGCAGGCAAGAGAACATCTTGCTGTGTTTTTCCATAGAGTTGTGGAAAGCCATCTTCATCTATGGCACCAGGAGACTGACCCCTGTCGGCCACTATTCTATTGGCTATTGTAATGCGGTTATCCTTGAACTGTTGGAAATTTTCGGAGGTAAATTCATCGCTTTTTCCAAAAACGGTACCGATCATCATCGTAGAAATACTGAAATTACCATAATCATTACCTAACTGAACATTATAGCTATTGTCTTCGTTGATGCTAAAACTCTCTTGATAGCTGTTCGATAATTGTCTATCGGCAGTAAGGTCAATTGTCAGGTCTTTTATCGGTAAAGCGGTAGCGGTAATATTCAGCTGCTTGTTGGTATTCTCAATATACTGTTCATTAAACTCATCAAAACTGGTCAAATATCCCTTACGGGCCGCATCGAAACGAACATCGGCTTGACTTCCGAAAACAAAACCCAATGATGGCCGCAACGATCCTACGAACCCGACCGATTGAGTATAGCCAGGGAGCACCTTACCGTTGGTTTCGTTATAGTTGACATTGAGCCTTTTGACCATAGTCAAGATATCGACCGCGGTGTTAAATAACCCGCTTGACTTCTTTTCAATCTTCTCGGCACCCTCAGCAGCATTACCAGCCTTATCCCTTCGTACGGGAGCAGCATCCTTACCACCCCCTTGCCGCTTTTTAAGTCCGATAAGATTGTAGAACTTGTCCATAGTGAGGTTTGCGGTTAAATTATGGGTACTTGCATTTTGAACGGTATTAATGTCTTGTCCGGCAACCTCACGAAGTGCATCCCCACCTCGCTGCCAATCGAAATTACTGGTATAGCTGTATTGGGCGTTGATGAAATCCAATACTGGTATCTTGCTAAATGGAAATTCGTAGTTCAGTTCCAATTGTTGGGCGTGGCGGTTGGGTTCTCCCAAATCCCAAAAACCATCCCACAAGCCAAGGGTCTCGTTTATACGCTGTCGCTCTACACCTTCTTCATCCGTAAAATCCTCAAAATAATTCCGTACGATATGGTTGTTACTAGCGGTAAGGTTCAGTCGTAACGATTTGGTGAGTGCGTAGTTCACGGCGTACTGCCAATTGAAAAGGTAATTACGCTGGCGTAAGGTCGGAAGATCCAATTTATCGACACCTTCTTCTACAACATCACGAAAACGCTGTTGGTTGAATTGTCGATCGAAATTAGAATTTACAGAAACCGTGGTCGGCAAAAGGCTCAGATTTAAATCTTTCAACCATTTTAAGTATGCACCGGTAAAAAGAGAATCATTTTTAGCAAAAGGCGCTACCTCCAAAGGCTTAAAGGCATGATTATATACAAAACCGGTTTTTAGGTCCCTATCTTGTAACTCGGCGATTTCAAAGTCGCGGTGGTTGGTTTCATTGTAAGAATAATTAAAGGTAAAGTTCTCGATATCAAAGAAGTTAGCTTTAGCCTCTTCGCCCCTATCCTTTCTAACACCAATAAAGTTCACACTAGTCCGCTTGGTATAATCCTCGGCCTGCTCTTTTATGTCTTCTGGATTTTGATTGTTATCCGGACTTTCTGCCGCGGTGATTCTATCCTCTAGTTTAAGATCGTCGTAAACCGGATCGAATTCGGGCGTAATCAATTGCTCAGAGATACCATAATTAAAAGGAATTTGAAGATTCCATTTCGGTGGAAGCAATTGCCCCACGTTTACGTTGGTTACCAAATCATAAGATATGGCATCTTCCCTAGCCCTTTCGTTTGGCATTTGATCAATGGCACCAAAACCGGATGTACTCGTACTTCCTGTAGCAGAGATATCGGCAAAATCGGCAATGTTGGCATCTAAGGCCGCTATGGCTGCCCAACCGCCTTGATTGTCTAGACCTGCCAAACGCAATTCATTGAACCAAACCTCGCCTCGCACAGGAAGGTTCGCGGCATTTTTCATACCCACCATCATACTCCGGATGCTTCCCAATGATGGATTTCCTTTGATACCGATACGCAACCTTCCCGGCGTACGCGGGGCAAACTCATCAATGGCAATCACATCGCCGTCCAAAACCTCGAAATAACGGATTTCACTGAGGTCGTCTCCTGCAATCCAAACGGATTTCACTTTATTTAAATCAGCCAGAATGACTTCCATTTCGTTGTTCTCAGGCCAAACAGCTTCGGAGGAACGTGCGTTGAAAGGAGTCCATTCCAACGGCAGTTCCAATTGATAGAAGTTTTGGGTAAAATCAGTACCTATCCTAAGAAAACCAACCAAGGGATTTTCGATAGTATAGATATCGCTTTCCAAGGTCTTTTCGGCGTGCATGAACATTTTTAGTTTTTCATACTGGCGTAAATCAATGTTCAAGTTTTTAAATACGCCTCTAGAATCTTGCGGCTCTAAATTCTCAACTACCAGTGAGAGCGATTGCTCATTCTGCTGAATGATGGTATTATTATTGTTCAGCTGTTCGCGAATTACGCCCGGAGGTAGCACATAGGGAATTGGATTGCGATTTTCGTTTTCTTGTATGTTCACAGCATTGACATCTAGGGTTGTCACATCATCGGCCAGGTTCGGATCGTCATCATCCAAAGACTTCACATACGTTCGCCAATCGCCGCGAACTAGATCTAACGTGGCAAAACGCAGCAATACATCACTATCGAAACCCGTCATATATAACCGCATGGTACTGATTGAACGAAAATCACTGATACCGCCCACGGCATCCGTAAAATCGGTCAATGGAATCTTATACTGAATCCAACGTGTTCGTACGGTACTACCATCGGGGATACGATTACCAGAAAGCACCAAGGAGTCACGAACATCGGTTACATATAAATCGTTGATCGTGGTATTCGGTTTTATGGGGATGCGATATTCATAATAGCTATTTATGGTATTCATGGTCAAGTCGCGGTCGATATCCTCAACGTCAGGAAGCGTGGTAGAGCCCCTATTATCGTTATTGACCTGCACCGGTGAATTACCCTGCGGATTGTTAAAATTCAAATAACGGTTTAAAATGCCCCCATCTCGCTGTAGAAAATATTCATAGTTGTCAAGCGCGGGATCGGCCCCGTTTTCTGTTCCATAAATTGCAGCTTCCGCCGCATCATCGAGCCCATCAAAACCCACATCTTGCTGTGCCCGACTCGCCTCATCGACATCAAAGGCGTACACCAAAGCCTGGGTAGCGGGTACTGGGCCCCATATCGGGTCTGCCGGTTTTATGCTGCCCTCCCCGTTTATAGGTAGGCCGTTTTCGTATTGTTTCAGACCATCGGCCAAAATATCCTCGGATATATTCCCCAAGTTTATTACCAATTCGCCCGTACCGGTCGCAGTACCCTCTAAATAGGGGTCCATGACCCAAAATTGTACGAACTCTACGTTTGCCTGTTCGAAATTGGTACTACTCAATGAACGCATGACCCCAGCCCATTTTTGATTGGCTGTCACCGCATCAAAGTTCTGATTGGCGTTATAAGGTCCTTTTTGATTCGGATAATAGGCCATGTCAAAGGTGGTTTGCTGGCGGGTCTGACCTTGGGCCACTTCGACTTTCGGGAAAACTTCATCAATGAATATTCTTCGCGTCGGATTGGTTGATATGTCACTATCACTAATACTTGCAGGTCTTTGGTTGGTATAAAAAACCGGGTCTATGGTGTACCATGCTAGTTTGCCCCTCTGAAATCCGGTTTCAAGGCCTTTTTGATCGGGCGTATCCAAAAATTCCAAAGGCGTGCTGGCCATGGTCCACCCCAATGATGAACGTACATCAATCAGCGCCTGGGCTCCTTCGAAATCATCCAAATACGTAGTTGTCTCCCCTTGAAAATCGGCATTTTTCGGGGAATTAGGTTTTAAAAATGCCACTTCGCCACGAACGGATACATTCGAAGGTACGTCGGTATCAATATTGGGGAGCTTGTTAACCATACGGGTCAGAAAAGGCACTTCAGTCGAAAAATTACCGTTCATACCGAAAACCGTGTTGTTCACAGGTTCAACCCCAAAATTTGATTTTTGGGTTAGGGGCCGCTCGTTGAGGTTTAATAAGGTGGCGCCTAATACAAAATTTTTATTGAATTGATGTTCTACATTGACGCCGGTAAACCTTCGCGTCTGTTGTCCGAAAACGGCGTTATTCTCTACGGAAATATTGATAGGTGTATCGGAAGCTTCCAAACTTGGATCCAAGATTTGAACCGTACCAGCTTGATAGTCGACCGTATAATCAATACCTTCCTGTAATTGTCGTCCGCCAGAGGTTACCCGTACCGAACCCCTCGGCACATTAAAGGCCCCAATGGGAATACCATTACTTCCTTCGGATTTATAGCGTCCCTTTAATAAGAATTTGTTTTTTTCAGGATCCTGCAGTGCCGCCGATTTGGTCAGTTCGTACATATCGCGAAAGACATATTTGTCTTGATTGTCATTATAACCTTGCTGATTGTTTTCATCATAATTTCCTCCGCCAAGACGCTCAAAAAGATATTCCCCAAAGGGTTCCACCTTAGTGAAAATAATCTGCCCATTTTGGGTATCGACGGTAATCCCAGGAATAAAATCAAAAAAACCGTCACCACTAGGCTGAACATCGTTGTACGCATTCAATCGATCGAAATTAAAAACCTCGAGAAGTATGCGCTCTTGTAAAGGTTTACCACCATCGTTCTGTTGGGGAAAGGCGCTTATTGGGGTAATGTAATTACGAGGGGTCGGATCACTGTAGAGAATGTTCATTTTAAAATCCTCTTGGCTCAATCTAAAAGCACCGGTAGCATAAATATTCTTCATCATTAAATCCCAGATAGGATCGGAGACCGTAGTGATGTTACTTTTAAGGAGTTTTAAAATCAAGGTATTATTATTGATTACCGGATTGTCGAGGGCACCTCCGGTAATTGTCGTGGCGTCGATACCGCCATTGGCGAACTCTCCCACTTGGTATACTTGACCGTTAAAAGTATATTGAAACGCTACCGCCAAGACCTCATCGTTACTTAGCCGCTGACTAAGAGATATATACCCTAATTGAGAGTTGAAAGTGAAATCCCTGCCCTGTTCCAATTTACGGGCATTTTCCAAATAGGCATAGTCGAAACCTTGATTGGCCTGATAGCCCGGAATATTAAAACCTTGCTCAACTGTAGATATATCACGGATACTTTGGGTAAGTACACCGCCTTGACCAATTGCGTTGGGGTTAAAATCGTTTGCATTGTTTCGCGGTAGCGCATTCGGTTGTCCCGAATTGGCATTAAAGAAATTGGCCGGTGCATTAGTACCTATTCGGGTAGGGTTTTCTTCAACCGCAGTTAAGGGATCAAATTCCCCTAAATCCTGAATACCTACAATATTACGTACGTTTAAGGTCTGTTGGCTTCGATTGGTCGCCCATACTTCTAGACGTGTAATCTGAACTTGACTTCTTATGTATGGATAATTAACCAGGGCTGCATCGTAATTGTCCCTAAAATACTGGGCGAGAAAGAAGTGCTTGTCTTCATCGTAATCCAATGCGGTAACCGAAAATTCATTTAAAGTACCGCCTCCCTGAGCCACTACCGTGTTACTCTGAGACCGCTGTTCGGAAAATACGGCAGTTACCGATGTTTTTCCAAACTGTAATTGCGTCTTTACCCCAAATAAGCTTTGGGCGCCTGTAATGAGTGAACTGTTCAATGGCATGTTTACGTTACCGACTTCTATAGATTGTAGAATGTCATCTTCGGTAGGCGTATAGTCCAGTTTTACGATATTCTGAAAATCGAATGTAGCCTCGGTATCATAATTGAAGTTGACTTGAAGCCGTTCACCAATTTTCCCCAACATACTTAAGCTGATACGCTGATCAAAGTCGAAAGAAGTATTGGTCCTGTTTCGAGGGGATAGCGCGGGATTATCATTTTTCTGCCAAATAACACCCAAATCCATGGCCACTGAACCTTGGGGAATCACTTCGATAGTATTGCCCCCGAAAATGGACTGAAACCAATCATTGTTAATATAGAAATTCGGAAGTAAGTTTTTACGGGCTTCCTCGCTACCTTCCTTTTTTCCGGAATAGGCATCCCCCTTCTCTTTGAAATAGTCTTTGATACCTTCTTGACGTACTAGTTCGTAGTACTGACTGGGTGTCAAAATAATAGGGTAGCCGATGTCGAAATCCCCCACCTTTTCGGAGTAGACATACATGTCTAGTTTTGGGTCATAATTGTATTTGGAAACGATGCTCTCAGGGTTCTTCATCTTAAGCCTTCCCAAAGAAAATCCGGTCTTAACGGAGTCAATAGGCTGATCTCCCTCTTCCTCGGTTTCTGTCTCTTGCGCTAGGGAAACCCCTGTCGCCAAGATAAAAAATAGGAATAGGAACGTACGCTTAAATGAAGATTTAAGAAATGGTTTGGCCCCTGTTTTCAAACTCGTTACAAATTTTTGAGCGCGAGTTTTATGATGTTCTCCACGCTTAGCGAGGAATCTTGGCGGAGTACTTTGTCCACTACCTTTTCGGCAGATCGTCGAGCAAAGCCAAGTACCTCTAAAGCAGATAACGCTTCATCCTTATTTGTATTGTTCGCAGAGGTAGAAACTTCGTCAATATCGTAGACTTTGAGAATTTTGTCGCGTAGGTCTAAAATAACCCGTTGCGCGGTTTTTGTACCGATACCTTTGATGGACTGAATTGTACCAGCATCACCGCCCGCGATGGCATCCCGAATCTGTACCGGTGAAAGTGACGAAAGCATGGTTCTCGCAGTACTCGATCCGATACCGGAAACCGAAAGCAATAAGCGGAAAATCTCACGCTCAGATTTTTCGGCGAAACCGAATAAAGTGTGTGCATCTTCCTTCACCTGAAGATGGGTGAAAATGCTGATATTTTCACTGTCATTGAGTTTGGAAAAGGTGTGCAGCGAGATATTCACGAAATAGCCGACCCCACCACATTCTACGATAACATAGGTGGGGTTTTTTTCGGTTAACTTGCCTTTGAGGTGGGTTATCATGAAAGCACTTTTTGATTAGGGTTCACTATTTAATAACGGTAGTCATCGCTACTGCCCACCGGTTTTAGCTTTCTTCCGTTTTTCCCTTTCTTGACAATCGATTACGGCCACTGCTGCCATATTAACCATTTCGTCAACACTGGCACCCAATTGAACTACATGAACTGATTTTCGAAGACCAACCATAATGGGACCGATGGAATCCGCTCCGTTCAATTCTTTAAGAAGCTTGTACGTAATATTCGCTGATTCCAAATTGGGAAATATCAAGGTATTCACTTTTTTACCCGCTAGTTTAGAAAAAGGAAATTGACGCTGGAGCATTTCCTTATTCAATGCAAAATCGGTCTGTATTTCACCATCTACCACCAATTCGGGATGGGTCTCATGTAAGATTCGCACAGCATCCCTTACTTTTTTGGCATCCGGATGCGATGATGAACCAAAATTCGCATAAGACAGTAGGGCCATTACCGGTTCAAAACCAAAAGTGGATGCTACATTAGCGGTCATTTGGGCGATTTCAGCAATTTCTGCGGCGTTCGGATCGATATTGATAGAGGTATCAGCGAGAAATAAAGGTCCGCGGTCGGTAATCATAATGTTTACAGTGGCCACTTTTTTCACTCCTGCGGCCCTTCCTATAACTTCGAATATAGGTTTTACTACGGTTGGATAGGCCCTCGAATATCCAGATATCATACCATCGACATCGCCTTCCAGAACCATCATCGCTCCGAAATAATTCCGTTCGCGCATTTTAATTTTTGCACTGTACAAAGTGGAACCTTTGCGCTGGCGAAGGTTTGCATAGGTATTCGCGTATTGGTTACGCTTGTCGGCAAAGGCTTCGTCGCTGGGATCAACGATTTCTATGTCCGCGTCGAATTCCAGCTCCTTTTTCAGTTCCGATATAATTTCTTTATTGCCCAGTAGCACCGGTATGGCGATACCTTCTTCATGAACGATTTGGGCCGCCTTTAAAACATCTAGGGAATCAGCCTCGGCAAAAACGATTCGCTTATTATTACCCTTAGCGCGGCTGTGCAACAGGCGTACGACCTTATTGTCGTTTCCAGAACGCTGCATCAATTCTTCCTTGTATTTTTCCCAATCAAGAATAGGATTCTTGGCCACCCCACTTTCCATAGCCGCTTTGGCAACGGCGGGAGGAATTTCCGAAATCAATCGTTGATCAAAAGGCTTGGGGATGATATACTCCGCACCAAATGTAAATCGTGTTTCGCCATAGGCTATATTAACCTGTTCCGGCACCGGCTGTTTGGCGAGATTTGCCAAAGCTTTTACAGCCGCCATTTTCATTTCTTCGTTGATTGAAGTAGCCCTCACATCGAGGGCACCGCGAAATATAAAAGGAAAACCAAGTACATTGTTCACTTGGTTCGGATGATCTGACCTTCCGGTAGCCATTATGACATCCTTTCGTGTTTTCATGGCCAAATTATAATCGATCTCAGGATCGGGATTGGCCATTGCGAATACTATCGGATGCGCTGCCATGGAATTCAACATCGAAGGTGTGAAGATGTTTGCAATGGAAAGACCAATAAAAACATCAGCTTTATCTATTGCTTCATCCAACGTGTCAATCTTTCGATCAGTGGCAAATTCTGCTTTGGCCTGGGAAAGGTTCGGTGCATCCTTTCGTATGACCCCCTTACTATCGAGCATCACAATATTTTCTGCTTTTGCCCCAAATGCTTTGTATAGTTTGGTACAGGAAACTGCTGCAGCACCTGCGCCGCTGATAACAATTCGTACCTCCTCAATTTTTTTATTGGCAATTTCCAAGGCGTTCAATAAGGCTGCCGAAGAAATTATAGCCGTACCATGCTGATCGTCGTGCATCACGGGAATATCCAATTCTTCCTTCAACCTTCTCTCGATTTCGAAAGCTTCGGGTGCTTTGATATCTTCCAAATTAATCCCACCAAATGTTGGGGCAATCATTTTAACGGTCTGTACGAATTCTTCGACATCTTCGGTATCTACCTCGATGTCGATACCGTCGATATCAGCAAATATTTTAAAAAGAAGTCCTTTTCCTTCCATCACGGGCTTCGAAGCTTCTGGACCAATGTTTCCCAGACCCAATACAGCGGTTCCATTTGAAATAATGGCGACCAAATTACCTTTTGAAGTGTACTTGTAAACGTTATCCTTATTCTTGGCAATTTCAAGGCAAGGTTCGGCAACACCAGGAGAATAGGCCAGTGCTAAATCGCGTTGTGTGGCGTAAGGTTTTGTTGGTACTATTTTTATTTTACCCGGTTGTGGCTTGGCGTGATAAACAAGTGCTTCTCTTCGTTGTTTCTGTTTGCTCATGTGTTTTGGGTTAGTGAAGTCGTAATAAAGTCTAGAAAAACAAATTTAGGTAAAAGGTTTTAGGTTGCCGTCTTTAATTACAAGCTTAGCGCATAACTTCCAGACTGTTCGGTTTTGAATTGTATTTAACAGGTTTTAGTCTTAAAGATCCAGTTGCTCCCTGGCCTCGCCAACATTCAAACGCAGCGCTAAAAAAGCGGCAATCATAAAAAATATACCTCCGAAAAGCATCGCATTCACTGCATTATTATCTAAAAGATTATCATAGATAAAACCGAAAGTAAGCGTCTCTATTCCCATCGGTATTACAATCATCATATTCAAGATACCCATATAAACGCCCCGCTGATCTTGCGGCACAATTTTAGAGACCATCGTATACGGTATACCCATCATGGCCGCCCAACCGATTCCAAATAAAACCATGGGTGCCAAAACAGTAAGTGGATCATCAATGTAGGGTATGATCAATAACGCTGCACCCGTTCCCAAGAGACTGGCAGCGTATATTTTTTTTCCACCGTATTTTAGGGTGAGGGGCACTAACATTAAGGCCACGACCACAGTAGCGATATTATAGGTCAAGCTCATTTTGGCCGACTGGGCCGCGGCAGAAGAAAGGTCAAAACCCATTGTGGACATGAACAAGGGCGTCGAATACTGCCAGTAGATAAAGAGGGCGTACCATTGAAATAGGTAAACCCCAGCAATTTTCCACATAAAAGAGGGCATCTCTTTGACCGCCTTCATAATTTCTATAAAGGGCATCTTAAAGCGTTCATCAAAAGAAAGCGCACGATGCCTTTTTATTGTTGCCATTTCTTCGTCCGTCGGTGGTATTTCTGGAGTTGTCAATACAGAATAGAGAATGGTAGCCACTGAGAGAAACGCCCCGATAAAAAAGGAATAATATAGCCAGGTCGGAATCGAACCCGCAATATCCTTCGAACTATCACCCCCAAACCAGTCTTGGAACAAGAATATGGATGCGTTGGCCAAAAGAATACCTGCACCTACAAAAAGGCTTTGCATCTGAAAGCCCAAACTTAGCTGCTTTTGGGGCAACTTATCCCCTACGAAGGCGCGGTAAGGCTCCATGGCCATATTATTACCTGCATCAAGTATCCAAAGCAGACCTACGGCAAACCATAGGGCCGGACTCAACGGAAAGGCGAAAAGGCATAGGCTCCCAAGAATAGCGCCAACTAGAAAAAATGGTTTTCGCCGACCCCATTTGGGTGACCAAGTCTTATCGGAAACCGCCCCTATAATGGGCTGTACAATCAATCCCGTAATAGGACCCGCTATGTTCAAAATGGGCAACATGTCTTCGGCAGCACCAAGAAACAGAAATATAGGATTAATGGCAGTTTGTTGCAGTCCGAAACTGAACTGTATGCCCAGAAAACCTACGTTCATGTTGAAAATCTGCCAAAAACTTAATGTGGGCTTGTTAAATGTCATTTGAAATCGGTTTGGTAGAAGCTTAATTCATTTTCGAATATAGGATTTTATATGATTGAATACTTGAAAGTTATCAGTTAAAACCTGGGTTTTTCACGAAAATGGCATCGATTGACAAGGGCAGATTATAAAATTATCTAATTGCGTAAATAATGCTGGCCTACTGCAAGTCTATAAGACATTGCATCACAAAAAACAAAACCTTTAAAAGTATCAATGTATCTTCAAAACAATTGAAAGAAATCAAGACTGATATTCCTGATAATTTTAACAATCACAGGTTGAAAAAGCTAGTTACCTATTCATGAAATTGCCATTAAAATATAATAGTCTTGGTTTAGCTTATGGTACAAAAACTTTCTTTACCCCAAAATAAAAATCTTTATGGCCCTTCGAACGAACCTGGGGTTGCCGGCGGTTTCGTATGTTTCAATCCTTAAGAAATTCGACATTTCGCTGAAGCCCTGAGAATTTGGTTCTTTTAACGGCCGATTTCTGAAAAATCTTTTTAAAAACATCCTCTGTTATTTCCTCCCAATCCTTTTTTGTCATTTCCAATAATTCAGGATGCGGATTGAAAAGAGGCTCGGCATGTGGTTTCGAGAAGCGGTTCCAAGGACATACGTCTTGGCAAATGTCACATCCAAAAGCCCAATCATCGAATTTTCCATGAAACTCATTAGGGATTTCATTTTTAAGCTCGATCGTGAAATAAGAAATACACTTGCTGCCATCGACCACGTAGGGTTCAGTAATCGCCTCTGTCGGACAAGCATCGATACAAGCGGTACAGGTACCGCAATGATCGCTTACGGGCGTGTCATATTCCAATTCGATATCCACAATGAGTTCGGCAATAAAATAGAACGAACCCACTTGCTGGGTGAGTAGATTACTATGCTTTCCTACCCAACCAAGTCCACTTTTGGCGGCCCAAGCTTTATCAAGCACAGGGGCGGAATCTACAAAGGCCCTGCCACCAACCTCTCCGATTTCAGTGGACATAAATTCTTGAAGCTGCCTTAATTTGGATTTGATGACATGGTGATAATCATGGCCATAAGCGTATTTTGATATTTTGTAGGTACCATCCCCCTGAGTTTGTTCAGGATAGTAATTCAACAGCAAAGAAATGACAGATTTGGCACCATCGACCAATAATCTCGGATCTAAACGTTTGTCGAAATGGTTTTCCATATAACCCATTTCACCGTTCATGTTCTTGTTGAGCCAATTTTCTAGTCGTGGTGCTTCAACTTCTAAAAAATCGGCCTTTGATACGCCACATGATAAAAAACCGAGGCGTTTGGCTTCGGTCTTAATCATTTCAGTATGCTTTTGTTTATTGCTCAACTTATTCTTAAAACATTAAAACTTGGCTAATATCGTCAAGCTAAATTTTAAGGTCTCAATTTTTGAAACCTTTAACCCAAAATCTATTTCATAAACTTGCCAAACTGGTTTTGAAATACCGCTATCGTTCCGAAAACCGCAATACCACCTCTTTAGGCCTCAAAGATACCAATGGGTCAAGTACTACTTCATCCATATCAGTGGTAAGCTTGAACTTTTTGACAATACCGCCAACTGCCATAATCATTTCGTACATAGCAAAATTATTTCCGACACACATGCGAGGCCCGGCACCAAAAGGATAATAGTAATCGGAATGGTTTTTCTTAACATCTGCAGCAAAACGTTCAGGTCTAAATTCATCCGGATTATCCCAATGTGCAGAGCGGTGCAATTCGTACATGGAAAGTAACCAAGTCGTTCTTTTTTTTATTTTACGTTCATCTACAATATCATCCTTTATACTGACCCGGTCAATAACATACACTGGAGGATACAATCGCATCGCCTCTTCGATACATTGCTGCGTAAAGATTAATAGGGAGAGGTTTTGCATCTGGTCACCGTTTTCAAAATCCGCCTTTTGCGTTTCTTGATATACCTCTTCTTGCATTTCGGGATGCTTCGCCAATAAATATAAGGTAAAGCTTAAAGCATTTGCGGTAGTCTCATGACCTGCTGTAAACAAAATTAATAGCTCATCGAGTAATTGCTTTCGGGGCATGGCAGTACCATCTTCATATTTTGCCTGTAGCAGCATATCTAGCAAATCGTCTTTCTCTTCACCACTTGCCAAACGCTCCTCTACGATTTCATTAAGAATATTCTGGGCATCCTTTGATAATTCTAGATGTCTTTTTATACTTCCGTCAAGTTGAAACCACCATTTAAGATAGGGTCGCCGCATTTCCCTGATGAGCATTTTTTGATTCAGAACGGTAATGCGCTGCAACTTCTGCATTCGCTCCCTGATATCTTCGGCACTGAACAAGGCCCTAGCAACTACTTGAAAGGCCACATCACCCATTAGGGGCAGTACATTTTGAACTGTACTGGCATCGATGCGCTCTATTTCATCTTGTACGGCCGACCACATTGCATCAAGTAGACCAACAAGCTTTTTTTTATGGAAAGCGGGCTGCACCATTCTACGATGTTTACGCCAGTGCTCACCATTAGAAGTCAATAAGCCTTGACCAATATACTTGCCAAGATCTTTAGTTTGTAAGGGAGACTTTTGATAGTTCTTATGATTTTTTTGAAGGATATATTTAATGGTTTCCGAATCTCTAGTGAAAATAATTTTGTATCCAGCTCCCAATTTGACCATGAAGGTATGGCCCAACTTTTCGAAATTCTCGTGGTGAAACGGTAATGGATTTCGTAAAATAGCATTCTGATTCTTGAATACTTCTAGTTGTGGCACTGATGGTACTGATCCTTTTTTAGAAACTGGAATAGGGGTAGACGTAGTTTTGCTTTCTTTCATCATCTGCATAAAGGGCATTTTTTTAAATTCAATCCTATACTATTAATCCTGGGACGTTTTCAAGAACAAGGTTCGGAGAAAGATTCGTAAAGCACTTGACAAATAACCCCATAGCGCAATTTTATTTGCGTATAACACATTAGAACAAACCTGGCTGCAACCCACCTTTGAGCCTACCAAGATGTTTATAGGCTAACTCTGTAACCTCCCTACCCCTAGGGGTCCGCATAATAAAACCCTGTTGGATCAAAAAAGGTTCGTACACTTCTTCGATGGTCTCCGAGCTTTCGGATACCGCCGTGGCCAAAGTCGTTAGTCCCACTGGGCCGCCCTTGAATTTATCAATAATCGTCGTGAGTATTTTATTGTCCATTTCATCTAGCCCGTATGCATCTACATTTAAGGCTTTAAGACTAAACTGTGCAATGTGCATATCAATACTGCCATTGCCTTTTATTTGGGCAAAATCTCGCACCCTTCGCAAAAGCGCATTGCAGATACGGGGGGTGCCCCTGCTACGACCCGCAATTTCTATAGCCGCTTCATTACTAATAGGTACCTTTAAAATTTCGGCACTTCGCTGTACAATGGTCGACAGTAATTCGGTATCATAGTATTCTAACCGACTGGTAATTCCAAATCTTGCACGCATAGGTGCCGTTAGAAGTCCTGATCGAGTGGTGGCGCCAATCAAAGTAAACGGACTCAGATTAATCTGAACCGAACGGGCATTGGGGCCGGTCTCAATCATAATATCAATCCGGTAATCTTCCATTGCGGAATATAAATATTCTTCGACAATGGGACTCAACCTATGGATCTCGTCGATAAAAAGGACGTCACGTTCGCTTAAGTTGGTCAGCAGTCCGGCTAAATCACCAGGCTTATCCAATACTGGTCCCGAGGTAATCTTGATGCCTACGCCAAGTTCATTCGCCAGAATATGCGCCAATGTGGTTTTGCCCAAACCTGGAGGGCCGTGAAAGAGAGTGTGGTCTAGGGCCTCACCTCTTCGATTCGCGGCCTCAACAAAAATTTTCAAGTTTTCCAAGACTTGTGCCTGTCCCGTGAAATCGTCAAAACTTATAGGTCTTAACGCTCTTTCAATGTCAAGGTCAGTGTCGGAGAGATTTTCTCCAGTGGGGTCTAGGTATTCGTTCATATCCTAACAAAGATAGGGAAAAAGAGTATGGCGAATGCACCACTGACGCCGAGAATCAAGACATTTAATTGCTGAATAATTCGTAAATTCAACGTATGAAAAAGAAATCCTACGCTTCGGAAATACTGCAATACATCCCATTTTTTTACGTAATCTGGTCCGATAATTTAATTACCGTATCGGAAATCAATGTTGTTCAGCGTGCCATCGAAAAAGACCGTACCCTAAACATAGAAAATCGCAAACTGCTGTTATCATGGTTAAATCCAAAGCATCCACCTAAAAACGCCACGCTGAAAGAATGGAAGCAAACCATATCTAGTACGACGGTAAAATTGGTCGAAAGCGATACCTATCCCCTATCCACCTTAAGCCAGAATCTGGTATCGTATTATCATGAAGACGCTTCGTTCAACGATCAGCTAAAGCATATAGAAGTCAATTTAGGCGTTCAGCCGAACCATTATAACCATCTATTCGATGTTGATGTCGAGCACAACAGCGTATCTGGTTATTATAAGGCTTCGGAAATCGATGAGATTTTGAAAGGGAAACATACCAAGCTCATTGATGGCTTCCGTTCTGCTTTGAATAATCCTATTTTTGAGTGGGAAGTACACCGAAATAAAGAAAAATTTCGTGATGAAGTATTATATCAGGTAAAGTATTTAGCGGATGAAGGCTATGGCGTGACCGCTTACCCGGAAACGGTCGGTGGGCAGAACGATATGGAAGGCTACGCCCATATCTTCGAAAATATGATGTATGTGGATGGTAGTCTGACTATAAAATTCGGCGTACAATTCGGACTATTCGGAGGGAGTATTCAAAAATTAGGCACAAGGAAGCATCACGAAACCTATCTAAGGGATGCGGGTACTGCTGCATTATTAGGATGCTTTGCAATGACGGAAACCGGTCACGGTTCTAACGTACGCGGGATAAAGACAACTGCCACCTATACTAAAGAGACCGACAGTATCATCATTCATACAACCGGTAAAAATGATAATAAAGAATATATCGGTAACGCATTGCATTCAAAAATGGCATCGGTATTTGCACAGTTGATTGTCAATGGTAAAAACGAAGGGGTTCATGCCATTCTAGTGCCTGTCAGAAATGATGCGCATGAACTGCTGCCAGGAGTTACCATCAAAGACAATGGCTATAAGTTAGGTTTAAACGGGGTTGACAACGGAAAAATCTGGTTCGACCAGGTCTCCGTTCCTAGAGAGAACTTGCTTAACAAGTATGGCGATATTACCGCAGATGGCACGTATCATTCGGATATCAAAAACCCGAACAAACGCTTTTTCACCATGTTAGGTACTTTGGTCGGGGGTCGAATTTGCGTGGCCCGTGCGGGGTTGGGCGGAGCAAAATTTGCTTTGGCCGTTGCCGTAAAACACGCCTTGAAAAGGCGACAATTCAATGACAGCGTTAAGATTCAGGAAGACCTTTTAATGGATTACCCGACCCATCAATTACGGTTGACCCCCTTGGTCGCTAGTGCCTACGTTTATCATATTACGCTTGACAAACTTATGCAAACCTATTGCGATGAATCACAACCTGACAAGCGGGTCATTGAAACACAAGTGGCAGGCCTAAAGGCCATAATTACGTGGTATGCCAATACTACAATTCAAGAATGCCGAGAGGCCTGTGGCGGCAAAGGCTATCTTTTGGAGAACCGAATAGCAGACCTTAAAGGCGACGTCGATATCTTTACAACTTTTGAGGGTGATAATACGGTACTTAGTTTGTTGGCGGCAAAGGGAGTGCTTTCTGATTTCAAAGCTGAATTTAATAGTGCCGGGTTCACTTCAGTATTGAAAATATTGGGTATTCAAATTGGGGATACGTTGACCACTATAGATCCACGATATAGCAACAAGGTAGATGCAGAACATTTATATAATTCGAAGTTCCATAAACACGCTTTTGAATATCGTACCCGTCGACTTACCTACACGTTGGCTATGCGTATTCGGGATTATATAAAAAAGGGCATGCCCTCATATCAAGCATTTTTAAAAGTACAGACCCATCTATTGGCGTTAGGAAAAGCCTACAGTGTGGAGCTGGCCTATAAAACCTTTACCGATTTTACGGAAAAACTTTCGGATAGTAAAAACAAGGGATTGTTCGAAAAATTGGGAACGCTATATGCGCTTTATGAAATACGAAAGGATACAGAATGGTATTTGGAACAAGGGTATCTTGGAAGTACAAAATCAAAGGCCATCCGTCAACGGGTCGAACGGCTTTGCACCGAACTTAGGCCGCATATCGGTGTTTTAGTTGACGGGTTCGGTATACCCGAACATTTAATGACCGCGCCGATTGCAAGTGAGAACTAGTGTTTTTATTAAAACATAACCTGTCAAAAGAACTCGTTATATGAGTTTTCATACCACATTCAAAACAGAAAGGCTGATTATCAGACCTACTTCGGAAGAAGATGCCGAATTCATTTTTAAATTAATGAACACACAACAATGGCAAGAATATATAGGAGATAGAAATATCAAATCCGTTGAAATTGCCGAAACATATGTTAAAAGTAAAATTTTGCCGCAGTTTGCTAGGCTGGGATATGGAAACTACACCATTATTAGAAATAGCGACAAGGCGAAAATTGGGACCTGTGGCTTATTTGATAGGGAGGGATTAAACGGAATAGACATTGGCTTTGCCTTTTTACCGGAATATGGGAAACTAGGATTTGCCTTTGAAGCGGCTGAAAGAATTATAATTGCTGGGTTCACTGATTTTGGGCTTAAGACTATACTGGCTATAACTACCGAAGACAATAGTTCGTCTCAAAAACTGTTAACCAAACTTGGTTTGGAAGCAGTTGGAACGACGGAACTTCCAAATGATAGTAAGAAATTACTTTTATACTCTATTGAAAATAAAAGCTAAACTAGCGGTACCCATTGCTACCAATTTCAATTTTCATTGCCTATTAGTAATTCTAAATCATGAGTTTATTTTCCCCTTATAGACATAAAATTTAGTATAAATTTATAACATTCAGGATATTGAAAAAATCAATTCTCCTTATGTAATTCCGAAGTATCCAAAAAATCTATAATTTCGATCTTCCCTTCGCCGTATACGTACGTTTTTGACGAACCACTTGAAGTTAGCTGCATAGCCGATGTAACATTGACTACTGCAGAACTAGAACCTTGAAGATTTACCATTACTTTTTCCGATTCAAGCACTTTACTATTGAGACTCGAGTTTTCCGAAAGATTTAGATTAAGCTCACCGGATGTACCTTCAAGCTTAGCCGAGGCATTGTTGTACATTTTTAAGGTATTCATCCCGCTTACGGCAAAAGCACTTACGTCGGCACGATCTTTTAAGATAAAATTGACTTCATCACCTTTCAAGGTGAAATCACCTGAGCTATTTCCTTGCATCTCTATATTAGTACGGTTCGCTTCAGCGTTTAGTTGTAACTGGGCTGATTCGAACATATGAATACTAAGTTCATCGGTAATAATGGCACCATCCATACTAATATCGCCGTCACGAATTGTAAGCGTATTAATGTTGGTATAGTTTATGTCAATCTTTAATTTCTTTTTACTGGTAATGTCGTAAAATGAACTGATGGTTAAAACACTATCCTCTACCCTAAATTTGAGTACGTCGATAAGATTGTCATCGGCTGTGATAGCGTATCCTTCTTGGGGTGCTTTTCGCAGGCTAATCTCTAAATCATCAATTAACTCGATGGATTTAAAAGGCGGCAAATTTTCTTGCACATCGGTGACAATCCTACTTCCTTTAATCTTTGGCTTGCGCTGGGCAGATAGTTGAATACAGAACAGCAATGTGGCAAAAAGGACTATTTTCTTCATTTATGTGTTTACGTTGAGACTATTTGAGGTAAAAGAAAATTTCAAGATGTAAAAGTAAAACAAAAAAACCACCTTACTTTTCGGTAAGATGGTTTTTACAAATATTCTGTAGAATCAATTAGCCTAAGGCGACCCGCTGAAATCCGGTTATTTCTAAACTGGAATCAACTGATTTTACGTATTGCGCAACGCTTTGCTTGCTGTCTTTAATAAAATCTTGATTAACCAAAGTGTTGTCTTTAAAGAATCGCTTCAATTTGCCTTTAGCGATATTATCCAACATTTCTTCAGGCTTACCTTCTTGACGCAATAGATCTTTGGCAATCTCAATTTCTTTATCGATTACGGATTGATCGACACCTTCTTCATTTAAAGCAACAGGATTCATAGCAGCTGCCTGCATAGCAACGTCTTTGGCGACGGTATCGGCACCGTTAACAGCGGCAGAGAGACCTACCAAAGTTGCAATCTTGTTTCCGGCATGGATGTAGCTACCCACAAAAGGAGCACTCAATCTTTTGAAACCACCTATTTCGATTTTCTCTCCGATTACCCCAGTTTGCTCGATCAATTTATCTTGAACGGTTATACCTTTAAATTCGGCTGCAAGAAAATCTTCTTTACTTTCAAAGCCCATAGCCAAATCGGCAAGTTCATTTGCCAAAGTGATAAAATCATCATTCTTGGCAACGAAATCGGTTTCACAATTTAGCGAAATTACGACACCTTTGGTATCGTCTGAATTTACTTTGGCAATGGCAGCCCCTTCCGAGGATTCTCTGTCCGCTCTTTTGGCTGCTACTTTCTGTCCTTTCTTACGAAGCACCTCGATAGCTTTTTCGAAATCACCATCGGCTTCGACCAAGGCTTTCTTGCAGTCCATCATACCTGCACCTGTCATCTTTCTTAACTTATTTACTTCTGCGGCTGTAATCTTTGCCATAATTAATTTATTTTATTAGTATTCTACCCCTCCGCCTAAGCTCAGCATAGACTTTGGTATGAATCTCATTAATAATTGAAAGTTCAATCTAATATAGATTGTTACGAATAGTTCATTTAAGAAGTGACGTAACAGAAAACATATTTTTTTGAATCAACTTACCATAAACCGTTTATTAGGTGTCTAACATTTACCCAACACCACCTTTTGCATTGCCTTGCCATTCTTAAAGCGCATCCATTTACCATCGGCGATTAATTTAGCATGCTTAGACCATGAGCCCAAAGTAAACCATATTTAATTTGGCCTCGATCAAGATTTCCTTGATAATTTCAAGATTAGCTTAAAAAACCTTTACATAGCTATTAGTTCTAGAAGCAATCAATGCCTCCGCTGCTTTAGCACCTTCGCCTTCAATTCTGGTAAGGTCATCAGTATTTGAACCTTCTTACTTTTTAGAAGACTTTGTATTAGAAGTTTCACTTTCTTCTTCAACAGCTTCTTTAGTTGCTTCTACATTAACCTCAGGTTTCGGTGTTTTACCAACTACTGGTGGGGCTTTCGTTTCTGCCGTCTCAGGAGTGGGCTGTGGCGTTTTTTTACCTTCGGCCACTACGGGAGCTTCTTCCATTTCAGTAGTACTGTCTTTTCCTTCAGGTTTAGACTTCTTAGCCTTTGGCGCCACATCGGGAGCTTTTTCAGCAATACGCCTTTTCTTTTTTGGAGCAGCGTTTTCATCGTCACCTTCATTATCGGACTGCTTCTCAGACTTTCTCTCCGAAAGACCTTCAGCAACAGCATCACATACTTCCGTCATGATAATTTTAATAGACTTGGAAGCATCATCATTGGAAGGAATCAAATAATCCACATCACGCGGATCACAATTCGTATCGACCATCGCGAAAATTGGGATATTCAACTTCTGTGCTTCTTTTACCGCGATGTGCTCTCTCATAGTATCAACTATAAAAAGTGCTCCCGGTAAACGGCTCATCTCGGAAATCGAACCTAAGTTTTTTTCTAATTTCGCACGAAGTCGATCTACCTGTAAACGCTCTTTTTTAGATAGTGTATTGAATGTACCATCTTTTTTCATTCGATCGATATAAGCCATCTTCTTAACCGCCTTTCGGATAGTTACGAAGTTGGTCAACATACCTCCAGGCCATCTTTCTGTAATGTAGGGCATGTTTACGTTGGCCACTAATTCGGCAACAATATCTTTCGCTTGTTTCTTTGTAGCAACGAAAAGGATTTTTCGACCAGATGCAGCAATCTTCTTCAAAGCCTCGTTGGCTTCGTCCATTTTTGCAACCGTCTTGTAGAGATTGATAACGTGAATTCCATTACGCTCCATGTAGATATAAGGAGCCATGTTCGGATTCCACTTGCGTGTTAGGTGTCCAAAATGCACACCTGCTTCCAATAATTGTTTTACTTCGACTTTCGCCATGTTTGCTTTAGTTTACGTTCTTTTGAATAGGCAATGCCCGAGTGGTATTTCAATAATTATATTGAAAAGCCTCAAACATTTAGATGCTAAACTAACGGAGCATCGATCAAGACCGATAACTTCCGTAAACCATCCTTTTGACGGGATGACTTTTTAATTTATTCGAATTCCAAGCGGAAAACGAACTTTCAAGGAACTAGGTTTATACTGCTCCTACGTTTAGGAGAATTCAGTATCTAAATAATTTTCTAGGTATTATATAAATTCAACATCCATCCAAAATAAAGACTGGATGGATGTTGATAATTTCAAAATTAACGCTTAGAGAACTGGAATTTCTTCCGAGCTTTCTTCTGACCGAATTTCTTACGCTCTACCATTCTAGGATCCCTAGTTAGTAGACCTTCTGGCTTAAGAATCGTTCTGTTTTCCGCATCCACTTCGCACATAACCCTAGAAAGGGCCAATCGAATGGCTTCAGCCTGACCGGTAATTCCACCGCCATAGACATTAACTTTAACGTCATAAGCCTCTTCACTTCCAGTCAATGAGAAAGGTTGATTAACCTTATATTGTAAGGTAGCAGTAGAAAAGTAATCTTTAAGGTCTCGTTGGTTCACGGTAATGTTTCCGCTACCTTCGGAGACGTATACACGGGCGACCGCCGTTTTCCTTCTTCCGATTTTGTGAATGGTCTCCATTATTTAAATTCTTTTAAGTTAACAGCGGTTGGTTTCTGAGCCTCGTGGTTGTGCTCTGTACCGACCACTACCTTAAGATTTCTAAAAAGTTCCGCGCCCAATTTGTTCTTTGGAAGCATACCTTTAATTGCCTTTTCAACAATTCGCTCAGGGTGCTTTGCCAAAACCTCTCTGGCCGTTTTAGTACGCTGACCTCCCGGATATCCGGTATAGCGCTGGTAAACCTTATCGTCCCATTTATTTCCGGACAGGCTTACTTTTTCTGAATTAATCACGATTACGTTGTCACCACAATCGACGTGGGGCGTAAAATTAGGCTTATGTTTTCCCCTTAACATTTTGGCCACTTTAGAAGCCATACGGCCTAAAGTTTCTCCTTCTGCATCGACTAGCAGCCATTGCTTGTCAACAGTTTTCCTGTTGGCCGAAACGGTCTTATAACTTAATGTATCCACTGCGGTTACTTTTTAATTAGATGATTCTATCCCGAAAACGGGGTGCAAATGTACATTAATAAACTTAATTTACAAACCACTGTTTCTAAATATTTTCGAAAAATCACGACTCAAAACACCGTAATGATGCAAACGTCAAAACCATTCACCCTATATGTTGAGAAATTAGGGGGAAATTATACACCCTTTCTTAAACCATGTCCGGAAAAATAATGGTGATTTTACTGATAGGGACCCATTTTCAATACTAAACAATTTACTTTTCCAACAATTAAGAATACTAACCCAAGAGTTTTATTCGATTACTAAATGTTTTATCGCTTAGCAAGTATTCCTCGTTAGATTCCTTAAAAGGGCGGAAGAAATTCACCCCCTGGCTCCCATCCCAGCATCAACCAATCGAGATTGATTTAAGAAACTTACCTTTAATATCCCAGTCTGCGATTTCAACGTTGAATAGTGAATTTTGAACTTTCAAAACATCAATGCTAAAGTAATTATCAAGGTCAAACGACTCGGAAAGTTGAGCTTGGTTCTATTTTATTTAGAGATAACAATTTGTTGTAGGTATTTGTTTTGTCTATCTGCAAAAATGCAGAATAGTTTATCCATCAAAACTAGGCTCCAAAAGATTTTTAAAAAGCCTAGTATTACGTACAATCTCCATATTTAAAATTACCAGCCTTGAGTACATATCTTGATTTACGAATTGGACTGAATAGCTTCGGTAAATAATCAGTAAGGATGACTACTGTTTGTAGAATTTAGTCACTACCTGATTTTCGTTGGAATGAATTCGTATGACATATGTACCAGGCTTAAGCTCTGTAATTGGTATATTTAAAACATTGCGACGTATGGCCCATTTACGGGCCAAAACCGTATTGCCGTAAATATCGAGAATCGTGATGTTAGCTTGTTGGGAGTTTTTAAGTCCGAGTACATTTATTACGTTGGTAGCTGGGTTCGGAAATATCTTGACCTTACTAATCGATTGCATCTTGGAAGCAGGCGTATTTTCAGTATAATCGGTTTGTGCGCTACCTACAAAAGAGGCCATTGCTAGCAGAATAAAAGTAAAATACTTTTTCATAGCGTAGTTCCATAGGGAACCTAATTTTTAGCCAAAAATATCCGCTTCTTTGAGTGTCGCCAAAGAAATGTTGTGAACTATAGCTTTTTGTATGTCAATGCGCCTCCAACCAATTATCGCCAACACCCAACTCTACATCCAAAGGTACCGACAACGTATAGGCGTTCTCCATTTCAGATTTGATCAATGGCTTTAGTTCTTCCAATTCAGATTTATAAACGTCGAATACTAGTTCATCATGCACCTGTAACAGCATTTTGCTCTTGTATTTTCCTTCGATCAACTTTTTATGGATATTAATCATCGCGATTTTGATAATATCGGCAGCGCTACCTTGAATCGGGGCATTGACAGCGTTTCGTTCGGCAGCTCCACGTACAACTTGATTGCTGCCGTTGATGTCCTTTAAATACCTTCGCCTTCCCAAGACTGTCTGTACGTAACCGTGTTCACGGGCAAAATCAACTTGCTCGCTCATATAATTACGAAGTTTGGGATAGGTTTTATAATAGGTATCGATCAACTCTTTGGATTCTGCACGTGATAAATCCGTCTGATTACTAAGCCCAAAGGCAGATACCCCATAAATGATTCCAAAATTAACCGTTTTCGCATTGCTACGCTGTTCGCGCGTAACTTCGTCAAGCGGCACATTAAACACTTTCGATGCAGTGGAGGCGTGAATATCTTCTCCGTTCTTAAACGCTTCGATCATCGTTGTTTCTTCACTTAAAGCTGCGATAATTCGGAGTTCGATTTGAGAATAATCCGCCGCCAGTAACGTATAGTTTTCATCCCTTGGGATAAAAGCTTTACGCACCTGACGTCCGCGTTCAGTTCTGATCGGTATATTTTGCAAGTTAGGATTGTTACTACTTAACCTTCCGGTGGCCGCTACTGTTTGCATATAGTCGGTATGCACACGACCCGTCGAAGGCTCGATTTGCTGGGGAAGAGCATCGATATACGTACTTTTCAGTTTGCTCAATCCCCTATAATTTAGTACCTGCTGAATGATTTCATGCTCTTTCGCAAGATATGAAAGGGTGTCCTCAGCAGTAGAGTATTGTCCGGTACGGGTTTTTTTGGGCTTGTCGACCAGCTTCATTTTATCAAATAGAATTTCACCCAATTGTTTGGGTGAACCGATATTGAATTCTTCCCCAGCTTCTTTGTAAATATTCTCCTCCAGATTTTTTATATCATTGTCAAGATCTTCTGAAAGGGAATTCAAGAATTTCTTGTCCAAATTAATACCCTCCAGTTCCATGTCAGCCAATACGTGTAGCAATGGAATTTCGATATCGTTAAAAAGAGTATCGGTTTTGGCCTCCGCAAGTTCAGGACTGAAATGCTGCGCCAGTTGAAAGGTGATATCGGCATCCTCGACGGCATATTCTGTCTGTTTATCCAGAGGAACATCTCGCATAGTAAGCTGGTTTTTTCCCTTTTTCCCGATAAGTTCGGTAATGGAAACAGGCGTGTAATTGAGATACGTTTCCGCTAGCACATCCATATTGTGCCGCATATCGGGATTGATAAGGTAATGCGCCAACATCGTATCAAAAAACCGCCCCTTGACCTTTATATCATATTTATCAAGAACTTTAATATCATATTTGAGGTTCTGACCGACTTTTTCGATGGTTTCGGATTCAAAGAACGGACGCAGCTGCTCGACAATCTCTTGAGCGGATTGCCTATCCTCTGGAATTGGGATGTAAAAACCCTTTGTGGCTTCCCAAGAAAAGGCTATTCCTACCAATTCGGCTTTCAATGGATCCAAGCCCGTAGTTTCGGTATCAAAGCAAACAGAAGTCTGCTTCATCAAGTTTTTCAGAAAGAGTTCCATTGCCATTCCCTGGGCGACGCTCTGATATGAATGGGATACCTCGCCGATGGTTTTTCGGCTGTTGAGATCAGTTATAGTTTCGCCCGTATGTGCAGGGTCTCCACCGAAAAGTGAAAACTGTCCACCGCCAGCCTCCTTCTCGGCTACTTGCGCTTTTGCGGTCGGAGTACTGCTCACTTGCGCTTGGGTGGTATCGTCATCCCCGGAAAATATTTTAATGAACTGGTCTTTTAACCTTCTAAACTCCAATTCTTCGAACAGCTCTTGCACCTTTTCATTGTCGGGCTGTGAGAGCTCATAATCTTCGGCATCGAAAGTCACGTCACAATCTATAATAATAGTGGCCAACTGTTTCGATAATCTGCCCAATGCCGCATTTTCTTCGACCTTCTCTTTCATTTTTCCCTTCAATTTATGGGTGTTCGCCAAAAGGCCTTCCATAGAATCGAATTGCTTAATAAATTTTTTGGCCGTTTTGTCGCCAACACCAGGCAAACCCGGTATGTTATCGCTGGCATCGCCCATCATGCCCAAATAATCGATCACCTGTTCAGGGCGCTCTACCCCAAAGCGTTTCTGCACTTCGGGAATACCCCATATTTCGATTCCGTTGCCCATGCGCGAGGGCCTGTACATAAAGATATTTTTGGATACCAATTGTGCAAAATCTTTATCGGGCGTTACCATAAAGACCTTATAGTCTTCCTTTTCAGCCTGTTTGGCCAAGGTGCCGATAATATCATCGGCCTCGAGCCCCGACAATTCGATACAAGGAATGTGCATGGCCTTTAAAATATTTTGTATCCAAGGGATGGCGGTTCTAATGGCATCGGGAGTATCATCTCGGTTCGCCTTATAATCCGCATACATTTCGACCCTATCAGCGCTACCGTCTTTGTCGAAACAGACAGCCAAGTGGTCGGGTTTTTCCCGTTTGATGACATCGAAAAGGGAATTCATAAAGCCCATAATGGCCGAGGTGTCCATCCCTTTTGAATTGATACGTGGATTTTTTATGAGTGCATAGTATCCTCGAAATATTAAGGCGTAGGCATCTAGAAGAAAAAGGCGTTTTTGTTGTGACATGTTCAATAGTTAGTGTAAGAAATTTGATTGTGAATCTAGGGCAAAGGTAGAATTGTTCTGTTTTATATCTCGGTTGTCTGTTGATTTCACAGGATACATTTGATTGGGATTACATTCCAAAAAACATTTATACAAGAAATTAGAGGATAGTGTTAGGTATCAAGATAAGAATCAGAGGGATTATTAACATGACCATTTTCAGAATAGGTACGATAGGAAAATCCGGGATGAATACAGTACCCGCCGGTCTCACCCTTTTTATTTACGGCAATAAAACCGATTTGGAAGTCTTGTTTGTCCTTATTCTTTGCGATGATACGTTTTACCCCTTCTTCACAGGCTTCTTGAGGAGATTTGCCTTGCCGCATCAGTTCTACGATTAAGAAGCTGCCTACGGTCTTAACAACTTCCTCTCCTACTCCAGTGGCGGTGGCACCGCCCACTTCGTTATCAACAAAAAGCCCAGCGCCTATGATTGGGGAATCACCGACCCTACCGGCCATTTTATAGCCCATCCCACTGGTTGTACAGGCGCCTGAAATATCGCCATTGATATCGATAGCCAACATACCAATGGTATCATGGTTTTCAATATTAATAACGGGTTTATATTGCGACGTTTTTTTCCATTCAATCCAATCCTGCTTCGATTTTTCGGTGAGTAGATCGGTCTTTTCAAAACCCATTTCATAGGCGAACTGTTCCGCTCCTTTGCCGGCTAGCATCACATGCGGGGTTTCTTCCATTACCTTTCGGGCCACGGAAATAGGATGCGCAATATTTTGCATCGCCAATACCGCTCCACAATTGCCGTCTTTGTCCATAATACAGGCGTCTAAGGTCACGTTACCATCACGGTCGGGCCTTCCGCCCACACCCACGGTTTGATTGTCAACATCTGCCTCCTCGACCTTCACACCCTGTTCGACAGCATCTAGGGCCGTTCCCCCATCCTTTAAAACATCCCAAGCCTTTGCCGAAGCATTTTTAAAATCCCATGTACAAATGACCATTGGGAGGATATCCTTGGATGGACCCCCTTTTTTACCGGTTTCTAATTCCTTTTCTGCATTTGACGTAGATGCCAACATCGGTGTAGCAATCAAACCGGCACCGACCACTGTGGAATTCCTCAAAAATTTTCTTCGTTCCATAATTCCTAATTACTTTTAAGACGGATAAATATAAGGATATGTTGATAGAAGTTTGCGCCAATTCGCTGCAATCTGCCCTAAATGCGGAAAAAGCTGGCGCACATCGCATAGAACTCTGTTCAGAGCTCGCGGTTGGAGGAATAACGCCGTCTTATGGACTTTTGAAGGCGGTCAGAAGAATGATTACCATTCCCATTCATGTGTTGATTCGGCCAAGAAGTGGTGATTTTACCTATTCTAAAGAAGAATTCGATTGTATGAAAACGGATATCGAAACCTGCACAGATTTGGGTTTTGACGGTATCGTATCGGGCATTTTAGAAAAGAATTTTAATTTGGATATTGACCGTACAAAAGCATTGATCCAAGCCTCCGGTAATTTAAATTTTACATTTCACAGGGCCTTCGATTGGCTACAAAATCCATTGGAGGCCTTGGCTATATTAGAAAAGTTGGGGGTGCACACTATCTTGACTTCGGGACAGCAAAAATCTGCGGAAGAAGGTATCGCGTTGCTAACGGAACTTGATCAAACAGCATCGACCGTTACGATTATGCCCGGAGGAGGAATACGCCCCGAAAACATTCATCTTTTTAAAAAACAAGGCTTTCAAGCTGCACACCTTTCCGGAAGCCGATTCGTTCAGACCTTAGATGCCGTTCCGAAAATCTCAATGCATGCGCCTTCTTTTTTGCAAGATGATGCTATACCTATTTCTGACCCTGAGTTGATTCGCAAAGTGGTAAATGCAGTTAAATAAAATCTAAATGGGCCATTTGTAATGGTAGTAAAAAATACCTTTGCAGCTATGCTACGATGGATCATTTTTATTACAATTTATATCGCTTTGGGGTTATATACGCTTCAAGCCTTGAAGACTGCTGTCAAACACCCTTGGGTCTATTACGTATTTATAATCGTATCGGCACTGATACTGGGTAATTTAATTTATCAATTTACATGGGGTGATACAGAGGGCCGGGTTTTAAGCCGTCCAAAGAGCTATGCCTTAGGTTTGGTACTTGCCGTTTTCATGTTTCAGCTGGTAAGCGTTATATTTCTTTTTTCGGAAGATATTTTTCGGATTATTTCGGGAACATATCACAAGCTTACCGGCTCTACCAAAGAATTCTCCCTACCACAACGGCGTAGATTTTTAAGCATTTTGGGTATAGGTATTGCAGCATTACCGTTCGGAGCACTTCTATATGGCATGTTCAAGGGGAAATACAACTTTCAGGTACTTACCTATACCTTGGAATTCGAAGACCTACCGGACGCCTTTGACGGATATCGTATAACCCAACTCTCCGACATTCATAGCGGCAGTTTTGACAATCACAAGAAAATCGAATACGCGGTCGACCTCATTAATCAACAACAGAGTGACGTGCTATTATTTACGGGTGATATGGTCAACAATATGGCCACTGAGATGAAACCTTGGAAAGACATTTTTGCCACTTTGAAAGCTGAGGACGGGAAATTTTCAGTGCTTGGTAACCACGATTATGGCGATTATGTGGATTGGGAAACCGAAGCGTTGAAACGACAAAACTTAGAAGACCTAAAAACGATTCAGCGTGACATGGGTTTTGACCTTATGCTCAACGAAAGCCGATACCTTGAAAAAGGGAACGATAGGATAGCCCTGGTCGGTGTCGAAAATTGGGGGCGTGGCGGCTTCAAAAAAGCAGGAGATCTAAAGAAAGCTACCGAAAACATTGACAAAAATGATTTCAAGATTTTAATGAGCCATGACCCATCCCATTGGGAAGATATCGTTATCGATGATGAATTGCACTACCATCTCACACTAAGTGGTCATACGCACGGAATGCAGTTCGGTATCGAGATACCTGGCTGGATCAAATGGAGTCCGGCAAGTTGGCGCTACAAGTATTGGGCGGGCATTTACAAAGAGAAAGGTCAGTTTATAAATGTTAATCGTGGACTTGGTTTCCTTGGATACCCCGGACGTTTTGGTATCTGGCCTGAAATTACTGTGATAACCCTGAAGAAAAAAGCATAGTTGCCAATTGGTTCCTTAACACGACTTTAACGCGTTGGTAATCCCAATAAATTTGGGGTACGGGCGCCAATCTCACAATTTTTATTACTTTTGATTTTAAACACAACGCACTATCTATGTCAAAATTTGGTGAACTTATCGATTTGAATGTCCCTGTTCTGTTGGATTTTTATGCTGATTGGAACGAGCAATCTACAACCATGCACGGCGTTCTCCGTGATGTTGCAGCGGCTTTGGGCGATAAGGGCAAAGTAATTAAAATTGATGTAGACAAAAATAAAGAGCTCTCTAGTGCCCTTCGTGTAAAGGGCTTACCTACTTTAATTATTTATAAAAAGGGTGAAATGGTCTGGCGTCAAAGCGGCCAACAAGATGCCAATACCCTTATTGGTATTTTAAAGGAATACGTCTAAAACTTCCACTATTCTTTTGACAGCTTAATTGAAGCTACCCTCCACTCCCAAAGCATAATCACATCAATACTTCTATCGTATCTATTCGGCAGGAAACCGCTTTCTTGAATTTTAAGTTCAATTTTCGGTAGGTTTTAGAACACTGTCCCGAATATCCTCTTCCGTAGTAGTAGCATCGATAACACTGGTATCCGATATGGGCATGGTGTCTACCATGTCAGGATCAGGTCGACCCAAGTTTTGTGAATCATCGCCTGGTATGTTGTTCTTATAAAAATGCTCGAACTTATCAATGTATTCATTGAAAATCAAGGTTTCTTTCTCCGCCATTTCACGGTCTTTATTGGTAATAAGAATATCTATATTTCGACGATACCCCTCCATATCACCGATGATGTCATCAATGTGATCATATTGTTCATCCAAAGGTATACCTGCGTAATATTCCAGACGATCTTGATATATTTTCTTAAGTTTTTTGAAAAGCGCTCTCGCCTTCTCAGTCTCTCCTACTTTATAATATCCATCAACAAAAGGTTCAACGAAGGTGTAATATTGGTAAAACTCGACTGGAAGGTTTTTCATCGTCAAATCGATAATGTTCTTCGCCTTCTCAATTTTGTTTTCCTCTATAAGTTTTTCGGTCAAGCGGGCAAGATTGCTTCGGTACGACAAGCCTTGAATTCTAGTCTGTACATCATGGTAAATATCCGGACTCCCAGAATTTCCCCAGTACCAATTGGTTACAATATCATACATTAAGTCGGTATCGATACGACCCATTTCAAAAGATGATTTTGTTCTTGGCGTTTTAATGGGCACTAACTTATAGGCCATACCATCGAGTTGCAAATAATCTTTCATCCAAAGGTACTCGGCTTCGTCAAAACTTCCACCCGAAAAATAAAGCGGGCGCTTCCAGTCGTTGTTGGCCAACATATCCAACATCATCATGCTCTTTTTGGTAATAGCTGTTTTTGGGATTTCTATATCAATATAATCCACAATTTCTGCCGAATCTTTTTCTTTGACCAGTCCACTTTCCAATACATTTTTCTTGTTTACGGCAATTCGTAATTTCGTTGTGGGATAATAGACGATATTCTGGGAGTTCTCTGAGTACGCCTCTACGTCAGCCCCTTGTTTTTCGAGGATATACTTTAACTTGGTCTGTGGCTCATCACTATCGACCCATTTTATGAAATCTTGTACCGACCATCGGTTCTCGGAAAGTTTTTTGTTGAAAATTTGGTCAACATTTTGGTAGTAGAGTACATCTCGTGACCCCCAGCGGTACTTATCGTGGGTTATCTGCGAAGGAATGGCCTCACTTTCGTAAGCCTTTCGCTTCATCTGATCTACATACCAGTCCGTTTCGAAAAGACTGGTACATACAATGCGTACGTCGGTACGATAGCCTTCTATCTCTTGGGCATACCAAAGTGGAAAAGTATCATTATCGCCGATCGTAAATAAAATGGCCCCAGCATCTTCTTGGCAAGAATCAAGATATGCCTTTGCCGAAGCGTTCGCGGTATAGCGGTTCGAACGGTCATGGTCATCCCAATTCTGAAAGGCCATCACGGTTGGTACTGCCAAAAAGCACACTATGGTAACCACAGGGGCCAGAATTTTTGGCGACAGTAATTTTCGGAACTCGTCAAAAAGTCCATATACACCAAGGCCTATCCAAAGAGCAAAAACGTAAAACGAGCCCACGAGTGAATAATCACGCTCACGGGGCTGAAAGATATAGGGGTTGGTATAGAATTGAATGGCTAAACCAGTAAATAAGAAAAATATAAGGAGCACCCAAAACTGTTTCGGGTTTTTGGATACTTGAAACAGTATTCCGATAATCCCCAAAATCAGGGGCAATAGATAATAGGTATTCCTCGACTTATCATTTTCTACGGCATCAGGAAGATTATCTTGACTACCAATGCGCATACTATCAAAAAAATCAAAACCACTTATCCACTCACCGTCTCCGTTGTACCGACCTTGAAGATCATTATTCTTTCCTGAGAAATTCCACATGAAATAACGCCAGTACATGTAACCGAACTGAAACTGCACCATATATTCAATATTCTGCCATACCGAGGGTGGTTCGACCTCAATGTATTGATCGAATCGCCTTAAGAATCCAATATATTGTTCGGCATCTATTTCACCTTTGGCATACCCCTCTTTCACCTGCTTTACAGCAGTTCTTAGCTCTTCGTTCGACTGTTTTATCTTAAAATCGAGCGGACCAAAATACTTCATGTAGTTTTCGGCATGTTGAGTGCTCCACATTCGTGGAAGAATACCCATGTGCCTGGGGTCGTCGCCAGGCACAGCATCTTTGTAAAAATTTACGATTACATATTTACCTGTCTTTTCGTCTT
>DRGL01000039.1 GCA_011050085.1 Pricia antarctica | reverse complement strand
TCCTGTTTAAACATATCGAGAAATACATCAGAGATACCGCGGGTGTGAAATTGATGGCTACTCCATACGCCAACCCCGTATGGACAAAATCGTGGATGGGCGATAGGTATTTTTTCGTCAATGAGGATTCCATACATTCCGAATTGCATTTCAAAAAGATATTCGGTGACGGCATGCGGATAATTCCGGCGGGGTCAAATGTCTCAAATGCCATGCTGATATTTATGACGGGGTGTAATCAATATGGTTTTCAGAACTTCGCCGGATATGACGAATATCTTCTGGTCGGTTACGATTATTCGTGGCGACCAGAGGGAACGTATTATGCTTTTTCTGACCCGAAGCCAAAACGGTATTACATGAACCATAGAACACTTATGGATATTCATGGCGACGTGGTTTATACCAGCGAGAATCTCTGGTTCTCGGCGAAATGGTTATACTCCTACATAACGACTTTTAATATTCCTGCAACGAATTGCTCGGACAGGGGTATTCTGGCGATGCCTGCGCTTGCAAAACTCGAAGATAAATTAAAAAATATCAATGTGAATAAAAGTTATATCGAAATGAGAAGGTTGCAATATGAGCAGATTAATTATTCTCAATTAGCGTTTAATAAATCTGCCGCTTTGTTAGAAAAATCAAAGGAGGTATTGTATGGTAATCGGGTCTGGGAGTGAGATGGGGGTAAAGTCGTATTTTGCATTTTGGAAAGAAGATGCGTTTGGAACGGTGACAGGATTGACAGCGGGCACAGGCGCATCGACACTTGAACCGTTGAATTTTTCTGTCAAGACAGAAATCGTCAGTCAGAAACTCGAACAGATAGGAATAAATCGGGGATTCACGAAACGGGTACAGCTTGATAAAAATGTTGCCGGAACAATGGAACAAAATTATCATCCGCAGGAATCGGTGTTGCTGACGGCGGTTGCGCTGGGTGGCGGGATTACAACGGCATCCTTGTCAGGAGGGTTTACGCACCAGCTCGATGCCGGGGATTTCGATACATCGCCGTCGAGTTTAATGTTCAAGGTGAGGAAAGGGCAAAACCATTTTTGGGAATACAAAGGTGTTCGTATTAACCAAATGACTATTTCAGGCAACGTCGGCGAAATGATTAAGGCATCGTATGAAATAATTGCACAGGATTCATCGTTGACTGGTGCTGATATTTCGGGCGACCTTTCCATAAGCGCAATATTGCCATACACTTACGTGCAGGGTGTTTATCGCTATCACAGTAATATCGCATCCATGACAGCGACGGTAGAGGAGTTTATACAGGGATTCGAGCTGGTTATCAACAACAACATGATAACCGATGCGAACGCGCGGGCGTTGGGTAGCAATACGCCGCAGATATTCCCACCGACCAGGAGGTCAATCGAATTCAAGGTTCAGCAAAGATTCGACACGAATACGATATGGAACAGATTCGTTCAGGCAACACAAGGTTCTGTCCAGTTGCGGTTTGTCGGTCAATCGGCAAGCGCAAAACAAAACTATACCTGCGTGATTGATATGCCGAAAGTGTTTGTCAATAGTCCCGAACCAGAAGTCGCGGGACCGAATGAAATATTGTCGTCAGAGATAACATACGATGTCCTGGTCGATAATCCTGACACTTCGACAGGATACGACATCAGGTTTACCTTTATTAACTCAACAACGAGTTATTAATGAACCTCAAAGATAAGTTGCAGGGCTTCAAGAAAATTAAAGTCGGGGGGATGCGGTTTGTGATACGCAAGCTGAATCCCCTACTCGACTTCCCCCACGATAAGATACCCCAGATATTTACCAGTTACGAGAGCAGGCGACCCATTGACCCGAACCGTCAAATCCAGCCGCAAGAGATGGCAAAAATCCAAAAGGATATGTACGACGTAATCCGCGCCGGCGTTACGGAGCCGGTGTTGCATGCCGATGGCAAAGACGGTCTTTGCGCCGAAGATTTATTCAGAAATATTGACATTGGGTATCCATTGTACTTCGAGATAATTGCACATAGTTTGAATCAATTTAAAGGATTAAAAAAGCTTTTTTTTTCGATAAAGATAAAGCGATTATTGTACACAGAATGGCGAAAGAATACGGATGTACTCCGGCAGACATCGTCTTTGGCGACAGACAATACCCTTTGTCGTTGATGGAAAAACAAATGTTTAATTCGTTCATATTATTTGAAGGATTAAAAAAAGAAGCAGACGAGGTTAAAGCATGGCAGAAAAAAAAGCATCGTTAATATTAAACCTTAAAGACAATGCAACCAAAAAACTTGGTGCCGTTGGTAAAGCTGTCAATGCTTTGAAAAAGAATTGGCTTGCAATAACCGCGGCTCTGGTCGGCGTTACGGCTGTTGCCATAAAAGCATTGAAGGCATTTGGCTTACAAGAGGAACAGGAGAATAAATTAACCGCCGCTTTAAAAAATGTCAAGGGTGCGACAGAAGAAGGCGCGCAGGAATTAATCCGATATGCGGGTGCGCTTGAAAAAACCACACGATTTGGCGACGAAGAAATTATTTCAGCACAAGCGATGCTGGCAACATTCCAGTTGAACGAAAAACAGATTGCGGCAATAACACCCCGGTTGCTGGACATGGCAGAGGCATCGAGAAAATCAACGGGCGCGCAGGTTGATTTGCAGACAATAGCCATTGCGTTAGGAAAAGGATTTACGGGTCAGGCAGGGCAGTTGAGTCGATATGGCGTTGTCCTCGACAAGCAAGCTATTAAGACGGAGGGGTTCAACGGAATATTAAAATCACTTGATAATAACTTTAAGGGCATTGCAGAGGCGTCGGCGCAAACATTTATTGGTTCGATAGACCAGTTAAAAAATACTTTTGGCACATTGCTCGAAGCAGTCGGTAAAGTTTTAGCGGGTCCGTTATCAAAATTAGTGCCGAAAATAAAAGCAATTACCGAAGTTCTGATAGAGAACATCAGATTTTTTAAAGCGTTCATTGACATAATTGTAGCCGTTGGCGAAATAATTTTCACCACCTTCACATTTATATTTGAAATTTTCGAGACATTCCGTGAGACACTTTCAGGAATCATCGAGGCGTTGATTGAACTGGTTGATGGTAATTTTGTTGCGGCATACAACAAGATGGCAGAGGTTAGCGGTAATACTGTTGTAAATCTTTTCAATGATTTTAAAAAGATGGTTAAGAATCAGGCAAAGGCATTCGTTGATTTAAAGAAAAAAGCTGATGAGAGAGAAAAAGAGGAAATAGCCAGACGAAAAAGAGAACTTGCCGGTGCAAAATTCGACGCTGTTGAAAATTTGAAACTACAAACCGACACCGGGAAAAAAACGCTATCATTACGCGCTTCGTTTTTGGCAAAACTGAAAGCTGTCAATGAGCAGGCAGACAAAGATAAAATAGCGGCATTACAGGCGACGTTAGGTGCAATTTCGTCGTTGTCTGATTCAAGCAATAAAGCATTATTCTTGCTGGGCAAAGCGGCGGCTATTGCAAACGCTATAGTAAGCACGTCGCTGGGTGTATCGCGGGCATTAGGTTCTGCACCACCCCCACTCAATTTCGCATTAGCGGCTCTGGTTGCCGCGGCGGGCGCGGTGCAAGTATCAAAGATAGGAGCGACAAACTTGGCGGAGGGCGGCGTTGTATTACCGAGGCAAGGCGGAACTGTTGCCCGTATCGGCGAAGCCGGCAAAGCAGAAGCCGTGATCCCGCTGGATGACCCGGAAGCACAGGAACGTCTCGGCGGTGTATTAGGCGGTACGACAGTTATTATTCAAGCAGGTGTTATCGTTGCCTCCGATGAGTCGTTGACTGAACTGGCAGGCATGATTGATGAAAAACTTTTGGAGTTGCGGCAGAACAGTCAAGCAGTTTCTTTTTAGGGAGAATTTATGGCGTTAATGAGATTTCTTTCAGAAAACTTTATTAATACGACGACGCAGATTAAGGTCGACTCAAATACAGCAACGGTCGGCAATTTATTTGACCGAGATAAGACAGTCACATGGGAATCCTCTGGTTATGGCACAAATACGTCGACAATTATTTCAATTGAATTTGACCAGAGCACAACAATAACACACATCATATTATTGAATCATAACCTTAAACAGTTCCGGGTCTTTTATAATTCTGTCACAGCAAACGTATTAAGCCCGGATATAAACGAGACGGCGAATTCAGCTACAGCAAATTATTATTCATTCACGTCGGTGATTGTAAATTCCGTTCAGTTGCAAATGGACCTCGCGGTCACAGATGATACCGAAAATAAAGTCGGCGAATTTATCATCGCGCAAAACAGATTGGTTTTTACACGCAACCCGGACATAAGATTATTCAAACCGATGCTCGACCGAAAGCAGGTTCGCCACATCATGCCGGACGGAGGCGTTGTGCTTTATAATGTGAAAAATAAATATAAAACTAAAATCGGGCTACGATTTATAACGCAGGCGTTCCATGACAGCTTGCTTTCGCTATACGAAGAAGCGGTCCCTCTGATTTTCGCGCCGTTTCCAACATCGACGAGTTGGGACGGAGGTGCATTCCCGGTCGTGTGGTCCGGGGATTTTGATTTTAAGTTTTCTTACAATGTGAAAGATGTCGGCTTCTCCGGCAATATTACCCTTGAGGAAAGGACCTCTGTTTAATGGCACGCACGACAGCGACATTTACAGTCACGTCAGGAAACAATGACGCGCGCGAAGAAGCGAACGGCACGGTCGAACTTACCAGAGACCGCCTTCTTTTTAACTCGGCGCAGAATGGTAGCCAGGTATTCGGTCCGTTTACACTTTACCGTTCAGCATGGGACGCTTATCATTTCCAGAATGTAACGATTCCTTCAGGCAAATATATCGTAGACGCTCGGATTGAGTTGTATGTTCCTGGTACGACGCTAACAGCCATACAAGAAAAAGTTTATGTCGAGCAAACAGCTACGGCTGTAGATTTAACAACAACGGCAAGCAATGTTTCAAACAGAACGATTGATGCAGGTATCGCATGGGATGGTGCCGCGACTCCGGCAGGTATATTTCATACATCGCCCTCAATAAACAGCGCATTGCAAACGGTTGTTCAGAAACCTGCCTGGACAAGCGGCAACAACATCATAGTCATTATTGAAGCATTATCTTCAACGTCACATTTTTATCATGCGCATCGTGACCTCGGCGCATCGTTTGGTGCAAAACTGGTCGTTACTTATGATGACGATTTTCCTTTAACAAAGAGACCTACGGCAACAATAGAAAACCAGATCAACGCACCGGTCGGCAATGTGTTCCGCCGGGCTTTCATCAAGAGGCGGAGCGCATCTACCGGATTATATGAAACTGATTGGTTCAATATTACTGAATTTGTAAAATCCTGGGGTACGATTAAACTATCCGTCGACGAATTAAGATTAAACAAATTTCGCCATTCTGGAATCACACTTAAAGTGCGGAACGATGGCGGGGATTTTAATCCGAACTCCAACGATCAAAGTTTATGGAATGGTTTTATGACACGATATAGAACTCTGTTAAAAATCGAGGCAGGTTATTCTACGTGGGATGATACGGAATTGCCGACAGACCCGACGTTGGGTATTTTCATATTAACAAACGACGTCGATATAAGCGGTGTTAAAAATGAAGCATTACTGAAATTCAATTCATTGCAAACAGTATTTGAACAGGTAAAAGCAAAAGATGTAGCTGGGCTTGGTGCGACACAAACAGCCAGCGATTTAATCGCTAAATTTCGCGACGCATCTGATGGTGTCGGCACGGCTATTTTTACGCAGTTTATCACTTCAACGGCGTGGGGTATACAAGCTACAATTGCTAATTATAATTTAGCCACATCGACAACTATAGAGGAAAAGAATTGTTGGGAAGTCATGTCAAAGTTGGCAGAGGCGGAAGGATTCCTGTTGTTAATTAACAGAACCGGCGGGGTTGAATTTAGAGACAGAAATGAACGAACATCAACGTCGCAGTTTACGTTAAAAGGTCAGGGGTTCAATGATTCAAATATAATTCAACTGACGAACTATCTGGAACCCGTGACGAAGCTGTTTAATAATTTCAGGTTAAAATATATAAGAGACGACACATCAACCAGTTTCTTAACAGCAGGTACAACGACAACAGTTAATCCATCGCAAAGCGTATGGCAGTTCGGGGTGCATCAATATGAATTTGAGAATTTATGGTTTCCCGACACGACAACAGCACAAGCCGCGATTGATAATTTAGTCACGCAATTCGATGTTATAAAAGAAGAAATTAAAGTAAAATGTAAGTTCATACCACAGCTTGAAGTTTCAGACAAAGTATTATTGAATTACCACTCATACGATATTATCGGCGAGAGCCGGTGGGACTTGTTTGAGTGGGCTTCTGATTCGGCTATATTAACCGAAGATGCGGAGTGGGCAGGACAAATCGGAGAAAATTTTGATTGGAATGGTGAGCAATTTAAGATACTGTCCAAGATAATCAATCTGGATAAGTTTACAACCAGTTTTCATTTAAGGCATTTATAGAGAGGTGTAATTATGGCAGGGACGACATGGGCAGTACTGGTCGCAGGTGCTAAAGCAAAAGCAAAAGATGTCAATGATAATTTTGATTGGATAGAAGGAACAATCGTACCTATGAACGCCGGGTCAAAAACTGATTCTGTTTATGACATAGGTGAAAGTGCAAATAGGTGGTTAAATGGATATTTTGATACTGTTCATGGAGGAACATCAGTCAAAACAAATGTCTTACAAAAACACACAACCTCTGCATCGCAAATAAGTACTGATTCATTATCGTGTGATGATATAAAATATGATTCAGGGCAAGAAAGATTCCTTTCTATTGGTGGAAATGTTGCCATTCCTGCTACTTCTCAAATATTATATTCACTTATTAATGGATATTTAAGTGTTGGAACAACGACATCGGCTCAAATAACTATGCACTATCCATTAATTTTCCCTCATGGTGCTTCAGTCGCTACAGTAACAGCTTTTTTTTACAGGACGACTTCAAGTGCTTCTGGTTTCATGGCTTTATGGAGGATTGGGGGTAGCGGTACGCTGACACAAATAACAAGTAATTTTAATTCTACTGTAACGTCGACTGGATTTAACGATTTCCACAGAAATATTTCACTTACTGTTGATAACGAAAATAATAAATATTACATGGAAGTAGGTTTAAATGTTGCGACTTCCGTTACGCATTCAAGATATTATGGAACAAGATTCAGATTTACGGTAACAAAACCTTTGCCATGACAAATCAGATTGCATATTTATCAGTCGCATTTATAGGCGGAATTGCAGTCAAGGTTATTGTCGATTGGATTAAGCCGAGCAAAAACAGGAACGGTTATTATATGCCAAGAGAATGCAGGGAAAAAATGGAAGAACATGTCAAAGAAGGTATTGAGTCCGTATTAATTTTGCGGGATATAAAAGAGATATTAAAAGAGAACCAGCGCGTTTTAATTCATATCCAGCAGAACGGCAAAAGATAATGCGGGTTTGATTATGGGATGGAAAAAATGTTCACATTGTCTGCATTGGTTCGATTACGAAAGATTCAAGAAGTCGTCCGGCGCAATTTGGTTTCATGGGAAAATAACCGGGCATATATGTCCGTATTGTAAAGGGGTAAAAGCAAATGCGATGGTTCAGGAAAATCAAGAACCTGTTTAAGAAGAAAAAAATAATTAAATTTCCCGCCTACCCTAAAATCAACATAGACGACATTGAGGACATGAGCATTATCCTTGAAGCCGGGAGCAACAAGCTGACCAGGTGGGGTATGCGGTATCTGCATGGCTGGAAATATGATCTAACCTTTACTCATTCATTCCTGCACATCGAACTAGGATATTGTCTTAATATGACAACAACAGCGCATACGACTGATATAAAGAATCTTCTAAAAAAAAGTCATAGATATATTGTTATCTCTTTTGGGGATGTCGATGGTAAGATGGCGACCAGAGGCAAGAGAGCTTCTCATAAAAGGGCCGGCGATATTCGTTACAAATATCGGTTATATGATATAAGAGGATTTTTGTATCAAGGTTTTAAAAAGATACCTGTTCTGAAAAGATTAATCAAACCATCGAAACGATTAAATATATGTAGTGATTTGGTCGCAGATATTTACAAGTACGAAATGAAACATCCGCTTTTTGTCAATGTCGATGATGAGGATGTAACGCCGAATGATTTATATATTATCGCCGAATCCTACCAGGCGACAAAGATTTATGAGCTGATTATATAACCACCATTTTCGCTACTTATAAGGAACGCAGGTTTTGAGTACCCCTCATTTTTCCTGCGTTCCTTTTTTTGTCCCCGACGGAAAACCCCTCTTTTTGACCCTCGTTAAATACCTAAAATAAAAGGGTTGACCCTATTGACAACCATAGGAATATATGATAATGTATCTATAGAAGGATAAAAAACAAGGGGGTGTTAAAATGGAGTTCAAGGTATTTTTAAAAATCGAAACCGAAAAATTTAAAACAAAAAAAGATTTAGTAAATTATGTTTATAGTGTTATGCAGTGTACCGAAGCAGAACCGTATCATATTTATGCAACACAAAAAAGAGTTAAAAAATATTCACTGGTATAAATAACTTCCTATATGGCGCACTTCCGAGTGTGCCTTATTAGCAGGTTAGTTCTTTGACATACGAATATTCAACCGCTGAGCAGGCAAGTGCGGAACGAGGTGAAATTATGTATTGCATAAATTGCCAGACTAACATTGAAGGCAGGTTGGATGTATGGTGTAATAAGTGTTTAGAGTATGAAAAGAATGTTTTAATATCGGACCTAAACATTCTCCAAAACACAATTGATGCACAAAAAGAAACAATCCGCAGCGTAACTTGATGATTAAGCAGCTGCGTTTTGTAGTCAAAAATCCAAATACACTGCTTGCAATTAAATTAAAAGACGTTTAACCGCACAGAACAAAAAATCTAAAAGCACTTGCCTACTGAGGGGTTGGAGATAAAAAAAGGGGAGGTGATGCGAAATGATTACGAAAAAAGAATTTCTATCGTATGAAAGAGTTAGAGAATCAGGAGTAACAAATATGTTTGCAGTAAAACTTGTAGGGCAATTAAGTGGGCTAAATAGAGAAAAGATTAATGAAATAATGGAAAAATACACTGAATTATCCGAGAAATATTTAGAGAAGGTATAAAATCCCCTTGAGGGGTCAAGATCGTTGAAAATACGCAAAGTATGGAAGCCGGGCAAAAATAAAAGATGTGTTTAAATGAAAAGGAGGTAGAATCATGTATCAGCCGTACAACGGAACGCTGGCGATCTTGCACTTGATGACGATCGTGGCTGGCGGTGGATTGATCTGGTATTGGTTTTTTGATACAGGCGAAAATAAAAAATATCCGCTTGGTGCTTTCAAGGAAACATGGGATGAACTCAAAAAGAAGGGCTTAATAAGGAAGGGGAGAGTAAAATAATTAGGGGGGGGATAGGCAATGAAACTCGAAGATCAAGTGTGCAGTTTAGAGAGCGCAAAGAAACTCAAAGAGCTTGGGGTTAAGCAGGATAGTTTGTGGGGATATTTAGATCACGGAGATTTAGATTTTTCTCCTGTGTTGAATAGAGAACTCATTTACATTAAGGCCCAATATTCAGCATTCACCGTAGCAGAGCTTGGGGAGATTATAAATAAATCTTCAACAAGAAAAACTTCTTGGTTTACAATTTATGATGCACGGAAGATGAGAAAAGATCAAGCATGGGAATCCCATGAATTAGAGTGGGGAGGTGGTTGTGTTGATTTTTGTGAACCTGATAAAGTGTGTGGTTCTTTAGGTGATGAAAACACAGAAGCCGAAGCAAGAGCCACGACGCTGATATATCTTTTAGAAAATAAATTAATCAAGGAGAAATGAAATGGGAACACCGCGATTTGCAATAATAATGTGTAAGCATTGGAAAGAACTTGATAGCGCGGCGACCGGCCGGGAATTTGAATACTGCCGGGAGAAAGATCAGCGTTGCACTTGTGCCGGAGTAAAGAAACAATGCGATTACCCGGAGCATTTTCAGGAATTAAAATAATAAATAGCTTGACATAGTTGCATTGATTTATTATTTTATAGTTAAATAAAAAAGAGGGGGGTGAAGCGAATGGCAAAGAAGCGCAAGAAGTGGACTTATTACAACCGCAAAAACATTCAATAAGGATGAGTAAAGTGTTCGCGAAAAAAAGGAATGGCAACGGCAAGGTCGTGGTCGTTAACAATACTGTCGATACACTCGACAACATGTTAAACACCATTGTCCGTGATTACGTTCAGAGGATTGACAAAGGAGCAGTCAAGCGGGCGATGCAAAAAGAAGTGTTTGCCCAGCTCAACAGCCGGACAAAAGATATAACAGTCGTACAATAATCAAGAGGCGTGTTCCCCTGCGCGCTTCATTAACGAGGAGGTGGAGGAGATGTCCAGGACGCAGATGGTCATTGAGGTTGAGGAAAAACTGAAAGAGGATTTTAAAATCATCTCTGTCAGGAAAAAAATATCAATGAACAGAATATTAACGGTGTTCATTGAAAGGTTTGTGATTAAAAACCAGGATACGTTGAACCGAAAAGGAGAGGACTATGCAAAAAGATAGCGAGAATGTTGAAGCAAAAACAGAAGGCACAGAGATTGAGCCGGTGCCTGGCGAAAGCGGTCTGGTATCGTTGCCGGAAGATAAGAAATCGGTCGACGACATATTATTTCTTGCTGACAATATCCAACGGGTAATTGACGCGCATAATAAAATCCGTATGGCATTATTACGCCTGGCGCAACCTGGCGATTGGATTGTTTTTAGCGACGATAAGGATAAAAGCAAAGAAAAAGCCGAGTTGGGTTTTGCCGGTGCAATGCGTATTGGGTCAACGCTGGGTGTGAACTTTACGAATTGGAGTTCCGAGAAGGAAAATGGCACCGATGATAACGGCGAATGGTATCGCTGGAACTTTGAGTGTGATGCCAGTTATAAATCACGCATCGTGCGAGTATACGGCCGGGCGGCAAGCAAGGATAAGTTTTTCGGTAAGGCATACGGAAAATTTAAACCCCTGCACGACATCGACGAAGGCAATATCAAAATGGCTGGCAGGCGCGGGGCCATGAAAGAAGGCATCAAGGTGCTGTTTGGGCTTCATCGCATGAACCCAACCGAACTGGAAAAGTTTGGCGTTAAGCTCGACCGGGCAGGTGGACACATGTTCAAGGGCGAGAAAGAACAGGCGACTGCCGAAGTCAAGAATGTAATCGTCCAGATCAAAGACATTACCAGGAAAGTAGACCCAAAAGGGAAATGGACGTTGTACATAGTCAAAGCGATGGACGGCAAAGATTACACCACCTTTGATAAAAAGATTGCTGACAAAGCAAAAGAAATCGGCATCGAAACGAAAAAAGCCAAAATTGAATATACGGCAGGAAAACATGGGTCCACGATCCAGACCATTGCCGAAACGGAATAATGGCTAAAAAGTGGCAAAGCTAAAGCCACAAGACAAATGAAAGGGGTAATTTCAATGGATGTAAACGTATTAATTGACAGCATCGTAAACAAGCGCAAACATGAATTGTCGAAAAAAATCAGCAGATACCCACGAAACAATATGATTTTAAGCGATATTTCTGAATGCGACCGTCAGATGGTCTACGGGGTATTGAACTGGCAAGAGCGCGCGATGTTCAACGAGGAGGTGCAGGCGCGGCTGAATGAGGGCAATGAGCAAGAACGGAAGGTTGTCTCGGAGTTATTGGGCATGGGCTTTAAAGTCATACTGGCACAGCAACCCGTCGAGATAAAAGGCATCGGCGGCGTCATGCTCGCTAGGGGAAGGATTGATGGCTTTATCGAAATCGACCGGGCGACGCGTTTCCCTTTCGAGATTAAAAGCATGAATCCTAATATCTTTAATGCAATAAAGACACTCGACGATATGTCGAAGAAACCATACCAACGGAAATATATCCGGCAGTTGCAGATGTATATGTTCGGCAACAACGTCGAGCAGGGATTATTTATCCTGACCGATTGCTTGGGTCATTGGAAATTATTGCCGGTCTACCTTGACCTGGGCGAGTGCGAGGCAATTCTTCAGCGACTCGAACGGGCATACAAAGGCATTCAGTCAAAGACATATCCCAACAGAATACCATACGACAGCTCGATATGCGACATGTGTCCGTTCAGTTTAACATGCCTACAGGATGTGCTCAACAAGCCCGCCGAATTAATCGACAACAAGGAATTCGAGACCACGATTGACCGCATGCTGGAATTGAAACCAATATCGAAAGAGTACGGCGAACTGTACGACAAGATTAAGACGACAACGAAAGGAATCGAAAAAATAATTGTCGGGGGGAAATATCTGATTCAGCAAGTGCCGAGCCAGCGCACGGAATACAAAATCCCCGACGATATAAAGAAACAATATGCGAAAAAAGTGCCGACGGCGCGGATGGTGATACAGGACTTAACGAAGGATAAAAAATAAATATTCGGCGGGTAATCGGACTGCATGCCGCTTTGCCCGCTGAAAAAATAAAATGAGGGATAATTATGGAAAACGAATTGACGGTTTTGGTACAGGAAAGCAACCTTGAACCCACGAAGGCGAAGCGAAGGTTGAGACGCCGGGACACATCCTGATTGAGTTGATCTTGTGGTGTTTTTTTATTGTTCCGGGTCTCATTTATAGCATCTGGCGACTATCGGCGCGACGCACAATATGTCCGAACTGTCACTGGAAAAATATTGTTGTCCGTCGATAAAAATAGTTCTTTACAATCCGATTGAAATTTTATAAGATTGGAATATGCTACGGTACTTAATAAACAAATCAATTAAATCCGGCAAGACCTCCAAAGGAACAGCCCACCACAAGTGTGCCGTAGCACCTTTGTGTCTTGTCGGGTATTTTTATTTATGAAAAAATTAATAAGATTTGAGATTTTTAAAAGAGATAATTTCACCTGCCGGTATTGTGGAAAAAACCCGCCAAATATAATCCTCGAAATAGACCATTTAATCCCAAAATCAAAAGGCGGAAGTGATGATATAAATAATTTGCTTACATCATGTTTCGACTGCAACAGAGGGAAAAAAGATATTCCTCTGGACGTGTTGCCAGCGTCCGTGTCGAATACAATAAAAACCCTCAAGGAACAAAAAAAGCAAACAAGAATTTACTATAAATACGTTGAAGATATGCACAATGAAACAGAAAAAATAATCAATGAGCTTGGATATTATTTTTTTAATAAATTTCAAAAGACGAAGCGGACACATGATAAGTATATTTTTGGTGACAAATGGAAAATAAGTATTAAGTATTTTTTAAAAACATTTAATAAATATCAGATAATTGAGGCGATGAATATGTCAATAGACAACCTGAAACGAAAAAATAGATGCACAGAAGGTAATGTGTTTTCTTATATGTGTGGTATTTTACATAACTGGAAAAAACAAAGATGCCAAACAGGATCATAAAAGATAGTATCTTAACAAGTCCGAATTTTAATACGCTATCAGTCCATGCGGAAAGACATTTTTACCGGATATTGTTGCTGGTTGACGATTATGGGTGCTTTGAGGCCACGCCGGCTATTATAAGAGGCCGATGCTATCCTTTACAATCAAAGGTTACGGCTAAAGCTGTCGAAAGCTGGCAAAAGGAACTTGGAGATAAGGGAATTTTAAAATACTGGCAACAAGACGGACGTATATATTCAGTATTTGTACGATTCGATGCCCATAATGCCAAGTATTGCGTCAATGATGATGGTGTACCAACTCGTCATCGACGGAGAACGCCAGAACCACCAAGGGAACTTTTAGCCAACCTTTGCCAACCTTTGCCAACACAAACCAACAATCGCCTTAATCCTAATCCTAATCCTAATCCTAATCCTAATCCTAATCCTAAAAAGAGTGAGGCCAAGCACACTCACCTTGATTTCGTCAAACTAATAGCCCGGGAACACCAGACGCTTTTAAGTGAATATGGACATTTCTATACAAATAAATATATCAAGGCGTTAAATGGGCATATCGGCTCAAAGGGTGATAAATATAAGTCGCACTACTACACGATATTAAACTGGCTGAACCGAGACGAAGTAAAAAAGATACAGCCGACCATCCAGAAGGAGTCAGACGAACAAAGATTTAGAAAAATTATCAAGGAGGAGTCCGATGGAAAAAGCGGAAGCTGAAAGCATTGTGTTTGAAAAATATGTGAACTGTTTAATATGTGGATGTAATTGCGGCTCGAATGTGTGTAATAGATGCGATGCAATTAAGACGGCGCGACAAGATTTTAAAAGGTATTTTACTATAAAGCTGACCCTGGACAGGAATGCGTCATTGACGGAAACGGTGCGATATGAAAAATTAAGAACAGTAAAAAAAACAATCGAGAAGGGTTCAATGAGCATCGGCACCGGTAACATGGAGACAGGGGAGTTAAAAGTATTCTGCGAGGAGTATCATCGAGAGTTCAGGTTGTTGGAAACGAATCCGGGCAGGGCAAACGGTATCATTCATTTCGACCCGATTGAAAATAAATTTATAAAATCAACGATTTATTGGTTTGACGAAATGCGGTTTATGAATATATTGCGGATGTGCGGCAACTGCGTTGACTTCCAATGCTCGCTGGTTAAGAATCCGAGGATGGCAATAGTAAATATTCAGAAGTGTTCAAAACTGGTGGAGGTGGGATGATGACATTCCGCAAGAAGTTGAGGGAAGAATTAGATACTTTTTTTTCAAGAAAAAACTGTTTACCAAGTCCATATTGTGATAATGCTTTATCTGATTCAGAACAACGCATCATCGACCTTGTGCGAGAGATTGCAGGAAAGAAAAGAGAATGTTGGCATGGAGACGACAGCCCGATAATCTGTAATAGTTGCGCAGAAAATATTCATCATAATCAATTACGAGAAGAAATCCTGCGGAGGTTGGAGAAATGAAATCGTTTAGTATGTATTTAGTTATGGCTACAGTATTCGCTAAGAAAATATGGAGTTTAAACAGTGGTTGGAGTGTAAAGAACATACAAATAGATAGCACACGTGAATTTTTACGCAATAAAAAAAAGAGGCGGTAAGGAATGAAAACATTACGAGAGATATTAGATAATAAATGTTCTAATTGTGAGGGCGAAGGATTTACTACAGAATCTGAACATGATTCTGGATGTAATGGTGATGTTTGCGTTGATACTTGTCCAATAACTGTTCAGGTTCAATGCGATTGTATTGGAATTAAAGCACATATTATCCGTCTCTGGGCAATCGTACAGTTGCCGGAGAAGAAAGATTTAAACAACATACAACGTGGAAGTGAATATTTAAAATTTAAAGGATTCAACGAAGCAATCGACCAGGCACGTAAGAATCTGGAGGCAAAGGAATGAATGTAAAAATAGAGTTTGTTATTGAGACGGAAGATTATGGAGTATATGAATTTAAAAAAGAGATTAAAAAGTTAATCAACGATATTGATCCGCAGGCGCGATTGCTTCAATTCGATATGCATGAGGTGAGGTAAAACAATGACAGAATCAAAGAGTGAGATTGATAAGGGTATGGAAATAATAACAAAAATTGTACACGATGCTGAAATGGGATATTTGGGGTGTGCTAGTTTAACTATAGTTGAGTGTAATTTATTAAAACGAACGGTTTCTATAATGGACAAATTTCACATCATCCCTCGCACCGACTCCCCGGAGAAATGGGTGGAAGTATACGACGAACATGGTGTTAAGTATTATTATAAAGTAAAACTAAAATGGCGCAAGGAGGCGAAGGGATGAAGCATAAAGAGCTTGTGGATATTGCATACAAATGGGCTTGTAGAAATCACTCTTTTGTCTTTAAAGAGTTTACAACGTATGCAAATGAAACCCCTGACGTGATTGGATTTCGAAGTTATTACACAACACTTATTGAATGTAAAACAAATGTGTCAGATTTCAAAGCAGACGAGAGAAAAATATCAAGAAGGTTTCCAGAACAAAGCATGGGTAATTATAGAATTTATTGTATGCCAAGCGAACTATATCAAAAAATTAATATTCCGGAAGGGTGGGGAGTCTTGCTTGTGAAAAACAATAAAGCGCGGATGCTGGAGAGTGCTTCAAGAAACGATAAAAACTTTCATCCTTCCACAATAAAAAAACTTTTGAATGAAAATATGATGATGTTCTCTGCATTGCGTAGGTTTTGGTTGAGGGGACATTTTGAAAAAATATATGAACCATTGGAGGGTAAATGACCACCAAAGAGAACGCCGGACGGATACCGAAGCCGGAGAAGAAAGAGTTTAAGCATCCTCATTGTGTATGGGGGAGTTGTCAAGAGTGTTGGGGTATCGAGCAATATAATAAAGCCATAGACGAATACGAGAAGTACCACGACCAAGAGATCAAGCGGTTGCAGAGTGCGGTGTTGAGTTTAGAAGATATGAAAGAAATAGTGGAGAGAGTTAAATCTGATAATGTACCTTGCTATTGGAATGAAGAAATAATCAAAGACATCTACAAAGCCCAGATGCAGAAGATGAGAGGGGGGGAGGGGAAAGATGAATCATGCAGAATTACAAGAAATTTTAAAGAAGCATAAAAAGTGGTTTGCTGATGAAAAAGATGGGAAGAGAGCAGACTTGCAGGGAGCAGACTTGCGGAAAGCAGACTTGCAGGGAGCAGACTTGCGGAAAGCAGACTTGCAGGGAGCATACTTGCAGGGAGCAGACTTGCAGAGAGCAGACTTGCAGGAAGCATACTTGCGGGGAGCAGACTTGCAGGGAGCAGACTTGCGGAAAGCATACTTGCAGGGAGCAGACTTGCAGGGAGCATACTTGCGGGGAGCAGACTTGCAGGGAGCATACTTGCAGGGAGCAGACTTGCAGGGAGCATACTTGCGGGGAGCATACTTGCAGGGAGCAGACTTGCAGGGAGCATACTTGCAGGGAGCAGAAATATTTTACCGACCTGATTTAGATTTAATACAAAATGTTAATGGCACAATTCGGGCATGGAAATATTTAAAGGACGGTAGATCGCCATATCAAAATAAAGAATATGTTACTGATAAAGAATATGAAACGCGAGATTATGATACTAATCCTTTTGTAAATTGTGGAAAAGGATTAAATGTGGCTACGCTTTCATGGTGTTATAATGACTCCATAAATAAAAACGGTATTACATTTATTGAGGTAGAATTTGATGCAAAAGATATTGTGTGTATACCATATACGACTGACGGTAAATTTCGCGTAAAGAAATTAAAAGTATTAAAAAAATACACGAAAAAACACGTAGAGAATTTATTAAAAATAAAAGAGGAACCATGAAGAACCCCCGGAAGCCCAAGAGGCGGAAGAAAACAAGACAAGCTAAGTACATCGGCTATTGCACAGTACAATTTTTTGAATGTGCAAAATGCAAACACCTGAATTTTATTTGGGGTGAATTGGTCAAGCCGAAAAAGAAGCGGGGTAAGCGATGAAGAAGCGGAAGAAAGAAATTTATATAGAAAGATTGAAAATGGTAATAGATTTTATTTTAATTCCCTACTACATTTTTACGGCAATAATTTTAGTGATAGCGGTTGTTTTATCAGGAGATTAAATTATGAAAAAGCGGAAGAAAAGTTTATATCATATATTATTTCGATGTATTTGTTGCATTGGTTCATGGATGTATGCTTTAAATTTATCATTGTGTGATTTTATCGGAAGAATTAATGAAATAATTTATCGGAGGAAGCTATGAAGAAGCGGAAGAAAGTAAAAGAGATTAGTCCGGGGATATGGGTTGGAGGTTTTGAAATGCCTGCTGTTAAGAAGAAGCGGAAGAAAAGTTTGGTTGGATATACTTATAAAAAATGGGAATTAAACGCGATGAATTTTGATTGGCTATTAGTTCCAAGAATTAATTTAAATAAAAGAAGATTACTTGGCAGTAATTATAAAACAAAAGTCCGCATCACGGTTCAAGAAATATAAGCGTTGAGAGCAAATTAATATACACGGGCAGTGGCGTTCTGGCGAAAACGCAAATCGTCGGGTGGGTAGATAGTTAATCAGCTCAGCGGTGTCGCACAACAACAAGGAACTATCAAAGCAGGTTCGAATCCTGCCTGCCCGAAACATTTGGAGGAATAATGGCAAAAGTTCCGGAATATCCACCATTAGGTGCTAAGAAACCGCTACCACCGCCACCTCCGAAGGGGGAGTGATGAAAAAATCCCTTGCAATATTTACCGGCGGTGTTGTCATGGGTGCTTTGATTGGACACATCCACCCGACGATTGCCTGTTTGTTTGGAATAATAATTGGAATAGGTATTGGATATGTTGCCTCGCTATTACATTTAGTATTCTCTAAAATAATGCTCGAACAAGAAATGGGGGATGAGGCGAATGATTGACCTATTCAACACAAAGAGGTTGGCTGAAATGCATAAGAAATACAAAATCATTTCAAGCGACTATCTAAAACTGGTGACAACTGATTGCGATTTAAAGATTGAAAACAATCGGCTATTGCATGCGGTTAGTAAATTAACAGGCGAAATCGAGATTCTAAAACAGCGAGGTAACTTATGCTCGAAACTTTAAGGCAAATCTTTTGCAGTCACGACTGGACAACGACGATAGGTTTAGGAATACTGCCAAAAAAGAATACGCCGGAGTTAGTGGCAATGCCTGTGCAGAGAATGAAATGCAAGAGATGTAGAAAAATTGATTTTAAAATGCTGGGGGGCAAATGAAAAAGATAATATTGTTTTTGGTTATTGTGGTTTTTTGGTATTCAAGTGATGGCAAACTGATGGAGAAATTCAATGCGAGGAGTGTGAATTTTTATGAATTTGGGAAATGCACGAGTATTAGATTGCATGATAAAACGCTACTTACAATAAAAGGCGGCATGATTAAAATTATATGGGACTGAAGTGATTTAAATGAAAAAGATAATCATTGGATTGATTGTCGGCTGGCTGACCGCCGGGATTGTTTTTGCGACTGCTAATATTCTTGACGATTGGCGGGTTGCCAGAATAATTACGTTACTCGAAACGATCGCAGAGAATACACGGTAAAAAAAACCCTTGCGGTTTAGATAACAATTTAGTAAAGTAAATTCGTGAAATACTATTCTACTTTTTCACACTACCGGCAGGCATGGGATGACAGCATGCAGAAGATGCCGCCGATACCTCTGAACCTTGACATTGAATTGTCTGCTGTATGCAATCTTCAATGCCCGACCTGTTTCGTTCCTACCCAAGACCATAGAAAAAACGTCGTCAACAGTTTCATGCCTTTTGATTTAGCCATGCGTTTGATTACTGAGGCAAAGAATATAGGCATTCCTGCGGTTAAATTTAACTGGCGAGGCGAACCGACCTTACACCAAGAATTTACGAAAATAATGCAGTTTGCAGTCCGGGGCAAGGTATTCTACGACATATTGATTAACACGAACGGGAACTGTCCTGATAAATCAATCGAGGGATTGAAGTACACCACGAAATGCATGTTCAGCGTTGACACGTTGAACAAAGAGTTATACGCCAAGATGCGTAAACGTGGTGGCATACGCACCGTTATCGAAACGATTAGGCGTGTAGTTGAAATGGGGCACGATAATGTTTGGGTCAGACGAATAATTACGGACGTGAATAAAAAAGAGGACTTCAAAGAAATGGTGCGGGTGATATTCGGTGACGGGTATGTCAAGGTGTCGGAACACTATTGCTTTGACCGAAGTAAAAAATATGATGGCAGGCATAGACCGACACGAACGTATTGTGGTTATCCGAGTCAACGACTGGTTGTTGCTACCGACGGGAAGGTCTTTGCATGTTGCGTTGATTACGACGAAAAATATCAGGTCGGAGACGTATATCATCAGTCCTTACTTGAAATCTGGCATGGCAGTCGCATGAATGAATTGCGCGAGAATTTGAGAAATGACCTGGCGAATGATATGGAATTATGTAAGACCTGCACCAGCTTTATGTCTTACGTTGATGCGCGCCGAGACCATGTACAGGATCGTGAGTTATGATTGAAAGCCCGAAGTGTCCATTGATAAAAAATTACGACAAAAACCCGAACACAGGCGAGATAGTTGAAGTCCAGCAAGAGTGTATGCTGACAAACTGTGGATGGTACATGGGCGAGGAATATAAATGCGCCGTTTGGGTTATAGCAAAAGCGATGACAAAGGTGAATGAGGAATGATTGCTGATTTAAAACAAAGAGTGTATGAAGTCACGGAAGTAAGAATGCCTTACGCAACCGTCCGCGCGGCGAAATTATTTTTTATTGTTGACTGTTATGGAAAGAACACATTTGATTATTGTCGATATGATTTATTAGGAAGGACAAATAATTATAATTTAGACGATTGGAAATTTTTAAGGAAAGTAGCTGAATCTATATCAGAGTTAGAAGGTAAAAGTGAAACTGACATTGCCGCTACCGCCAAGCGATAACGAACGCCTGATTGTCGCCTGGCGACAACGCCGGATGATATTGAGTAAGAAATATCGGGATTATAAAACGACGGCGACGTCCATAATATTAGAACAGAATCCAGCATTATTCACTCAACCATTATTTGCGCCTACGTTTGAGAACCAGTTGCCGATATATATTATTTTTTACCTGAAAGATAAACGGCGGGATGCGAGCGATATGTTAAAATGCCTACTCGATGTAATGAAAACTTTGATTTATACTGACGACAAATGGGTCGTGCCGATATTTGTTGCGCCGTACCGCATCGACAAGGAAAATCCGAGAGTTGAGGTCGAGATAAGTGGCGGAAAAGATTATATCTGATTGCGCGAGCTGGTATACCTGCATGAATCGCGACTGCGATAACTGCGAGTTTTATATTCAGTTTAACAGAGAGGTGAACAATTGAATGACCTTGCTGTAATCATTATCTGTTCAACACCATATTCGCGGCGGATAAAAGAAAAATGCTTTGCCGAGATAAACGGCAAGCGTGTGCTGTCTCATATCCTTGACAGGGTGCATGGACTCAATTTTGATGTTGTTGTTGCGGTGCCTGACGGCATTGAATATGAATACATGGAGGAGTATCGAGAAATTTGCTGGCAACGCGGCGCGAAGATTATTTCAGGCAGTCCTGAAAGCCCATTGCATCGGATGGAAAAATTCCTCAAAGAGAATAAATATAAATATGTTATCCGCATCACGCATGACGATATTATTATAGACGGGAAAACAATGGTTGACCTTTTGAATGAAGTCAAACGCGTGAGCGCAAGCTACGGGTGCACACCTTCGATAATCGAGGGCGCGGGCGTTGAGGTGATGCTGGCAGAGACCATTCTCAACCGAGCGAAAGAAATTAAATATCCTGTTGAGCACATATCTTATTTTGTCAAAGGAAAAAAACCGATTATTCTTGAACCGCGCAAATCAATTCAGCGTCCGTATCGTCTCGTACTGGATTACGCCGAGGATTTAGTGGTGTTGGAGGCGGTGTTGCGGCAAACAGGCAATGACGCGACCGTTGATTCGATTTGCGAATACATAGACGGCAACCAGATGATTATGGAATATAATAAATTGCCTGAAATTACGATATACACCTGCATGAAAAACGCAAGTAAGTGGATAACCGATTGTATTTCGTCAATCATAATGTCGATTAATGTTTCAAAGACGGCGGTCGAATATATCCTGGTTGATGATAAAAGCAACGACGATTCTTTAAGCAAAGCAATTACACAGTTGGCGTTATGGAAAATGCCAAAGGCGACCGTCATGGTGAACCAGAAAAATATCGGGCTTGCATCCAGCTCGAATATTGCTTTGGCGCGGGCAAGAGGAAAATATATTATGAGAGTTGATGCTGATGATATGATTTCTCCGCACAGCATAGTACATATGTTGAAAAAAATCAAAGAAGAAGATGCGGTTATCATATACCCGAATTATTGGGTGAGCCGGGAAGGTGATACTGCGTCGGAGAAAACCAAAGCCATTGTTGGGGGTAATATTCATCATCATGCGGGCTGTGCATTAATGAATAAAAAGACGATTAACGAGTTGAAATTTAAAGAGGGATTGAGACATTGGGATTCGCTTGACCTTTACCACCGCATCAAAGAACACTACGAATTAAAGATTTCGTATGTCGAGCATCCGTGTTTTTATTACCGTCAACACGATAAAAATTTAAGCACTAACAATACCGGCGAGCGAAAACATATATTCAACCAGCTATTCGGCGACATGAGTAAAAATAAATTTAATTGAGGTGGTTTATGGCAAGCGTTCCGAAACTTCTTGATGCGATAGGTCAATCTTATGATGTTTATTCACACGGAACTTTTGAAAAAGTGAGAGCGTCTGGTGTTGCAACGTACTGTAATTTATTTGTATCGGGAATTTGCGGGTTCTATAAATATGATAAATTTCTCGGTTTGTTAGCGAATGATATAATTGAAGTTATAGAAAACGATAAAGAATGGGATGATTCAAAAAACCCGGTATTGACAAAAGGTATGGGTAAAGCACAGCATTTTGCGAATCAAGGGTGCGTTGTTCTGGCATATAGCAAGGGCGAGGAACATGGGCACGTTTGCATTATAAGACCAGGGTTAATGGTATATTCAAATAAATGGAAAATGTGGGTGCCGAAATGTGTTAGTATTGGTAAAAATAATTTCACCGGCAAAGGGATTAATTGGGCGTTTTCTGATAGACCGCACATTGCTTTTTTAGTAAGGATAATATGAACACCGGCGGCGACCTTTATACTGACGCTGAAATAAGCGCAATGGCAAATGAGCATCGGGTTCGGCGACCGACTATGCGTCGCATGTTCATGCGGATGTCAATAAAAAAATGCCTGCTGTTGCATAGGCGGCTCCAGCGGTCATTGACACAGTTTTCAAAACGAAACAAAAAATTAGGCGACATCCAGCTCGACATCGTGAGAATAGTTATTGATATTAAGCGGCGATGCTGGCAGGAAGTCGTCGACGATTTTAAAAGACAGGTTGTCATAAAGTATCCGATTGACTCGCGCAACAAAAAATGGCTGAAACACCAGGCGGCTAATAAAGCTGAAAAATTGTTTGTCAAACATTCATATTAAATGAAATTCGGACTCGACGTTGCCTTACTAAAAGAAGTCGTTTATATCAGAAAAACGAGTAACCTGAAATGGTTTGCCGGTGAGATTGGCGTATCGCAATCGTATTTATCGCAGGTTATGTATGGTCTGAAAGGGCTGGGCGCAAGCAAGAGGCAGAGAATAAAAGAGGTGTTACCCAGGGACGTTCGGAATAAAATTTTCACTATATACACGACCACGACGAAAGAGATATAATGCCAATAAATAAGTCGGAATTAATTATAGCAAACTTAAGGCGAGTGCGCGATGAGCTGGCGGTCATCGAAAAGATGATTGATGATTTATTGCCGGACGATAAAAAGATGCTGACGCATTCAATTATCGACAGACCGAAACATTTGTAAAACGTATGACGCAAGAAAAACCGTTCATAATTGCAGAAATTGGCAATAACCATGAGGGCAATTTGAAAATTGCCAAAAAAATGATTATTATTGCGAGGAATTGCGGTGCCGATGCGGTGAAATTGCAAGCAGGAAATGCGCAGGGGTTCGCGCGAACGAAACGGGATATTAAGAAATACGAGAAATTCATATTGAGCATGAAAGAGCATAAGGAATTATTTTATTTCGGCGAACAGATTGAGATACCCGTATTCTTTTCAATTTGGAGTAGAGAATACGAGGATTTGCTGGGTCTTGAAAAATACCACAAGATTCCCGCGCGCCATTGCACGAAAAAATTTATTGAACAATCGGGATTGGATAGTGACCATACATTCATTTCGGTCCCGTATATGATGGGGTTTAAAGAGATTGAAATGCTTGGAATAAAAAAATCGACTATGTTGCATTGCGTCAATGAATATCCAGCGCAATTGCCGATGTTCAATAAGATGATGCAAATGAAACGGCTATATAAAAAGATTGGATTCAGCGATCATTTTATTGGCGTGTCAAAATCAATCGAAGCAATGATAATCGGCGCGACGGTTATCGAAAAACATTTTACGCTCGACCATAATTACAGCAAGTTCCGCGATCACGAATTGTCGGCAGACCCGAAGGAGTTGGAGGAGATGTGCAAGTTTTCACTACAATGGACGAAATTATAGCTTATGGTTCTTATTGGTTTATCATTTTGTGTATTATGCTATTTGCAATACGATGTATGACAATAAAAAAAGGAGATAAATAATGAGATGTTACATCTGCGATAAGTCGGACTGGCATTTGCGTAAAGATTTAAACGAAAAAAGCGTGGTCGGTATTTGCAAGAATTGCGGTTTTATCGCGCATCAAAAAGAGGAAAGCGAAGAAGCAAAGTTGAATGAATTTTATCGCAAGGAATATCGGAACGCACCAACTTCAAATAATATTAAAACCACAAACAGGAAACAGAATTACATCAAAACTTTTCTGACAGAATATCTCAAAGACCGGCATGGATTGGTCATCGGTGATGTTGGCGCGGCGACGGGGTATTTGGTTGCATGGTTCAGGCGGATGTCTGATGCGAAGGGTGTGCCGTATGGTCACCGGGCAACAGGGTGTGAGTTGACGACGACTTACCGACGATACAGCGAGCATATTCTCAAAATACCGCTGACCGAGACGCTTGAAAAAAAGCATAAATATGATTTGATTTGTTTTTATCATGTTCTCGAACACATGATGGCTTCTGATAAAAAATTAATCGAACACATAGCGTTATTAAAAGACGATGGGCATCTTTTTATATCTGTGCCGGAATGGTTGCGGGTTATTGAGGACATCGCGCAGGAAGGTGAGTTGACGGTTGCTAGTTATTTTCACAAAAATCATATCTGTTGTTTTACCCGGACATCGTTCCATAATTTGCTGAAAAAAGCCGGGTTGTATATCGTTAAGGAGGATTATGAACAGTACGGGCAAACATATTTACTCACTCGTCAAAAAGACGGATTTCCGGTGGAGCCGATAATTAAGGAAAAATGGGAAGATGTGAACGCAAAAATTGATTCAGTAGTGCGGGCGATAACACATTATAAAGCGAAGCATTACGAATTGGCGACGAACGAATGGCGATTATTTCCCGAAGCGTGGACGCGCTATATATTTGATAACCATAAAAAAGACCCTGACCGGCAAGAGCATGATTTTAAAATATGCAATGAATTCATGGGGGAAAACCTGGCATTCATAACGTCGCAGGCGGTGTGGCATTATCAATTCCAGCGATATAAGGAATCTTACGCATTGTTTGAAAAAGTGTGCCAGTTGCGACCCGTTGAGGATTTTCTGATTTATATGGCATGGTGTAAAGAGCGCATGGGCGAATTCGACCAAGCAATACATCTGATGGATATTGCCGTAATAATTAACCCGCAAAAATGGCGTGAAGTGGAAGATTGGAAAGGCAATATCGGCTCAAAAATGCCGACCTGGGATGAGCGGGCGAAAGAAAATTTAAAAGAACAATTATACCAAAAGGGTGTGCAAGCGGGCAATAAAATTAATTTAATTGACCCGCACATGGATGAGCCGGGTAAAAAAGAAGGAGTCAAGGCCGATGGGAAAACAAAAGATACTGGATCAGGTGCAGGAAGCAATAAATAAAATCCCGAACGGGACATCCCTGACCGGATGCGCATCGCTGATTATCAAAAAGATTGAGGAAGAACATATCATTATCAGCCGGGAGCGCTTTAAGGCATTAAACGATAAGTCGATGGAATGGGGTTGAAATGGGTGTAGGCGATCCGGTCAATAAAACATGTTCGGTATCAAGTCCATGCCAATATCGAATCTTTGGTAGCATGGGGTATCAATGTTCTTATTCAGGATATTGCGATTTTCAATTACCAAGAGATTCAAGGGATGGATATAATTTGTATGTATAAATAGGGTTTAAGGGCAAGTGGCTGAAAAGAAGAACAGCACGGAAAGTACGCCGGTCGAGGAATGGCGCAAAATTGCGAGTGAACTCGTGCAGGTAACACTACAAATCCTGCCTTGCCCTATAATTTAGCATGGTAAAAAAACGAAAGAATAAACCATCGGTATTCGTTAAACGACCGCCCAAATTACCGAACACGATTAAGAACGCGTGCAGTTGCGGCAGAATATTGGTCGCGAGAAGGGGACGTGAGTTTTATAATATGTGCTGGAAATGCCGCGGCTGGGTCAGTCATAAAGCTAAATTTCACAGGGAGAAAAAACGGAAACCTACTGGATAAGTTTGCCGACAAAGACATTCACTATCACAGCAAGGAACGGGATTATCCGGGAGACCGCGCCGATTGCCTGGCGGGACCGGGGTAAGCCGGCTGATGAGGTTTTGCAGAAATACCGGGACAAGGGTGCTCGAATTAAGAGGTTGATATATTGAAATTCTTTGAATGCGAGTGCAAGAGCCATGCTTTAAGCGTTTACCATGATAAAGAATATGATGAATTTGATTTTGCGTTGTGGCATATCACCATGACGAACAACGGTATTTTTCAAAGATTGCGATTATGCTGGCACCTTCTGAAATCAGGGAATCCGTATGGTGATCTGGTTGTTATGAACAGCCCGCAAGTTAAAGAACTGATTAACTATTTATCGGAGCGCGTGAAATGGTAACCTTAAAACATGCTCTCATTAAATATAACGAGGGGTGCGTGGTGTTCGGCATATATTTTTCCGAAAAACTGTTCGCATTGTCAATCATTATACTCGATTATCATATTCAGCTTGCATTTAAAGATACCCAAAGAGAAAACAGGCAATGAGAATCGAACCCGTGTGCCATAGTTGCAAGACCGCGCTGGACAGGTTTAATCAGTCGGCAACTGATATAGTCGGAGCTATTGCGAGCATACAGGTTTGGGCTTGCAGAAATCCAAGCTGTGTGCGATTTTTATTGATTGTCATTCCCGAACAAAGAATCATCGTGGATGAGGATGTTGAGAAAAAAGGACATTAAAGATGATTGAAAAAAAAGAAGTCGTCGAGATTTATAAGATTGAATCGCATTCTTATCCTGAATGCATGAAAGCGGTCATCACATTTATAGACGGCAAGTTTACTAACTGCGAATACGACGTGTCATTTGAAACATCAGGCGGTAAAATGAGATATAATCTTGACGGCTGGAAATTCCTCAAACATGTCGCAACAAGGATACTCGAACTTGCAGAAGAAAAGAAAAAATAAAAAGCGAGGCGCTCGATCCCGGGGAAAGAGCGATAGAACATGGTGGAATAGGGGTGCAGTAAGGTAAGCGAGGGTAGCCAAAGAGTAGCGAACCTGAATTATGCGCCCCTCCTCGTACAAATATTATGAAAAAGAAAAGAGACAAGCCCGGCAGACCATCAAATAAAGAATTGTCCAAAACCGGCCCGAAATCTTTATGGAAACAGACACCCGCTTTAATAACAAAATTAGAGACAGCTTTCGCAATCGACTGTTCAGTTGTAGAAGCGTGCGCATTTGCTGATATTTCGCAACAAACTTACTATCGGTGGGTTAAAGATAATCCTGAATTAAGTGAGCGATTCGATCGATTGAAGCACAGCCCTATACTCAGAGCAAAAGATTCTGTTTTTCAAGCATTAAAAGGCAACCCGGAACTGGCATTCAAATATCTTAAAAGCCGACTGCCAAAAGAATTTGCCGATACTCTACAGATCGAATCTAAAAGCTTGCATTATCATATCGTTCAGTTGATACAGGATATCAACAAAAAAGAGCCGGGGAAGGGCGATCCGGAGAAAACAGAGGGGGTCTCGAATGACGCTAAATCAGAAGATAATAAACCTGATTGAACAAGGTTGCTCGGAGAATGACACTATACCCAAAACACATCTGGATTGGATGGCAGGGAAAATCAAAGCCATCATCCTCGCTGAGATTGAGAAAGATACATTTTGGGTTGCGAATACGCATGTTGTTGCCATAGACGACGTTCACGAACTATTGGGGACCAATGAATCAGACCGAGATAGCACAACTGGCAGACAAGATGTACCGGATGCAACACCTGTACAAGATCAAAGACAAAAAACATAATCTTGTCACCTTCAAATTCAACGATGCACAGCAACGGATCATCCGCAGTATTGATGGTCAGAAACCCATCCGCAACATAATCATCAAATCCCGGCAGGAAGGCGTATCGACATTCTGGCTCTTATGGTGGCTGGATGACACGATGTTTACCCAAAACATCACCACAGGCATTTTATCGCATAAATGGGAGTCCTTAAACCATCTATGGTCAATCGTCATGTTGGCCTATAAAATGCTACCCGCAGACCTCCAGGCGCCGCTTGGCGAGGAATCACGCCGGGCACTGTACTTCAAGGAGATCGAGAGCAAGATATTCATATCCGTATCGATCAAATCGACTGCGGTCCATAACCTGCATATCAGCGAATGGTGCTGGTGTAAGGATGACGAGGTCAAGATGACGTTGGGTGCAACATCCCCAGATACAAACATCACCGGTGAGTCAACCGGCAACGGTGTGGCAAACGACGGGTATTTGACCTATCAGGACGCGGTAACTGGCGATAACGAATACCGGTATCTATTTTTGCCGTGGTTCATACAGCGTGAGTATCAGTTGCCATTGAAAGAGATTGAGCCGGACAGCATAATGAAGCATCTGAAAGAGGATGAAAAGCGGGTACAGCGGATCATGCTTGATGATTACAAGATGGTATTGACCCCGGAGCAGGTACTCTGGCGGCGGCAGACGAAACGGGCACAAAAAGACCTTTTCCCGCAGGAGTTTCCAGAAACAGCAGAAGATGCTTTTGTCAGTTCGGGAAAACACTTTTTCGCCGTAAAAAAGATACTCGAATTGCTTAAAGATGCACGGGCATGGAATAAAGCAAATACGCCGGATACCGACGAACGATTCATTGAGTACGAGAAGCCGAATAAGAACGATGTGTATGTTGCCGGTGCCGATACTTCCGAGGGTGTCAACGATAATTGCACCTTGAAGATTATTAATGTGACGAAGCGGCGGCATGCCTTCAAATACCGGGGTAAGGTCGGGATTAAGACGTTTTATAATGTGTGCAATGAATGGTGCAGAACATATAATAATGCGTTGCTCGCGGTTGAAAGAAACAATACCGGTCATGCTGTAATATTGGGTCTTGATGAAATATGCCGGTACCGGAACCTGTTTTATGAAACGCAATCTACAAGGGCAAAGATGAAAATGTCGGATAAACCAAAGATAAAACTTGGCTGGGATACAAACAAACTATCCCGGACAAAGATGTTGATCGATTTAAAGCAAGCTATCGAAGGTGATGAAGAAGATGACATCGATACATTCCAGCCGATGTATAGCATATACGATGAAGATATGTTGAAGGAGTTATTGACATTTATTAATAATGATGGTAAGTATGAAGCAAGCGAAGGAAAACTCGATGATGAAGTAATCGCAGAAGCCATTGCAAACCAAATGTTCATGCTGAAATATCGAACTTCTCGAAAGATAGTGAACAAGGGGGGTAAAATATTTGTCTCCGATAAAAGAGAAAGCGCGACCCTATTCTGACCCACTTTCCGCACGGCAAAAACTCCAACAGACCAAGTTTCAAGTAAAAGATAAATTAATTATCACCGGCAGTAAGAATCAAGCCGAATCAATATTATTGTCCCCGCTCTGGCAGTTATCCTTTAATTTCCCCTGGAATCCCGACCCGCTTGCTTCCGGCAATGTTTATGATGTTTACGATGAAATGATACACGATGACCAGGTGAAATCCGCCCTTTCGATTAAAAAAGATATGGTCGTAAATACCGGTTGGATGATTAACGGTGAATCAGATGAAGCAAACGATTTTATGACGAAGATGCTCGAAAACGTGAATAATTTAAGCGGTTTCGATACGACATTCGACGATGTATTGAGAGATATGCTTTCGTCGTTTGAATACGGATTTTCAATTACCGAACCTGTTCATGCTCTCAAAGACGGTAAATTCGTTGTCAAATCAATGAGAACGCGCCCGCCGCATACGTTTAAATTACACGTCGATGATCATGGCACGGTTATCAGCATTGAGCAGGCACTCAAAACGGGACCGAAGCAATTCAAGCCGGAAGTATTTATACATCATGTCTATCAGATGCAATTCGGCAATCCATACGGGCGGTCTGATTTACGACCGGCGCATAAGCCCTGGATAACGAAAAAATTTATATCACGGATGTTCGCGATATACTTGGAGAAATTTGCGAGTCCGACGGTCGTTGGCACATATCCAAAGAATATGGAGCCGAATGAAATATCAGATTTCCATGATATGTTAAAAACGATACAGCAATCATCGACAACCGTTAAGCCCGAATCGGTTACAATCGACTTTCAACAGCCGGGTCGGGATGCTTCGGATGCTTATATCAGGGCATTAAATTATTATAATATGCAGATAGCGCGGTCGGTGTTGGTGCCTGATTTACTCGGCGTAAGCGGGTCTGAAACGAAAAGCGGCTCATCTTCGCTGGGCAAAGAGCAGTTCAAGTTATTCCTCGGCACGATTAAAAAAGACCGGGAATCATTAGCGCGGAAAATCACACAAAAAATAATTAAGCCATTAACCCAGGCGAACTTTGGTGACCTCGACATATGGTTCGATTTTAAGCCGTATACGCACGACGACGTGCTTGAATATTTAAAAGTATGGACGGATGCAGTCAAAGCCAAGATATTCGAAGCGAATGACGAGGAAATAAATTATCTGCGGAGTGCAACGGGCTTCCCCGAAGGCGATATAGTCCGACCGAAAAAAGAGAAGCCGAGACCCCCGATGTTACCCGGTCAGATGATACCCGGTCAGATGCCACCGCAACCCCAGGGCGACGAACCTAAAAAGCCAGACCCGAAAGGCACGCCGGAGCCGGTTGATGGCGAGGAGGACATTGATGAGCTGACCAAAAAGTTTGCGCACCGGGCATTGACAAAGTTTGAGAAAAAGCTTGATTTCGTTCAGATAAATAAATTACTTGATAGAAATGAATCGCGCATGATACGCAGTTTGTCGCCGATAATGAAAACAATGGCATCAAGCATGGTCGAGCAGGTGCGAGACAAAAACCTGCTGACGAAATTCAACCCCGAACGCATTGAGCAGTTGAAGCCGCTGAATCAGCGCAAAATGAATGCGTTGCTTAAAATCCTATTCCGCGATTTATTCAAGGAATCGTTTAATCAGGCACAAAAAGAGACATTCCCTGACGAGAAAAAGCAATTCGTTGTAATATTGCCGCCAGAGGAGTTCCTTGAACTGCTGGACATCGACTCATTTAAAACCGTCGGCGATTATTCGACGCTATTGACGAAAGAGTCAAAGAATATCGTTATGACAGGCATTAAAGACGGGCTGGGGTCGGCGGAGCTGACGCGGTTGCTTGGCAACCAATTGCGTAAAAGTTCAGAGGTCTGGCTGAAAACCGTTGCCCGCACAAAGACGAATGAAATATATAATGAGGCGCGCAAGAAATATTGGGAGCATGACCCGATAGCAAAGCAGGTGGTCGTTGCGTATCAATGGAGTTCGATACTCGATGACCGCACTTCGGCTGTATGTCAGCATCTTGACCAGACGATATTCACCATAGGCGAGATTTCAGATACGGTGAAGCCGCCTGCTCACATGAACTGCCGGAGCGTGCTGGTGCCGATAACCAAATTCGAGGATTTCGAGACGACCGCGAAGTCGAAGTTACAGCCGAGCAAATTGCGCGGGCTTGGCGGTAATTTAATCGGAGTTCCGGGTCAAAAATCGTTTATCCATGACAATACTCCTTTGATGAATTCAATGCTCATTCAAGAGTTCGGCGAAAACGTAATTATCGGGAAACCTCGTCCGGGCAGATTTATCGCTGTTTACAGCATCAATGTCAGCAACGTCGATGTTTTCAGCCCTGTTCAAATGTCATTCAAGGGCAATGAGGATGCGGAATGGAAATTTAAGACCCTGCTTGAAAAGGCAACGAACTGGGAAAAGATTTTTGAGGAAGGATGGCGGCTGGAAAACAACAACAGCTTCTTGATGAATTTATCAGCGATGGTTCCTGTCGAGATAACTATTGAATATATTATCGTCGACAAAAACGACAAGAGGGTAATGTAATGACAGGTCCGATTAAACCGGCACTTGCACACGACCCGATTGATGGGCATATACGGTATGACCCTGATGACAGCAGACCGCTTTATATTGGGTTGCATTTAGACCGCAATAAAGATAGTGCCTCAACTGATTGGACAATATTCAGATTTACTTATACGACAACGACTTCACAGAAAGTGACGAATATTGAGAAGCGAACGCTTGCGTGGTCAGCCAGAAGTGTGGGGTGGTAACATGGTAGGAAGTTGGCAGTTCAATCCATTTATGGGTCGGCTTGAAAAAGCATACACCACAAATGACTTTATTTCCCGGTCTCTCGTGAATGGGTCATTTAGGGAATCTATTGATGCGCTTGTCACAAGCGACGGTGCTACCGTTACATTGACATTAACTGCCTCGGCAGGCGGCGACCTGACAATGCAATTCTCCGACGGAGATAATGAATTGGATGTAACGCCGGGCGCAACGATTGTATTAACAGCAGGGTCAGATGCCTCGCCAACAAAAAATTTTATTTATATACCGCAGTCAACAAAAGTTTTGACAAAATCAACAAGCAGTTTTCCGGCGGCAGAACACATTAAAGTAGGATTTTTCCTTGTACCCTCGGCTGGTTTTGTTCAGTCTGATGGTGCTTATGTCAATCAGAACTGGAACGATCATTTAACGGGTACGGATAATCAAGGTCATCTTCTTCATATTGCTGAAAGATCACGTCGACTTGGGGCGCAGTATTTTACTGGTGTCGATGGTAACGGGACAACCTCGTATCTTACTATAATTGCTAATGCTGGTTCAGCAGATGATGTATTCTTTAAATCCACAGCAGGAATAGTTTATCAAATGCACAGCCATACTATTCCCGCTATGGACACTTCATCAACGGATAAACTCCTTGTGGTCAATCAACATGCTAATAATGGAGGATCATTTGATGATATAGCTAATCTCAATGTTCTTCTTAAAGATGCAAATGATGTTTCTATGAGTGGTAAGTATTTCAATCTTACTTTTATAGGAGTTGCTAATAAAACAGGTGAGTTTGATCCTTTTATGGTTAATCTTCCCACTGGATCATACAACAGGGAAAGTGATGCGACAAATGATGTCAGCGGATTTACTGTAACATCAGTGCCATCTGCTTTTAATAAAGAAAGTTCAACAGCATTTGAAATCTCTATTATTACTTTACGTCATCAGGTTTCTGCGAGTGGAACATGGACTCATATTGCAACTAAAGATTTAAGAGGTCTTTCTTTTGCTGGGGCTGGTGCAGGTGTAAGTGTGCTCGATGAACAATTTGCTGATAATATTTTTAAAATATTTGATGAAGCTGATGTCACTAAAGAAATGGCGTTTGATGTTGGAACAAATATCACGACGGGAAATACCAGAACGTATACCGTCCCTGATTCAGATGGTACAATGGCGTTGATTGATTTCGCGCAAAATTGGACAGCGACGCAAACATTCGGCACAACGACAAAATTACAATTCGGAGATTCTGGTACTTTTATTCACCAATCTGCTGATGGTGCTATATTAATAAGTTCGGATGGCACAATTACTCTTACTGCTACTAATGATGTTGATGTAACCAACGATCTACACGTCGCTGGTGAAATGAAAGGCAGTAGAATGGTTCTTGGTTTTAATGAAGCCGCCAGTCATACTAATGCTTCTTTTAATATGAGTATAGGAGATGTTCCGATTGGAGGAGGTTCAGTTCCCACTCAAGGGTATAGAATGCCAAGAGCAGGCAGTATCGTTGGTGTAAGTTTGCAAATTGATATTACAACTGCTGAAGCCGGAGCAACGATGTTAGGTGATCCATATATTAACACTTCGTTTACTAACTTTCGGGCGAGTGTAACTGCCGCATCAACAGGAATTCAGGGTGGGGACAATACACAAGCAAGAGGAACGGATACATTCAATGCTGGTGATTATGTTATGATGCGAGTGACATATTCTTTCGAGGAAACAGGAATAACTGGAAAGAATTATATAGGTCTTATCGAGGTTCAGTTCGATACATGATTAAGGAGGACATATGCCATTAACAGCAGCACAGAAAAGGATTTACAGTGAGTTCCAAATATGGCTGGATAACAAAGAAAACAGTCATCATCCGACGTACAACTATGACTGGTGGCACAATTTAACAAGACCGGAGAAAGAAGCCGCCCTGGTTCAATTCATTGATTTAGTCTTAACACCGAGATTGAATACTCAAAAATCGTTGATTCAAAGCAAGCTGGATGATATGCTTGCGCGAATTATTCGTGTAGGTGAGGCGCGCGCTTTATGGATTCCTTAAAGAGGTGTTATGCGGAAATTAGATTTGAATATTACGATAAAAGATAAGACAGTTAAGGATGTGCCGACTTTCATAATCGAAGTCATATCAAATATGATTGCACGTTCATGCAATAAGCCGAACAAGGATGGAGTGTCGACAGTAAATTCAAATATGGAAACACAGCGGCGATACAATAAAATAATGAACACTTTGGAATCAAACAAACAAGGGTTGGTCGAAATGGACGGCGATGATTTTGATTATATGGCGAAAAAATTTCGGTCTGCCGAGATACCAATTAATAGAACATACGCGGATGTGCTGATAAAAATTGACAATATATTCAGCCAAGCGAAATAGGGGAGGTCTCGTGCCAGATAAAAAACATTTTAAGTTGCCGGAAACATTCGACATTCAAGGTGTTCAGATATTCGCGCCGGGTCAATGGAATGGTGACAAATACACCGAGAAGGATATTGAGGAACTGGTGTCCGCATTTAACGAGACGGGGCAGACAGTCAGACCGTTTTTAAAGATCGGGCATGACAAGGAACAAGGGCTGGTTCAAAAAGACGGGATGCCTGCTGTTGGATGGATTGAGAAATTGCGGAAAGTCGGCGGCAAGCTGGTTGCTGACTTCACGAAAGTACCGAAAAAGATTTTTGACTTGATTAAAGCGGGCGCATACCGCAAGGTGTCGAGTGAAATATTCTTTAATGTGACGGTGGCAGGCAAGAAATTCCCCCGGCTATTGAAAGCAGTAGCGATACTCGGCGGCGATACGCCTGCTGTACAGACGCTTGACGATATTATATCGTTGTACAAATACAAAATGAC
>DRGL01000038.1 GCA_011050085.1 Pricia antarctica | reverse complement strand
GAATTCTTGGTACGATACCATCGATTAACGAGGAGAAGCTGGGCTTCACCATCACGAAAACGACCAAAAATGAAAGTCCCATTAAAACTACCAAAGCCGTCAGTATTTTTTCGAAGGTCTGATAGCGACCGTACCAAAGCAGAAAGAAAAGGAGGATTACGAAGCATAGAATAATCCAGAATGTGTTGACAATTCTACCGTCAAAGGCAAGCCGAATGCCTTCCTGAACTAGGTCAGCAACGATACCCATAACACCTACAAGGGCGAGCAGTTCTCCAATAATTAATGCTATAATGATGTATAAGGACAGCGCCCACCCATATCTAAATTCTGATTTTATATTGAACAGTGCGGTTTTGCCGGTTACCAAGGTCACTTTTCCATAGGCCACCATTAAAATATAAGTGAAGATACAGGAGAGAATAAGCGCCCAAAACAATCCCATACCGTATTCGGCCCCTGTTTTCGCCATAGTGGTCACACTACCTGTACCTATGTTATATCCGATCAAGAAAAGCCCAGGGCCTACGGCGCTGAGGGCCAGAAGTATTTTTTTAAAGATAGGTTGGTTTTTCATATCGGATGGCGCAATGTAATTTTTCCTTTGGTCAATGTGGCTTGACTCCTTAGAATCCCCGAATAGTTCGCATAGTAGGTGCTATAGGAATGTTTGTAAACGGATGGTTTTTATGAATCTTTAAATTTTCTCTTGTTTGATATTTTGATGGTAATACTTCGGGGTAGTCCATTGCGGATTATTTCTTTGAATACACCAGGCTCCCGTTCACATAGGTCTGTTCAATTTTCATTTCATTGTCCTCCATGGTAAACAGGATGAGGTCTGCACGTTTGCCTTTTTCGATTTTGCCCAGTTCCTTTAAAGCAAAAAAATCAGCAGGATTGGTACTGGCCATTTGAATGGCATCTTTCAACGAACATTCGGTAAATTCCATGACTTTTCCGACGCATTTACTGATTGGGGATGCCGCACCGGCCAATACATTCTCCCCAGGAAGTTGAACCACGTTCGGGGTCAATACCAAGGTACGTTCACCACGGATATATTCTCCCGGCGGAAGCCCTGCAAGGTCAAGGGCATCAGAAACCAAAATGGTCTTGTCGACTCCTTTGGATTTATAAAAAGTACGAACCTCTTCACGGGTCAAATGAAATCCGTCGGCAATAATGGTTATAGTGAGGGCATCGTTCGATAATTGGGGCCAAAGGGGATTTTTGTGCCTATTTATTTCATTCGCACAACCGTTGCCTAGATGGGTCGAAAGACTGGCGCCTGCTTGAACGGCGAGGGCTACGTCTTCGGCCGAACCATTATGGTGGCCCAGTGATACGGTAACCCCGCTCGCAACCAATTTTCGGATAAATGGGAGGGCTCCTTCCTGTTCTGGGGCAAGGGTAATGAGTTTAATACCCCCTTTTGCCGCTCTCTGAAATTGTTCAAATTCTGCCCAATCGGGGGCTTTGATATATTTTTCCAAATGGGCGCCACGAAACCCGGCGATGGGAGAGATGTAAGTACCTTCTAAATGGAATCCCAAGATGGAGGGGCCGATTTCGGGGTCTTCCTTTGCCTTTGCTAGAACGGCGAAATTGGTCTTTATACGTTCAATATCACTTGTGATAACCGTAGGGTAATACGAAGTCACCCCAGCCATCCATAGAGCCTTCGTCGCTTTTTTGACCCCTTCAACAGTGAGATCGGGGCCTGAAAAATCGACACCAACATAGCCGTTGATCTGTATATCTATCAACCCAGGGGCAATATACGTCTTGGGTATCGAGCCATCCTTTTTTAAGGGATAAATTTTTTCTATTCGATGCTTATCCATAGAAACAGAAACCGGATTTCCATTGGAATACAGCATACCTTTTACGCTTTGTGCATGGGATTTAGAAATCATAAGGAACAGAAAAAGGAATAAAAATACCCTTAGTGTTTTCATCATCGGAGGTTTAAATTTCATCGAATGTTAAAACGTTTTCCCATTGCTCACTCACCACCGATTTTTCTAGGGCCTCCAATACGGCAACACAGTGGATGATACTTTCGTGGCTTCTTGGTTCTACGCCGGTTTTGAACATATTCACCATATCGACGTAGTTCTTGCCGGGTATCTTTGCTTCATTTCCGGATTTCAGCTCTTCGATACCTTTTTCCGTTTCAACATAGGTCTGCCATTCGTAGTTTTTCGTAGTAAATACTAAACTAGCCATCATTCCGTTTTTGAAAACAAGGCTGGCGCCACTGTTTTCGCCGTTTTTTTGAACCCTTACTTTTGCAACGGTATTACCGAACATATAGAGTAGGGGTTGCACGGTATGCGCCCCGTAAAAGAAAATGCCACCATACTTAGATTGCAGATCTATCGGACCATAGCGAACCACTTGGTTAATATCTCCCATGGTCTTCAACTGGTCAATGATATCAACGGTCTCATAACTATGCGCGATAGAACTGAAAGAAGTCACAGGGGTACCCAGCGCTTTGGCCCTTTTTAAAAAAGCCTTGCCCTCTTTCGCACGATAGCAAAATGGTTTGTCGATAAAGGTGGGAACACCAGCTTCAATAAAGGGAATGGCCGGCTCAAGATGGAACTTGCCGTGGCGGTGGTCTATGATCAGCCCGTCGATTTTACCGAGCATATCGTTCGGCTCATCTACAAGATTGGGAATCCGGCCCTCTTGCATTGCTTTTTCTGCAAACGCTCTGGTCTCGCCCCAAACATATTTCACTTCCATACCCGGAAAAGCTTTTTCTATATTAAAAAGTTTGCCAAAACCGGCGGTGTGGGAGTTTTCGGCACCGATGATACCTATTCTGAAGTTTTTGATTTCCTCATTTTTTTCGGACCGCCATTGTGATGTGGCGTCAAAAGGTATCGCCAGAGCCAATGACGAGAACGCTGCACCTTTCCCTAGTTTTTCTATAAATTTTCTTCTAGTGTTCATGGTGTAAAGGCGGTTAATTGAAAATTAAGGGGAGTTGCCGTTAATTTGGTTGGTAATTATTGAACTTTATAATTATTTGCCTCGTGAGTTTGAAAGGAAAAAGGCTTTTATCACTTGTCAAAGTTTCATCTCCCATCCTTTTTCATAATCGCGGCTCCATAATTTTTGGGCCTCCTTATCCTTGATGATATGTCCGTTTTTCGGATTGGTTTTTATAGATCGGCCTACCCTTTGAGCAATATTTCCCAATTGAACCAACAGCGTGCTTTTATGTCCCGAATCGACATCGGAATGTAGTTTTCCATCGTTTTTGATTGCGTTGAACATGTTTTGAATGTGTAAAGCATCCAATTTTTCTGCCGGATTACTCTTGTTGCGGGCATCGATAATCTCTGTGTTCTCCACCGCTTTTACAATTTTTCCATCAAGGTCGAACTGGGTGTAGCTATTTCCGGAGGGGATAAGAAGGCTTCCGTTTTCGCCATAAAAAACAACGCCGACTGAACTGCCTTCCACCGGTTTTCCATTACAGCTGCGACCTTCCCAAGACATGGTTTGATTATCGCCGAAATCTAGGTTGATAATTTGGGTATCAGGGGTTTCCCAATCGTCGTCATATCGGAATCGGCCCCCGTTCGAACTTACTTGGGTCGGATAATCGACTTCCATGCCCCAACGCAAAAGGTCTACCATATGAGTGCCATTGTTCAGTGCTTCACCAGTGCCCCAGTGCCATAGCCAATGCCAGTTGTAGTGTACAATATTATCCTTATATTTCTTTCGGGGTGCGGGCCCCTGCCATAGTTCCCAATCAAGCCAATCGGGTATCGGAGTCTCTTTACCGATACCTATCGAGGCCCGATTATTGGTATACCAACCCTTGCCATAGTAAACACGGCCGATGGCTCCCTCTTTAACTGCTTGAATACCTGACATAACGTTTGGCCATGATCGGCGCTGGTTGCCCATTTGCACGACCTTCCCATATTTTTTGGCTGCTTCAACGAGCATTTCACCCTCGTTAGGGTTATGGCTACAGGGCTTTTCGACGTATACATGTTTACCTGCTTCCAAGGCGATAAGCGATGCCGGGGCATGCCAATGATCCGGAGCGGCAATGACAAAGGCATCTACATCTTGGCTTTCCAAAGATTTCCGGAAATCTTTATAGGGTTTGGCCTCTACCGTTTGGCGTTCTTTTAATGCTATGAGGCAGTTGGTAATCGCCCTACTGTCTACGTCACAAATATGAATGACACTGGCATTGTTCTGCGCCGCAAAATTTTGGGCTAAAGCATTGCCCCGGCTATTGACACCCATTACCGAAACATTTATACGCTCGTTCGCGCCCATGATATTAGCATAGCTCTTGGCACTGAACTGTGGTAGTATACTTCCGGCCATAAAGGCCATAGCGCTTTTTTTTACAAAGCTTCTTCTGGAGCTTCCCTTGACTTCGGATAAGTTTCGGTTTTCCGAATTTGCATCGGCCAAATTCTCGGTCGGGTTTGATTTTGTGTCCATGCTATGCGTTTGTGCATACAAGATATAGCTTTGTTGACCAAATGGATAATAGAAATATTCTTTTTGTGCCAAGCTCGTTCATAAGATAGCCTAAAACCATTATTTTAGCTATAAATCCAAAAAGCGTTTTGAATTACGAATTGAAAATCAAAGTGAATGCTAAGCTGAAAATCAAAACGGCGTTGCTCTTCTTTTTTGTGGGATGTGCTTTTAGTTTTGCCCAAAAAGAATATGACTTGAAAGAAAATATGGGGTACTATGATGCCGCTGCCCGAGCATCTGATGCCTATATCGAAGAGCGTTGTAAATTAGACGTTTATTATCCTAAGGATACGAGCCGAGTGGCTACGGTAGTATGGTTTCATGGAGGCGGGTTGGAAGGCGGTGAAAAACATATTCCTGAAGGTCTTTTAGAAAAAGGGGTTGCTGTGGTAACCGTCAATTACAGAATGCATCCTAAGGTGAAACATCCGGTTTATATTGAAGATGCGGCGGCGGCCGTAGCTTGGACGTTTAAAAACATCGAAAAATACAACGGTGACCCTAAGAAAATATTTGTTACCGGACACTCCGCCGGTGGATATCTGGCCAGTATGATTGGCCTCGACACCAGTTATCTTGCGAAGTACGATATAGATGCGAATGATATCGCAGGCTTGGTTCCTTTAAGCGGACATACCATTACCCATTTCACTATCCGTAAAGAGATGGGTATCGAAGGTACCCGTCCCATCGTAGATAAATACGCACCAATATTTCATGTTCGTAAAGATGCCCCACCTTTTTTGCTGATTACCGGAAACAGGGAGTTGGAGCTTTTAGGACGCTATGAAGAAGTCGCCTATTTTTATAGGATGCTAAAGGTAGTCGAACATCCCGATGTGGAACTTATGGAACTGGATGGTTATGGACACAATATGGTTTACCCTGCCATTCCCTTATTGCTGAATTTTGTAAATAAAACAGCTAAGGTCGAATAGGGCCTGCCAAATCCCCTTCAAAATTAATTTCGATGGCAAACGGATTCAGAATATTGTCCGTTAATATACTTATCGTTCGCCGATTAAGCGATAGATTTTCATCGTATTCCTGTTCAATGCCCCAATTTTTCCAATTTTTTTTAATGGATGAGATGGGATTATTTGGAAAGATTATTTGAACTAAAGCAGTTAAAAAAGGAAGCTTGACGCCCTGTCCGGAAGCCTCTATTTTTTCCAGTTCCGGATAATAGGGAAGCAACCCTGTTTTAAATTCATATTCCGAAACGATACGCTCAGGGTAAAACCAAGTTTGGTTGGCCCATTTATAAGATATTCCATATCCTTGAAGAATTCCGGTAGCGCCCATATGTTGTATAGCGACAAATGCGGCGTCTTCTTTTTTCACATCTATGAACGGCATCAAATACGCACCACGCTCTAACAAAGCATTCTGCACTTTTCGTATGGATACTTCAGATGGTTTTTTCTTCATAAGAATTGCAGTTGCCGCCAAAGCACCGGCTGCTTGACCGATACCAAGAACTACGGGTTGTAATCGCGTAGTACCATTTGCAATGTTCGAAACACTAATATTCTTTTCGGCAACAATAAAATTTTCAAGGCTATCAGGGATTAAACTTCCTAATGGAATGTTGTAGCTCGGTACTTTAATATTGATAAACTTGATTTCAGGGGCATTTGGGTTTTTATCATGATGATGGTCTATGGGGTAATCACCAACTGCGATTCCGGTACGATAAAAATTAAAATCATAGGGCCGTTCTAAATGATTTACGGTCAAAAAAGTTTTCCCCTTGATCCTTCTAGCCTCACGATTGTAGGCAATCATGGGAAAATTGTCCTTAGTCGGAAACTCCTCGGCCACCCTTAAGTTTTTAAATCCGAGTTCGTTTTGAATATAATAGACAAAACCTTGTGTAAAAGCCTTCGCTTCCACTATTTTTTCTTGACGTTCTAGCGCACTAAGCGTTGGCCAGCCCACATAAAAATCGTTCCCGCAATTGGGCCAATTGACCATATATTTATCGTTGGGAAGTTTGCCGTAGTTCAACATTTGTTCGCAGCCCGATACCTCACCGAACATGTCCCCGTCTTTCCGTTCGCAAGCACATTCATAGGCTTTTGAATCGTATTCTCTTGGCCTCTGCACTAATCCCTTTCGGTCTTCTTGTGTGCCTATATCCTTTAATATGACACAGTAGGTCAAATCTTGTACGATATCGTTGGCTGTTTCTGGAGCTTCCGCTTCACCAGTATCTTCTTTAGAATCCATTCCCAGGCGAAAATCTGCTCCTACTATTGGTAAAAGTTCCCCTAATTCGGTGGCGTCAATCAATATTTTCGCTCTTGTAGTATAATTCCCCCCTTTTTGCTCATAACTCACAATCCAATGGTCACCCTGTTTTTTCACATCCTTGTATGTGGCATGAAATGCAATGTCAATTCCTGGTATGTCGGACATCTCATTTAATATGGCATTGCCTACGGAAGGTTCAAAAAGGGTATTGCTGACCCAGCCAGTTGAAAGGGCTTCGGCACCGCCATAGTGCTCGCGAAGTCTTTGCCGGAACTCACCCCAGAGGCCAGATGGCATTTCATGGTTGCCGTCGATGGCCGACACGCCTGCCGAAGTTAGCATACCGCCCAACCAAGGGGTGGCTTCGATGATTTGGACCTTTGCGCCCATTCTGGCAGCTTGTATGCCTGCCGAGGTGCCACCAGCACCACCTCCTATGATGAGAACATCTACTTGATTTTGGGCTTGGAGGTAGGGCAGACCTATTAATAAAATTAAAAGTGTAAAGTACTTTTGTTTCACGATGCTATTCTGAAAAAATTGTAATATGTATCAAGATACAAAAGTGATGTGATTCTTTAGTTACCCAAAAGCTGAATTAACGCAACTACTAAACCGAACTGAAGTCGTTCGATTGAAAGGCTTTTTGGCATAAATGAACGTTTTCAGAACTCATAGCTTATTTAAGCTTTGAAATTTCAAGTAGTTCTTGCCAAAAATACCGCTGAGGCCGGAGAGTCATCTATTTCTAATCGAAAAATACATCAACCGAATTTCTCCAGTGTTTTCCAAACTTCTAGCAATGCCCGAGGCACATGAAAACAGCCTTTCCATTTTCCGCCTTTAAGTTTTAGCGAAACTTCGCCCTGACGGTCGAGATAGCCATACCATTCCCCACCGCGTTCCTTGTCCCGGAAATGGTTCCAAGTGTAGTGGTGCACTTTTTCGAACCACATTTTGGCAGTCGGACTTTGATTATACGCATAGGTTTTTGCCAAAGCAACCAAGGTTTCTAAATGCACCCACCATAATTTTAATTGGTGTTCCAATTGTTGGGGCGGATAACCTTTGATATCCATAAAATAGAAAATCCCGCCATGTTTTTCGTCCCAACCATTTTCGAGTTGTCGGTACATGATCTGTTCCGCTTTTTCTACCAAGGCATTATCCTTTTTGCGAATACCAAGATTCATGATAAACCACATGGCCTCGATGGCATGACCTGGATTTAATAGCCGGCCTTCAAAAGTATCGATAAACTGCCCGTTTCGCGATATATTTTCCAAGACAAGTCCACTTTCCTCCTGATAAAATTTATTTAGGATAAGCTCGATAACCGAGCCTGTAACTTTCTCAACTTGCTCTTCCCCCAAAATATGTTCGAGTTCCAAAGAAAGGTTGCACAAGATCATGGGTAGTGCAAAATTCTGAAGCTCGCGGGTTCGGGTGTATGCTTTGTTATATTTCCCTTTCGGATTTTCCTGTCGTTTTAAGATATTTTCAAAGGTGCATTTAGCAATCTCGGCATAGCGTTCTTCGGGATGGATCTGGAATAGAGCTCCAAAGGCCATGGCCGCAAAGCAATCTGAAAAGATGTTATAGGGTTGCACCAAGGGTTCGCCTTTTTGATTTAGAGAAAAATACCAGTTTCCTTCTTGGTCCCTTCCCTGTTTTTCGAGGAAATCGGCTCCCAGTTGCGCCATTCTCTTCCATGCTACCAAGGGCTCAACTTCTTGGTACAGCTTAGAAAACATCCAAACCTGCCGGGCCTGTAACCAAAGAAATTTATCGGTGTCATAGACTTCGCCCTTGTCGGTCAGGCAAGTGAAATAGCCGCCGTATTGGGTATCCGGGGAGTGGCGTTCCCAGAAAGGGATGACTTCTTCGAGCAACTCGCGCTTATATATTTCAGCGTAGTGTTTCAATTTTCTTTACTTAGCTTAAAATATTCCATATACCTATTGTACAAATGCCCCGCCTGCAAATAGGCAGATTGCGGACTCATAAAATGCGAGAATTCGAAAGTAATCGCCTTTTCGCATCCTGCACGTCGGGCGGCTTCCAGTTTGAGTAGCATCTTTTCGAATTTGATGGGTAAAAACTTGATGGGCATATCACGATCAAATGATTCGGAATTGGTCCATGAGTGTAATCCGTATCTATCGGCCAAACGCTTGTTTATCCTTAAATAATCTTCGAGTTCATGATAATCGACATGCCCGTCTTGAAAGGCAACGATATCGACGGCGTCTTTGATACCGTCGAAAATTTCATCCCATTCGTTTTGATGTTCCCTTAGTGAGATACCTGAACCTTTGGCAAGCTCCCCTTTTGTGGCCGCTATGGCTTTCTTTCCATCGATCCATGGCGAGATTAAAACGGGTAATCCGTTACTAACCGTTTTACATTGCAGGCCTAATTTGGAAATAGATTCTAAAGCACCCTTGGTCTTACGGCTCAGTTCGAGGCTGAGGTACCATCCACCAAAATTCTTATGGTGGCCGTATTTCTGAAATACTTCTTCGATGATATGCAGGTTGATGTCTAATTCGTGGCGCATGTCGCCGGTATCCCAATATTTACCGCTGTCATAGGTGCCGAAGTAAAAGGTCATGCCGTACTTTTCCGAGAGTTTCAAAAACAGGTCTATCAAATCAACGGGCGGTTTAAAGCAGCCTTGTTTTTCTATCAAATAGGAAGATGGATAGGTCAAAAATCGCCGATATCCCGAACGGATGAGGATAACGGTATCGATTCCCATTTCTTTCATGTGGGCGAAGTCGGTATCCCACTCTTTTCTGCCCCAATTCTGATGGGGGATATCGTGACTTATCTCGTCTAAAAAGGTACCTGTAATTTGCATAAATGCTTTATTCTCTTTTCGAGGTTCGAAACCTCAATCCTTTGCTAACCTATCCCACCAAAACCTTTTCAATAAGTAGCTCGTCAAAATCAATACACTACTCCAAATTACCATTTCCGTATCCTTCCGGAGCATAAAATAGATAGGTATAACCACCTGTGCCATTTGCCAAGCAATACCTACTACTACATTGAAACTATCCCGTTTGAAATCCATATTGGGAATAAAATCGGGGTCATCGGCCATCACCTCTTCTTTGATCGGGCCCCAAAAGCCCCACGGTCTGGTCTGTTTGTAAAATCGTTTTACCTGTTCCCGATTGGGAAGGGGCTCTAGAAATGTACCGATAATGCAACCGATAAATGCAAAGATAAAGATGATGGGAAATACAAAAATATCTACATAATTTGGAAAAAACAGGAACTTGACTGTCGAAGCGATCAATCCGAAGAACATTCCCCAAAAATAACCGTTTCCGGTAAAACGCCACCATATCCATTTAAGCACATTGGCGGCGACATAGCCCCCATAAAGTGAAGAGCTCAACCACAGAATGAGTGTGTTCAACGAACCGGCATTAAAACCGAAGGCTATACCGACCATAACCAAGGCCAGAGATGAAATAATACTCAGCCGTACCAGTTTTTTATCAGGAGCTCCGGGGTTGATGTATTTCTTATAAATATCGTTTACAATGTAGGCGGGCGCAGCGTTTACAAAAGCCGCAAACGTACCCATAAAAGCGGCGAGGAAACCTGCTAACATCAAGCCCTTCAAGCCTATCGGAAGAAATTTATTGATGGCCATGGGAAGTACTTGCTCGAAATCAATGTTGTCGCCCATGGCCTGTAGTTCAGGGGCGAGGTAAACCAGTGAAAGGACGGCAAACCCGATTATCATAAAATACCTCGGAATGTAGAGTACACAAATGGTTAGAAAACTCATTTTGGCCGCTTCGGCAGGGGTTTTGGTGGCCAATATCCGCTGCATGTCATAACTGGGTATGGGCCCTGCGACAGAAGCAAAAATACCTTTAAGCACCATCAGCATAAAAAGAATGCCGAACAGATCGAATCCATCGCTTTCGATTTTATTGTTGACCTGTGGAAAGGCCGAGTTGCTCCAATCGAGGCCCAGGTTCCATCCAAAAAAAAGCTGGTCCCAGGTTTCGGGAACTACGGCAGCTATCTGCTCGGAAGTTACCATATTGTAGGCAACTATGCCCACACCGAAACAGGCAATGGTCATTATGACGAACTGCATTACCTCGGTTGCGACCACGCTGTGCATACCGCCCTTAACGGTATACAAAGAGGTCAATCCGCAAATAATCAGGGCGTAGCTTCGGGCCGACGATACAGGGTATCCGAAGAACCCGAAAGACATATCCCAAGGAAGAATAGAGGTACTGTACTTACCGATGCCCTCGAAGAAATAGGCGATAAAACCGAGTACACTGATTACAGCGAAAATAACGATGATAATGTGCGAAAGTTTGGCACCCTTACCATCGCCGAAACGGAAGGTTATCCATTCAGCCCCTGTCATAACGTTAGAGCGGCGCATCCAAATGGCGAGATAGACGAAAACAAAAACTTGGTTCCAAACGGGCCAAAGCCAAGGTAGCCAAGCACTTTTTAATCCATAGACAAAAAGGATGCCCACTGACCACATGGTGCCCGAAATATCGAACATTCCAGAGGCATTGCTAAGTCCCAAATAGTACCAGGGCAGTTCATTGCCCCCTAAAAAGTAGGATTTAAGGTTTTTGGAGGATTTTCTGGAAAGGTAGAAACCGAGTGCCAAAACGCCGACAACGTAGGCGATGACGATGTCGATATCCCAAGGGGAGAGGGTCATTGGCGTTTCGTTGGATTTGAATGGGTTCGGGTTTCAGTAATCCAAGATAACTAAGTTTTCAATACCTTTCTAAAGAAGGTCAAATTAGTTGTGACGGAATTTAAAGCATCCCAAAAAAAACTTTATTTTTGCCATCCCTTTTACCGGCCTCGTAGTTCAATGGATAGAATAGAAGTTTCCTAAACTTTAGATGCAAGTTCGATTCTTGCCGAGGCTACTTCCGATTTGCAAGTTACCCCGAGGCTTCGGGGTTGCCGACGTCTTTGTTGATGATCAAAGCAGTTTGAAATTGCACATTACTAATTGATTTATAATTTTCAGTTTCCAAAGATTTCATTTGAGACCATGGATTTGAGTTCACAAATCGTCAACATATGTGAAACGGTATATTATTTCCTTATAATTTTAATTTTCTGATTGGATTTAGGATTCACTAAATTCAGAATTTTTAGAAGATTCTCTAACACATACAAAGTATATAGGATTACTAAATACTAATTAAAGACCAGCAATGCACTTCTTCGGCTAGCTATAGCAAACTCACTCCCGTTCTTTTAAATGTTTCCAGTGCTTTGTCTGACGGATCTAATTCTGTTATCATGGTAGTAATTGCACTCATCTCACAAGTCTTATACCGATTTTTAGAATTTAGCTTTTCCGAGATAGTCAACAGTACCGTATTTTTTGATGCCTGTATTACTGCGGTTTTCACCTGAACGCTTTCCCAATCGAACTCGGTTAGGCCGTAATCAGCATCTACGTATCCCGTTCCGATAAAACCGAAATCGGCCCTGATTCTTGAGAGGTTGTGGATTGCCTGTCCGCCCGAAGCTATCTGTGACTCTTTTGCCAGAATCCCCCCGAGAAAAATAACTTCAATTTTTGGTTTTTTACATAATTCGATGGCAACGGGCAAGCTCAACGTGAAACAGGTAAGGCTCATCTTCTCTGGAATGTTCCGGGCAAATTCTATACAAGTGGTTCCGCCATGAATTATTATGATGTTCCCGTTTCGTAATAGTTGCGTTGCTTTCTGAGCGATACCCTTTTTCTTTTCAAGCGCATAAACCTTGGTCTGTTCACCCATGTTGTTTGAGTAGCCCAATGATATGGCTCCACCATGAACTTTTTTCAATTTTTTCTCTACATCCAATTGAATCACATCCCTTCTTACCGTATCGACGGAAACCTTAAGAACCTCAGAGATATCGGTCAACAGCACCCTATTGTGCAATGCAACCTCGTTCAATATCAATTGATGTCTTTCTTCCTTTAGCATAATAGTTACTGTGGTTGGCTTGGTATTATTCTCAACAAATGTAGCATGATTTTGCAGTATTTATCAAAATAAAAGGACCATTTCGGGGTACTGCATAAATAAACGGCAAATAATTGCATCACCTAAGATTTTGGTTACTTTTACAATAATCAAACATCTTTCAGAAATTGTTTTAGCAAGCAATTGAATTAACTAACTCAGATCCTTATGGAAAAAACAACTTTTAGACACGCTAAGATTTTATCGAGATTGGCTACCTTTTTGATATTGACTGCGAGTACTTTTAGCTTTGCACAGACTTCGGACTATGCCTTTAGCGGTACGGTTTCGGATGGAAACGATGGCGCACCCATTCCGGGCGCTTCGGTCTTTATTAATAATACCACCATCGGAGGCGTGACCGATTTCGATGGAAAATACGCGTTTACAGCAAATATTTCAGATGGCAACTATCAATTAAAAGTTAGCTATCTAGGCTATTCAACGAAGACAGTCCCTATTAGCTTAGGAGGAACAACCGAAATACTTACGGATGTCGTTCTTACGGAAGATTTACTGAGTTTGGATGAAGTCGTGGTAACCGGCTCAACAGTCGGCGTCAATAAACGAACTTTAGGTAATTCTATTTCATCGGTCAAATCGGAAGATTTAGTAAACAACGGCGCTACTGCGGTTGACCAGGCTATTTCTGGGAAGGTTACCGGGGCTTTAGTGCAACAGAATTCTGGTGATCCAGCAGGAGGAATCAGTATTCGTTTACGGGGCCCTAGTACGGTTCTGGGAAGTTCGGATCCATTGTATATCGTTGATGGAATAATCATCAGTAACTCAAGTAATGAGTTAGTAGATCTTGGGGGTAATGCCCAAAACAGATTGGCTGACCTAAACCCGAACGATATAGATCGTATCGAGATTATCAAAGGTGCTGCCGCTGCCGCAGTATATGGTTCAAGGGCAAGTAATGGGGTTGTCCAAATATTTACAAAAAAGGGAAAATCCGGTGCACCTAAATTTAGTTTTTCAACGAACGTAAAAATCAATTCACTTCGCGATAAAATTGATTATAATACCACGCCTTTGTCTTGGGTAGATCCTTTTGATAGAACTAATTTGGAAACTGTTCCGGCAACGAGATACGATTATCAAGATGAGTTTTTTGGATCAGGATTTGGTGTCGAAAACTATCTCTCCATGAACGGAGGAACCGATAAAACGTCATACTTCCTTTCTGCGTCCCATCTAGATAATGAGGGCATCATAAAAAACACGGATTTTCAACGGGTAGGTTTTAAGGCCAACCTGACCCAAAAAGCATTTGATTGGCTTACCGTAAATGCCGGTCTGAACTACGTAAGAAGTCAGAGCAAGGATATACCTAACGGTGGTATAAACGCTGCTTACGGCGCAATTACCGGGTTTATCTTCAGTGATAATTCAATTAGTCCGTTTCCGAACGAATTTGGGGTTTTTCCGGTAACCTCTAATTTAGTGCCTAGAACCAATCCTTTGGAAGCGGTAGACAGATTTGACTTTGGACAAAAAGTGAACCGTATTATTACAAGTATCGGATTGGATGCCAAAATCACGGAAAAACTATCCGCAAGCTACACTTTGGGACTTGATTATTTCAACCAGTCCGCTATGGCATTTATCCCTATCAATAATACATCACCGAACGGAAATGGATTCGCTAGAAGATCGGATATCAATAATTTTCAATATAACAGTGATTTAAACCTTTCTTATAAAACAGACTTGACAGAGACCATTTCGTCCACAACGACATTGGGTGGCTCTTGGCAATATGAGGAATTCGATCGTATCGGTATTAGTGCCGATGGTCTTCCGCCTATTGTCGAAACCGCAGAAAGCGGTAGTATATTGGCGCAAGGGGAGAGTAGATCACAAATTTCATACTGGGGTGCCTTCGTTCAACAGTCGTTTGGATTTAAGGATAAATTTTATATCAACGGAGCCTTGCGCCAAGATGGCGCTTCTACTTTTGGGAAGGATGAGCGAGATCAATTATATGCCAAGGCAAGTTTATCCTATATCGTATCCGAGGAGGATTTCTGGAAAAATACATTCGGAGATACGTTTAGCACATTTAAACTAAGGGGTTCTTGGGGTCAAGCAGGTAACCTTACGGCCCTATCGGCATTTCAACGTTTTACGTTATTGAATCCGTCTGCCATAAATGGTTCACCGAGTTTGGTGCCCAGTACGCAACAGGGCGACCTAAACGTAGCTCCCGAACGCCAAGAGGAAATTGAATTTGGGTTTGATGCCGGTTTTTTCAATAATCGACTGGGTCTAGAGGCCACGTATTACAAGCAGGATGTTACCGACCTTCTTCTACCTCGAGAGCTGGCATCGTCAACCGGTTTTAGTTCAAGAATAGAAAACGTGGGTAACTTAGAGAATAAGGGTCTAGAAATACTCTTGAAAGGTTCTCCTGTAAAATCTCAGGATTTCTCTTGGGATATCACCGCAACCTATTCTAAAAATGAGAATACGGTTACCAGCGTGGCCGGAGGTGGTCAGTTTGCACTTGCCGGTAGCTTTTCGACAAATTATGTCGTTGAAGGGGAATCATTAGGTGTTTTTTACCGCCAATTTTACGCAAGGGAACCCGACGGAAGCATTTCCCTTGACGCCGACGGCTATCCTTTTACTGGGGTGAACGATGATGGTTCGACCTCAAAGGTCATCGGTGATCCAAATCCCGAATGGTTCGGTTCGTTGATCAATGAATTTTCATATAAGGATTTCTCGTTTAGGGTTCAATTAGACGCAGTCCAGGGCTTCGATGTATTCAACTGGAACCGTCGATTATTGGACAACGTGATATTTGGAGGAGGATCTAATGTAGGTCAGGAATTGTTGGGCAATAGGCCGAAAGCCTATGGCAGCGCTCAGGCCGGTATCTTTGAAGAATTTATAGAGGATGGTTCGTTCGTTAAATTAAGGGAAATGTCATTGAGCTATAATTTCAGGGAACCCTTTAAAGGAGTCGATAATTTGAAATTCAGTTTTGTAGGCAGAAACTTGATTTCTTGGGATAACTATAGCGGTTGGGATTCAGAGATAAATTCTGCAGGACAGAGTAACGGTGTAAGAGGATTTGATTTTGCCGGTGTACCTATTCCACGCACATATCAGTTAGGTGTAAATGTCAACTTCTAAAAAAAGCGAAAAAGATGAAAAACAATAAATTATATAAAGTAGTATTCATATTTATGTCCATCATTGTATTGGCATCTTGTGAAACCGATTTTGACAATCCCAATGCCGCCACGGCAGAAGAGACGTATTCTTCTCGCGAAGGTATTCTTGCCGCATCGGTAGGTTTGCAGCAGCTGTATTCAACTACAGGAGTGCGTTGGATAGTCGAAACTCCGGCAATAACAACCAGGGAAGGTGGCATTACAACTACGTTCCAAAATATGATCGAGCTTGAGGATGGGGGGGCAAGCCTACCCAATTTCAACTCGAACGTTCAAGGATTATGGTCTTCAATGTTACGGGTCATCAAAATTGCCGAAGATATAGAGGCAAACGCACCGAATATTGATCTAGAGAGGGGTACGCAAAGTGGACTAATCGCTCATGCTAAACTTTTTAAGGCATTGGCTATCGGTAATTTGGCACAGAATTTTGAGCAGGTAGTTATAGTGTCCAATAATGATAACCAAGCGGAATTCGTTCCAAGAGCTGTAGGTTACGAAAATGCGATTGCCTTGCTGAACGAAGCTAAGAGCGGTATTGATGCGAATCCGATTTCCGATGAATTTATCAATACCGTAACGCTCGGCAATATCGATATACCTAATTCAGTCAGCACGTTGCTTGCACGCTATAATCTATTTGTTGGAAACTATGAGGCGGCCATTACCGCTGCGAACAATGTGAATTTGACTAGTACTTCCGAATTCGTTTATGATTCCCAAAATCTTAACCCTATCTGGAGCAGGGTTTTTCTGAACGATGCCCCTAACTTTAAACCAAGGGATAATTTTGGTCTTCCCGCAGAGTTCGTATTTAATCCCGAAGATGGGCGTATTTCATTTTACTTGGTTCCTCTTGATGAAACTAACCAAAATGGACTGCCGATTGAAGATCTGGCAGGGTTTTACAATGTAAATACCGGGTCCATTCCCTTATATATTCCCGATGAAATTAATCTAATCATAGCAGAAGCGAACGTACGAAAGGCCAATCCTGATTTTGGAGCGGCAACCGCTGCTCTTGATATGGTTTTGACGGATACCGACGACCCTTTTGGAATTAATGCCAATGTTGAACCTTATGAAGGACCGCAAACAACAGAAGCCCTATTGTCGGAAATATACAAGAATCGTAGGGCAGAACTATTTTTGATGGGATTGAGTTTGGAAGATAGCAGAAGATTCGATAGACCGGAACCGAGTGGCAACTCAATGATTTATACTGAGGAAAGAAACCGTAATTTCTATCCTTATCCTGATTTGGAAAGAAACAGTAACCCGAATACCCCAGATGACCCTAATAGTTAATCGCTAATTGAATAGTTGTTTCGTTAGATTAATTGGTAAAAAGACCTACAACTGTTATTCTGTTGTAGGTTTTTTGCTTGGGTATGATTCTGCCTGTAAAATTTTAATATGTAAAAGGATGAATATGGAGGATGAAAAGATTATCGATTCATGGAACAAAAACGCTGAGGAATGGATAAGGGTTATTGGTACTGGCCAAATCGATTCGAGAAAATTTACGAACAAAGCTATCGAAAATGAAGTAAAGGCAGTTTCTGGCAATACGGTCGTAGATATAGGCTGTGGAGAAGGTTGGCTGACCAGGGCGATTTCGGCAATGGGCAAAACCGCGGTAGGTATTGATGCTATTGAGAAGCTTTTGGAAAACGCAAGAACAAAAGGATCGGAAAAGTTTTATCAGTTTGGCTATCAGGATATTATCGATGGGAAATCAATTCCAGAAGCGCCGTTCGATGTTGCCGTGTTTAATTTTTGTCTGTATCAAAAAGACGGACTTGATAAATTATTGTCATCAACGAAGAATCAGTTGAACGGCGAAGGTGTGATCTTAATACAAACCCTGCATCCTTTCTTTTTGTTTATTAATGGATTAAGTTATAAAAGTCAAATCATCTCCAATTCTTGGAAGGGTCTTCCCGGTAATTTTATTGAGGGTCACGAGTGGTACGCTCGGACTTTCGAAGATTGGGTTCAGACTATTTCCGAATCGGGATTACAGATAACAGGCTTTAAGGAGGTCTTGAATGAAAAAGACAATCCTATATCACTAATACTCAAATTAAAGTAGTAATAACCGATTCGCAAAGAATCGCCATTCTTACAAACTTAAGTCTTTATCACTTTTTTTCTCTTGTAATTACCTCTACAAATTAATCACTCTAAAATCGATATTTTCAACTACTTTAATAGGCTCAGCGATTAAGCGCAGATTTAAGTGAACGTTTTTAAAGTGTGCTATCTGATTTTAGACCAAGCCGGATGAAATTAAATATGATGCGCTTTTCTTTAGGATTGGGATTGACTTATCTGCGATACTGCTTAGCAACCACAAAAGAGTTTAGAATTAAGTTGAACATTAAGTAAACCCCAATGTTTACTGCTGTTTTACGAATATTAAAGGCCTAGATTTTGCGTTTATTTAGAAAGATTTTCCTTCCTATACTTTTATGTTAGAGCCATATCTTCTCTATTCAAGTACTCTGCCATTTGGTTGTAGTCGTTTTTTAACTTCAAAAAAACGGAATTGAAGCTTAGAAAGTAGATTTATGTGATGCACTACACTTTTAAGTAGTTGACCGATTACCACCAATGAATACAATATACTTCACAATATGATGTTATATTTTATTACAGCATATTTCGATGAAAAACACGAACAGCTTATTGGTTCTAGCCCTATTCATAGGTCTGGCGTTTCACGGTTCCGGCATCTTCTTCACGTTGGAGTCTACTTACGACGCTTTGATCCATTTGTTTTTCGCCAACCATTATGCCGATAGTTGGTTTGAACCATGGGATTACCGATGGTATACTGGCTTTACGGTTCAAGGTTATCCACCTCTAGTACATCAAACCATTGCCATGTTATCCTACATCGGCGGATTGAAATTTGGACTTTTTACCGTTGGCCTCTTGGCCATTCTTCTGTTTATCACGGGTGCCTATCGTTTTGGGCTGGTAATGACCGCAAACCGAAGGGTTGCCGGCTACACCGCTTTGCTTGCGGTATTTTCATCAACGTTTATTGAGACCTTACATATTTTTGGTCAATTGCCCAGTATTGTCGGGCTGAGCATTCTGCTGCATTCACTGCCAGAAATATACATGTATATCAAAACTGGTAAAGCGAAATTCTTGTTGACTTGTTTATCACTGATTGCAGTCACCGTAACCTCGCACCATGTCACTCCCATTTTTGGAATGGTATTTTTTATTTTTCCCTTAATCGGTATGGTCGTTATGGATTATTCGAGAGATAAGGTAAACAGCAATAAAGAATTGACATTCGGCGTTTTTTTCCGCTCGTTTAAGTTTCTATTCAAGCGTATAGTAATCTTTGGGTTCTCATCTTTGGTGCTGATCGTTGTCTGTATTTTGCCTTATTGGATCAATTCTAAAAAAAATCCGATTACCCAGGTGCCGATACCGCATGGTTCAAGGGATAATTTTTTGGAGGTAACTTCTTCTGGTTTGGTCTTTTTTCTTATCCCTTGGGGGATTTTACTTTTTTTAATCCCCTATATTTTCTACCGTTTTTTTAGCAAAAGGTATTTGTTCTTCGGCTTGTCGATGACTATGCTTACAATTTTAGGAACTGGCGGTACAACACCCATTCCATTAAAGATTCTAGGGGAGACCGCCTTCAATATCCTAACCTTAGACCGTTTTACGCTCTGGGCCACCATAATGTCACTCCCAATCTTTGGGGAATTTACGTATCGTTTGGTCGAAGGGGATTTAAAAGAATATTTACAGGCACGGTTCGGTGCCATTTATCATCGAATTTTGGGGGCAGCCTTGGCTGGGGGTGTTTTATTCATGGTGTTATTTACCATGAGCTTGGGCTATTTCAGACCATCACAGCCTGATAAGATAAACATGCTGCCCATTGTCAATTTTCTCAATCAAGACCAACATGATCATTGGCGCTATTTGCCTTTGGGATTTGGTGATCAAATGGCATGGTTATCCGCCCAGACCAAAGCAATGACGGTAGATGGCAATTACCATTCGGCAAGAAGACTTCCGGAACTCACGACTCGGGCTATAGAACGACTTGAAAATTCAAAATTTAGAGGCGTTGAGGGTATTGGGTCGCTGCAACAATTTTTGACCGTACCTGAAAAGTATAATCTCAAATACATTTTCAGCAATGATAAATTCTATGACCCTATTTTGTACTTCTGTGGATGGCAAAGACTGCAACAGTTAGAAAATGGAATTCTGGTATGGGAAAAGCTGAACGTGCCTCCATTATCCTCGATTTTAGCAAAGGATGAGGTGGCCCAATGGTTAAAAATTATGTGGGGTATTATTCCCATTTCAACGGTTCTACTAGCTTTTTGTATCAACATTCAATTCATGTGGTATCGTGTATTAAAATCGAGAAAGCTTGCTGTGCCCGAATACATGAAATATACAATCACCTACGCTAATTTCCCAAAACCTTTGGTATTGATCAACCACATCTGGGCAATTTTGATGGTGCTCATTCTTTGCTTATGTATTTATGTTTTTTACCTGCATAATGATACTCAGCGTTCCCCGGAAAATGTCATAATGGCCTATTACGATGCACTTGATTTTAAAGAATTCGAACGGGCGCATTCCTATTTGGATACGGAAAATCAAGTCCCAATATCCCAGTATATGCTAGAAGTATCGGTTACGGACGGTATCTTAAGCTCGTATGCCAAGTTAGATGCAATTACCGTTACTTTGAGCAAGGAAACTGAACTTAGCGCAAAGGCTACCGTGTACACAAAATGGGTAACCCCGTTGGAGCGCATTGAGAAAACGTATTTTCATGATTTGGTAAAGCGCGATGGTAATTGGCATATCGCCCCTTCACACTTAAATACCGACATACCTCCCGATCAACTATTCTCACAAACAGGCACCTCTTTTTATAATCACGGCAGAAGGCGGGTAACTACTCAACAGACCCACCATGAAGACGTATTGAAGCAACCCGTATTGGAGGTTTTATCCGCTAAATTGGTGAAATTCGATGGTCAGTATTCGGTTATAGGAGAATTGCAAAATGTAGATAACGTACCTGCAGATGTGGTCGTAAAAGCTACATTGTATAACGATGAGGATAATGAATTGGCAAATTACAATGCCAAGTACCATATGAAACATAAGTTGATGCCCATGGAGATAACTTCCTTTAAAGTTAATTTTGAGGGCATTGCTTGGAGCCAGACACAAGATACCTTGCCGCCAACTTTTGATCCTGACGAATTTACACCAACTGAACTTGAAGAGCAACCTACCAAATTCAATCTGCAATGCGCGGGTAATGTCGCCAATACCGATTTATATAAAGCGGTAGCTTTTCAAAAAATGACCCTAGATGAAAAAAGAATAACGGGCGAATTGTTCAATAGTGGTATTCAAGAGGTAACCATACCTTTACTGTTGGTGTCATATTATGATGCCGAAAAAAACTTAATTTGGGTGGACCATACCTTCGTGCAAGAGGGTATCAGGGTGCAGCGGAAACAGGCATTTCATTATAATTTGATGTCGATGGAATGTGTATCGCTCATCAATAGTAGTCTAGATAATTGTTTTGTGAACGGTTTACCCAATGCGGATATTGCAAGAAAAGTAATTCCTGACCGTAATCTAAATCACGCCTATTTGCAATTACAGCCTGTTTCCCGACCGGACTATGATTTTTTAAAGCTGGAATTGAATAGTTATGTCGGAAACCCGAAATAGATGAAACCACTGTTATACATATTGTGTTTTATGCTATTGCTTGGATGCATGGAAGAAAATGAAGAAAAAATAGAGCAGCGCTTCACTGTAAAATTGCTATCGGCACCTGAAGTTTCTCAGGTAGGTGATGCGCTTGAATTTAAGTTTGCTTTGGAAGGAAATCAAACCCCTATGCTTTTATTGGAAAATAGTACAGGACCGATACTGTTTCGCCCAGAGGTGATATCGGGCAAAGCTACCTACCGAATCGAAGGAAAATATACTAGGCGATCTGGGCAGTATCGTTGGCAGCTCATAGCCAATACCGAACGAATGTTGTCCGGTAGTTTTCAATTGGAGCCCAAAAAAGCACCGAATAAAATCGAGACCTATTTTGGTCCAAGGAGTATACGGGCCGGTGGTACCGATTATTCTATGTTAGTAATTATGCCAACGGATGTATATGACAATCCACTATCAGAGGGCACCCAAATCGAAATCGTAAAGCAACTAGATGATAAAACCAGTGTTGCCCCAGCTGTCCTTAAAGATGGATTTGCTTGGCAACTACTATATGGCGAGGAAAAGGCTGGCCGAATGCTGGTAGGCGCATCAGTTAATGGTATTGCTTCAAAAGAATTAACAAGTATAATTTCGCCTTCGAACGCCACTGATTTTACGATTGTCTACGAAAGGGTTCATGAATTTGCAGACGGCAATCAAGTCATTTCCTTCAAGACCGATCCCATAACAGATCGCTTTGGAAATGTGGTAAGCGACGGTACTTTAGTGAATTTTATTGTTACCAATACAAAAGGAATGAGACTTCAAACTTCCGGCACTACATTGGCGGGTGTAGCAACGGGTCGAATGCTACATCCTGATGAGGCCGATCAGTGGGCTATTGAAGCCTTTGTTACCGGGGAGGCAAAAAGCCAATCGATATCGGTTTCTTTTGTATCATCGGTTGCCGACTTTGACGTCATCTTTTCTGAAGATAATCGTCAAATGAATATCGGTCCAGTGATTGGTTTTATGGATACATTAGTTCCAGATGGCCTGCAGATTCAACTCGATCTTTATGCCGATTCTGGTATCTTGTTGGAGACAAAAACCACGAATACCCAATTTGGAAAAGGTCAATTTATTTTGGAAGAAGGATTTTTCCCTAATGGTACCTACAAACTGAAGATACAACTGGCCGGATTGGAAAAAGAATTTAATAGAAACCTTAGTAGTAATGAAGTGGAATAAAGCCATTTTACGGATTGCGCTGATTGTTTCATTTTTGGCGGTAAATGCCTTATTGCTTTTCGGCATTAGTTCAGTCTGGTCATATCTGAATACGGGCGCCGACCGGTCGAGTAGGCTTCACGTTTCTGTTGAACAAGAACCTAGCTATACCCCAGAGGTGATTTGGGATACGACACTGGTCGAAGGAAGACCTATTGAAAAGGAAACCTTGGCCAAAATCGAACTTGATTATCTTAATGGTTGGTACGTGAAAAACAATGCGCTTGCCACAAGTGACCCTCATGGTTTAGCCGATTATTTTACGGATAGTGCGAGAACGAAAATTTTTGATTTACTGACTTTCAATAAAAATAACGGAAATACGTTCGAGCAGACCTCTTTAAGCCATTATCCGCAGCTGAAATTCTATAGCGCAGATGGTACACAAATTATGTTTGTTGATCAACAGGTACGGTTATTCCGTAAAAGTATTCTCGATAATACACCTATTTTCGAAGAGACCCGAACAGCTAACTATAAGGTTATCATGCTTTTGGAGGATGGCTTTTGGCGGGTGCGTCACTTTATTGAGACATTTGATGATGCAACTACTCACAGTAATACCACAGCAATTGAAAAAATCAATACTGATGATATTGCGGGAATCAACGGGCTCAATTATTATCCTAAAAACTCCCCTTGGGATACTTTTGGAAAGAAATATAACGCCGATAGTATTGATGTAGATTTTAAGATTATCAAGCGAATGGGACTTAATACAATTCGCATTTTCATTCCTTATGAAGATTTCGGAAGGGCAAGGGTAGACGCCGTAAAACTTGAAAATGTAAGGTCGCTACTAGATAGAGCTAATGATAACAACTTGAAAGTAATTGTTACGCTGTTCGATTTTTACGGAAATTATGAGGTTGCTGATTGGTCATTGAATCACCGTCATGCAAAAACAATTGTCACTGCCTTAAAGAATCATGAAGCCCTTTTAGCTTGGGATTTAAAGAACGAGCCCGATTTAGACTTTGACTCGCGAGGTAAAGAGACCGTACTGGCATGGTTGAAAGAATTACGCATTCAAATACGAAATTGGGATACAGAACATCCCATTACTATAGGATGGTCTAGCACCGAAGCTGCTGTTCATTTAGCTGAAGAAGTTGATTTTGTATCATTCCACTATTATCGAAAACTTGACGAATTTTTAGAAGCCTATGAAAGCCTTGAGCTTGCTGTTCCGGCACAAAAATCCATAGTACTTCAGGAATACGGCATTTCTTCTTACGGCGGGTTTTGGAATGGATATCAAGGTTCCGAAGAGAAACAGGCGTTATACTACGAAACAATGCAACCTTTGCTAAAACAAAGGAATATTCCCTTTCTTTTCTGGACGCTTTACGATTTTAAAGAGGTTCCCACTTCAGTTGTAGGTCGCTTACCTTGGCGCAAAACCCCACAACAGTATTACGGTTGTTTGAATATGGATGGCTTGGAGAAAAAATCGTTTCAAGTTTTATCCAAACAATAACATCAAGGTTTTTTAAAATAAAAAAGGGGAATAGCCAAGTTAGCCATCCCCCTTTTTTTATATAGAACATGATTTAAATCTTCTGGTGAACCGCTTTCATTTCCTTTGGAAGAATAAGCACATTACCTTTGCTCTTTGCAAATTTAATGGCATTGAAATAATCGATATACATTTTGGTAATCGTCGACATAGGTAAAGAACATGCCGCTTCATAATTGGTGCGGCCTAGATGAACGCGATACTCATCATCCTGTAAAATCCGCTGAATGGCATCTGCCAATGAAGTAACGCTCAAGGGTTCGAAAAATTCGCCTTTATAGCCTTCTTCCTCTACCAAAGTGCTCAAGTCACCAAGATCCGGCAAGGCTACGGCATTGCCATAACTACCGGCTTGGTGAAGCACTCCTGAACTACCCGTAGTCGATGTGTACGGAAATACCGTTACAGCACTGTCGCCGAAAATTCTGGGTACATCTTCTTCCGCTACATACCCTGTAAAACGCAGACCTTTCACATTCGCATATTTTTCTTGCATATCTTTAAGATAACCGGGTGTATTCGGGCTGTCTGTACCTGCAATGACTATCTCCATATCCTCATCGCATCTGCTGCGAATCAATTCAACGGCCTCAATAAGAACCTCTATCTTTTTATAGGTACCAAATTTTCCGAAGGCCATCACTTGTTTTGGACCTTCAGGCAAGGTATAATCGGGTTCTGGTGGTGATTCAAAAGAACCGTGCGGAATTAACGCAACATTTCTTGCTTTGTATTTCTTTTCCAATATTTCAACATACTTACTGATGGTAACGGCCAAAATATCCGAAGCCAAGATAAATTTTGTCAAAGTGGTGCCTATGAAATTATAAATTTTTTGTAGGAACAGATTTTTGGTAAAGCCCGCATTGTCTAAATCTACTTTCTCAAGAATATTATGTAATAGTGAAATGGTAGGAATTCCCTTTTGTTTACATATCCACGGAAGTACTAAGCCCAAGGCTGCAGGAACCTTTTTGTCACCGAACTTTAAAAACTGAAGATTGAATAGTATGGCATCTGGTTTTGTTTCCGAAATGGTTTTGCTAATATTCCAAATATTTGAGTAGCTGTTGAATTTCCAACTTTCCTTAACCGTTATCTTGCATCCTTCTTCTTCAAAGTTGAGGTCTTTTGGATCTTCGGTATGGTCGGTAATCAGAATCAGTTCAGTTACTTCTTCTTGAAGTCGAAAGTGCTTTACTAAATAATATCCATATTCGGTCAAGGTGACCTTACTCGGTGGATATGCCGTTACAATTGCTAGTTTCATATTATTGATTAATTTTTAGGTCAGGTTTTGAAATTTGATATGAAAAGAAAATGAGTTGCGCTACCAATAAAAATAGCATTACTATAATCTGCATTTGAACTACAATAAGTAATGAGCTGTGAAATAGAACGATTAGTACTATTTGCGATAACCCGAGCAATCCAGATAAGATTACAGGTACATATTTATCCAGTGATAAAAAGTAATACGCGAATATGTTCGATATGGCAAATAGGGAAGTAGCCAAGGCATATTGCCAAAGTAGCGGTGCCATCGATAAATAGGCATCCCCGAACATAAGCCCGATAATTATTTCAGGAATCATGTAACAAAGCCCTACGATGCAGGTAGATAAAATACCGATGAACAGAATGTATTTGAATAGAACTGGGGCAGTGGCCTCACCATCTTTTTTCTTTTGAATTACAGTCGGCAACAGTAACATAACGAACATCCAAGCAACAAAATATACGACCCTACCTATTAATGCCAATGAGGCGTACAAACCAGCTTCAGTTGCATTGAAATAGTGTTTGACCAGAAGTATATCACTGTTGTTTATAATAATCTGGGTAAATTCATAGCCTGCGGTAAGACCTATAAAAGCCCAGACTTTCACTAAATCCTTTTTATCCAATCTGGCTTCGGAAAAAATTTTAACCGTTCTTAGGTCTGAAGGTATAAAGCCGACTATAAAAGATAAGCCAATGCCTATCGCAATCAATATAGATGATGGTAAAGGAACAAAATAGAGCAAGGTGAAAGTCAAGATTAACCTTCCCCACATTTCGGTCTGGTAGGTGGCTGCTAATTTTTCAAATTCTTGCCTACCTTGAAATTTGCCCCGGTTTACGCTCATCACAAAATATAGTGGCACGGCAACAGCAAAAATGATAAATATCCAATGGCTTTGTACATTGAAAATAGTTTTTAAATATTTGGAAAACCCAATGATAAGCCCTCCTGATAGAATGCCAAAAAAAAGGGCGTACCTGTAAATCGTGTTTTTGAATACAACCCAAGTTTCATCAGAGAATTGGACTGCAAATTTTGTGGTGGTCAATTGAAAGGTCATGCCTATAAATGACAGTACTAATAGAAGCGTTATAAGTAAGGCTGCTTCCGCAAAGGCTTCAGGTCCCAGAAATCGCCCTAAAAGTAGGTTGTACAGGTAATTACCCCCGTTTACCACAAGGGTACTAACCATGAATACTTGTTGAGGTGTTACCTTTTGAAATGCAATTCTAAATGCGGTCATCACTAAGTATATAAGAAGTTTTGGTAGTTTTCATAACACCCGCAATATCTCGGTTTTCCCTGCCTATAATTCGAATTACCCTATTACTTCTCACGAAGTCGAGGTAAATTTGTTCAAGACTTAATGCACTAAAAGGTTCCATAGTTGTTACGTTTTCCAGACTAAGTATAATTCCATCTACCTCACTTAAAAAAGTTTTAAAATGTTGCTTGAGATTTTGGGTATTTTCTGAATTTAATGCCCCGTGAACGTTTAAGATGCCGTCATTCTTTTTAATTTGAAATGCCATAATTCATTGAATATTTTGAGTACTAATGGTTGTTATTCTTTAAATAAAGATCGATTTAAGTTTTATCTAAAAGCGTGCTCGAAAGCCGGACGACAATTTACTATAGACGAATGTTGAGTTACTAAGGATGTGTTTTTCGACATTCGTTCTGCTTTCACAACTTCCGTAATCCAAGATTTGATGCTTCGTTATTTATAACTGATAGCTATTTTTGCCAGCTGGCCAACAATCTTTACGGAATCTTTCATCGAAAGTTTAGAACCATCTGCATGTATCCATCGCTTTAAAGGCTGTTCGCAGATAAGGCTTTTCGCTTTTTCGGCGCCGAATTGTTTGCGCATTCTCATAAAGATTTCAACGTCGAACAACCATTTGGTAATGAAAGGTTTTGTGAACATACTCTTTACCAATTGACGATCCATCACTTTAGCTCCACATTGGGTGTCATTGAAGGGCATTCGAAGTATAGTTCGGATTATCAAGTTAATGGTCATGCTGATTACTTTTCTGGCCGACTCTTTGGTAATGTCAGCACCCATTCTACTCATCCGAGAACCACTGACAATTTGAAAATCAGACTGTTCTAAGGTGTTTACCAAATCGTCAAAATCACGAAAGTCGGTAGATAAGTCAGCATCCAGAAAGCCGATATAATCTAATTGCGAATCCTGCTCCAAGTGTAGCATGCCTTGTCGTACCGCTTCTGCCTTTCCGCCATTTTTGGCGCAATCGTAAACGCTGATATGATCTTCATTGCCATTTCGTAATTCATTCAAAACGTTTAGCGTATTATCGGTACTGCCATCGTTGACGAAACAGAGATGGTACCCAAGGTTTTTATGGGCGAAATCCTTGAATTCTTGGCTTGATAGCCTTTCCTCTTCGTTATAGCATGGTATTACAACACCCACACAATTTTTCTGTAGCATTTGGGCATCAAAATCTTTTTGTATTTCGTTTTTTACTTCTGGCGTCCCAAGAATTCTCTTTACCCTAGCGGTCATTTCATCTAAGCTGACAGGTTTCTTCAGGTAATCGTCTATGCCCAAAGTGAATCCATCAATAATTACTTTTTCTTGGGTATTTCCCGACATTACTAATATTGGTATTTTTGACCCTTTTTGATTCCTGATGTATTTAACTACATCTAAACCGGACATGTCTGGCATGTTGATGTCAAGAAGTACCAAATTGGGAGCAAAGGAGTCAAAAAGTTCTTTTCCGGTTTGACCATTTTCGGCGATCATTACGTCGAAACCCATTTCCTTGAGTCTTTTTTCAACGGATAACAATATCAATCTTTGGTCGTCGATGGCTAGTATTTTCATAGGTTAAGTTTAGTTTTATGTTTGGGATAACTTGAAACAGCGTTAATTTTTATAAATACCCAGTTTGATTTTTATATTATTATTCTATTGCTAAAATGTGGTCTAGAGACAATCTTTTCCTTGCAAATTCAAGACGTATACCTCTTATTTCGGTCAGATTTGGTCTCTGTAGTTTTCGCTATAGACAACAAAATAATGAGCGTGTTCCTTCTCAAATTTAGAGGATTGTATATAGATGCGTTTCTATCTTTAGTTAGCATCTTATAAGAAAAACCCTACCTTTTAACCATTTATACACAACGCATTATGTGTAAACTAATTGTTGTATTGCCTATAGTATTCGATGAAATGCACACTAATACAATTGAAGATAGAAATGCGTTTTCATTCTGTTGTGAAATGAATTTCATTTATAGTATGCCCTAAAAATCATCAGTTTATGCCTTTTTCACAGTTGATAATCGGTTGTTGGATAAAAGCTATAGACGAATCGAATAAACGTTACTTCTAATTTTTGAAGTTTGAAATAATTTTTTGAAAGCAAATTCTTACCTAATTATAGCATATATCTGAAAAAATTACGTTGTAAATAAAAGCTTACATAATTATGCGATTATATTTCTTTGTATTATCTTTTATTTTACCTCTGATTTGTATGGGTCAAGGGGATATGGACCCAGGTTTTAAAATGCTCGAAAAGGGCAGTTTTGAAGACGCAACGACTTTCTTCGATGCATATCTTGAAGAGCATCCAGAAAATAAGACCGCCCAAATATGTTACGGTCGTGCCGTTGGATTGAGTGGTGCACCAGAAAAGGCAAATTCCCTATTCGGAAGTTTGGCACAGAAATACCCGAACGATTTCGAGGTAGCCATCAACTATTGTGAATCTTTCTTATGGGCCAAGGATTATAAAACGGCAAAACCGCTTTATGAAAATCTAGTTGCTGAATACCCCACAAAGTTCGGGGCAGTACTGGGTTACGCCAATACATTAAGTAATCTCAAAGAATATGAGGCTGCTCTACAATGGATTAGCAAAGCGCTTAAACTTCAGCCCCAAAACAAAAGTGCCAAGGTCTCTAGAAAATATATTAAACTTGGTTACGCGAACACCTTTGTAAACAATCAGGATTATGAAAGGGGCAAAACTTATTTGAACGAAATTTTTGCCGATTTTCCAGAAGATAAAGATGCCCTTTTAAACTTGGCCAATCTGTATTTAATTACCAAAGAAACCGATAGCGCCAAAGCAACCTATTGGCGTTACGCCACTTCAACTAAAGACTCCATTAGTGCACTCAATGGAATTGTATTGGCAGAGCATATCGCCGAAAATGACAAACGTGCGTTAGAATGGGCCCTTAGTGCAAAAAAGAAAGTTTTGAATTTAGATGATACTGAATTGGAAGAGCGAACCTACGACAGGTATGTGCAGGCATTAATTTGGAATAGAAAGTTCAAGACCGCCCGAAAGCAGATTGACAGTTTGCAGAAGAGTCAAGGCGACCGAAACTATATATTCGCTTTAAGAGCTACTCTCGGCATGTACACAGGAGATTTTAAGGCAAGTTTGCAGAGTTACGATGCCATATTAGAAAGTGACAGTACCTCGTTTGATGGAAACTTAGGTAAAGCCAATGCTCTTTTTGCTTCCGACAGAATTATACCTGCCTATGGAGCCGCCTATCAAACTTTGAATGTTTTTGAAAATCAGAAAGATGCCTTGCAATTTGTCGAAAAACTCAACATCATGCATTTACCTACGGTTGAGGAGCAGGCCGCCTATACTTTTGATAACGGTAATAATGTCGCTTTTGCCAATACGCTTACCGCTTTTATACCGCTTTCTACAAAGTTCAAGACATCAATTAGCTACCAGTTCAGAACAACGGAAAACACAGTCACCTTGAACCAGGCGGAATCACATGTAGCACTTGTAGGGATGGACTATACCTTATATCCCAACGTACATGTAAAAACCGTGGTTGGTCTTAACAATAGCCGGTTTTTGCAGACAGCGTATACCCAACCCGTACTAGATACCAAACTGGCACTCAAACCCTATGCATTACAAAACCTAGAACTTGGTTATCAACGGGAAGTGCAGAATTTCAATGCCGAACTGATTGAACGGGAAATCGTCATGAATCACTATGGACTTACCTATAACCTAGGTACCAACGTCAACTTAGGTTGGTATACACAGCTGATGCACACCGAGCAGACCGACGAAAACACTCGCGATCTTTTATTCACATCATTATATTATACCGTAATGCAAAAGCCAGCTTTGAAATTAGGACTCAATTATCAATATATCTCCTTTGGAGAACAGGTGCCCACCATATATTTTAGCCCCGAACAATATCAGGCGGGAGAGGTTTTTGCCGATTTTCGGGGTAATATATCAGAAAAGACAAGCTATATGGCCAGTGCCGCAACGGGACTACAAAAAGTAGAAGACGATGCGCAAACTACAATCTTTCGTGCAGAAGCAGCATTGCTACATCAATTTGGCAAGCGGCTAAGTGCCAACATTTACGGCAAATACAGTAATATTGCCTCTGCCACTGCCGCCGGGTTTGAGTTTACCGAAATGGGTTTGAAGATAAAATGGGCGCTAACAGACAAACCGTTGTTTTTCGAGAAGTTGGATGAAATCGTTCTAAACACACAATGATTAGGTTTGAATTAGAGGTTTACGTCTGTTGATAGTATCGCTTTTCTCCCTCGGCTTTACTGGATAAACTACATGAAAAGGCTTTGGTAAAATAAATAAATGTCCTTATGGCTATCCTATAATATGGAGGAAACAATACTTCCCACTAGTTAATTGTACAACCTATAGTTATTTAGAACAAAAACGCTCATTAAACCCATTATCATAATGTATAGGAGGATTACGAAAAGAATAGTCGCTATCATTATAAGATTTTAAGATTAAACTTACTTAAAAGTGCTACTGAACTTAAGATTAAGATTCGTCAATATTGGATTACAACTTTTCGAAGACGAAAGGACAAGTTCGTTCAAAGAATAATTTGCTGTATATATGAAAACGTATACCTGTGGTCTATACCAAATTTAAACGCCGCATCAATTCGGGCCGGTTAGATCTGCTAATGGGTATGACATTCTTTTCTATCAACACGCTATTGTCTTCAATATCAATAATCTTTGTAAAGTTGATAATGAATGATCTGTGAATTTGCAAGAAGGTCTTTTCAGGTAACTTTTCCTTTATCTTTTTAAGGGAAGTGTGTACGTGGTAAGTTTGTTTTTCGGTCTTAACGTCTATGTAATCGCCTTTGGCCTCGATGACCAAAATCTCTGGTAGTTTTAATTTGATTAACCTACGATCTATATTGATATATAAATCCTCGCCTTCTAAACGCTCTTCATTGTCATCCGTTGACTTGGGT
>DRGL01000037.1 GCA_011050085.1 Pricia antarctica | reverse complement strand
TATTTCGATCATTAGTTTCACAGAATTTTAGTATCATTACCCCTGAATTTTGTTTTTATTAACATCTGATGACTCAATCAACATTTAATAAAATAAAAACTCAGTCAATTAAACTAACAAACAGATGACTATTATGAATCAAAAGCGCACAAATTATGTGTTACGCCCCAAAGGAAAAAAGTTTTCCTTCAGTATTGGGCTATTTTCAATGCTACTCTGCCTAGGGTCTCAATTTGCCCTAGCCAATTCAGAGATTCTAATTAAAAATGAATTGAAAGACATTGTACAATCGACTATAACAGGAACAGTAGTCGATAGTGAAGGTGTACCCCTGCCCGGTGCCAATGTTGTTGAAAAAGGCACATCCAATGGTACTCAAACCGATTTTGACGGTAATTTCACCTTAGAGGTCGAAGATGGTGCCAGTTTGGTCATTAGCTATATCGGTTTTCAGACCCAAGAGGTCGCGGTCGATGGCTCTACAGTAAGTGTTACATTGGCAGAAGATGCCGCAGCTTTAGACGAGGTAATTGTAACAGGTTATCAAACGGAAACTAAGCGAGAAACAACTGCAGCGGTTTCCATCGTTAAGGCTGAAGAACTTGCTGCCGTACCATCAGGTAACGTTGAACAGCAGTTACAAGGCCGTGTGGCCGGTGTTACCGTAATTACAAACGGTCAGCCCGGTACTACAAGTCAAATCCGTATTCGTGGATTTGGTGCATTTGGAGGTAATGAGCCTTTGTATGTTGTTGATGGATTGCCGGTGGGTAACACCGAGTTTTTAAATCCAGATGACATTGAGACAACTACTGTTCTGAAAGATGCAGCCGCTGCATCTATTTATGGTGCTAGAGCTGCGAACGGTGTTGTGGTATATACTACTAAACCAGGTTCACGTGGCACTCAAAAAACCGAAGTTACAGTCAATATTTCTAGCGGTATAGCAGATCCGAACGCAGGAAATGCCATTAAAATATTGAGCCCTATCGATCAGGCAAGATATACGCATATAGCTTATGAGAACAATGCAGCTGCACTCGGTGAACCGGTCGCTTATACGCATCCGCAATATGGCACAAACGCAACGCCTACAATACCGGATTACCTATATGCAAATGGTCCGAGCGGCGTATCTGCCAGCCAGGTAAATGTAGCGGAAATTAGACAAGCCTATGAAAACGATCCGGACAACACCTTTTTAATTCGTCCGAATTTAAGAGGTACCAACTGGTACAAAGAACTTACCAGAATTGCACCCATTAGCCGATTTACAGTAGGCTTTAAAGGAGGTACGGAAAATGGACGTTTCTATTCCAGTGTCTCTGGACAGACCCAAGCCGGTATTCTTTTAAATAATGACTTTACCAGATATACGGCAAGATTTAATTCAGAGTGGGACATTGCACCTTGGTTGAGTGTTGGTGAAAATTTTCAGGTCACTTACCGGTCTGCTGTAGGCGGTTTTGGTGATGGTGGCGGTATTAGTGGAGCAGATGATGAATCAGCTATAACCACTGCTATACGTATGTCGTCAATTATACCTGTCTATGATGAGTTCGGTAGTTTCGCAAGTACCAAGGCCGCAGGTTTCGGTAACCCACGTAACCCTGTCAGGGAGCGAAAAAATGATAATAGTGATGATACGAATTATTCAATTGGGGGTACTGGAAATGTATATTTACTCATAAAACCTGTAGATGGTTTAACCCTACGCTCTAGCCTCGGTGGAGGATACAATAACTATTACTTCACTAACTACAATTATAAATATTTAGGGGATGCTGAACCTATTGCAAACGACAGTTATGGTGAAGGCAGTGGTTATAATTTTAACTGGACCTTTACCAATACGGCCAGTTACGATAAGACTTTCGGTGTTCACCGTGTGAAGGCTTTAGCAGGTATTGAGGCTCTTAATACGGGCATAGGCAAAAATATTAGCGGATCTGGTCTTAACCCATTTTCTACAGATCCCGATTTCCAGAGTCTAAGCGTAGTTCAGAGCCCCGTGGTAAATAGTGACCAGTTTAAAGGCGTAAATTTCTATTCCCTGTTTGGTAAATTGGATTATAGTTTTGACGAAAAATACTATTTGACCGGGGTATTACGTCGGGATGGGGCTTCCCGTTTCGGTGGCAATAATCGATACGGAACGTTTCCTGCGGTATCTGCAGCTTGGCGTGTCATTGCTGAACCCTTTATGCAAAATCAAGACGTGATTACCGATCTTAAATTCCGTGGGGGTTGGGGTCAAATGGGAAATTCGAATAACGTGAATCCGAACAACCAATACTCGCTATATGCGTCAGATAGGGCAAACACCTTTTATCAGACGACCGGTCAAGCCTCAGGTTCTACAGAAGGCTTTGCACAGAGCCGTATCGGTAACCCTGACGCAAAATGGGAAACCAGTACCACACTTAACCTTGGGTTTGATGCCAGTTTCTTCAATAATAAATTGGAGTTCATATTAGATTGGTGGACCAAAGATACCGAAGACCTTCTGTATCAACTGCCATTACCGGCTGTTACTGGTAATTTTGCCGCAGCACCATCGGTAAACATAGCCAAAATGTCTAACAAAGGACTGGACTTCGAAATTATCGGAAGAGGCAATATTACTGAAGATTTTACTTTCGAGGTAAGCATGACCAATTCATTCTTGAAAAATGAGATAGCTGCTTTGGCGCCTGGTCTTGATTTCTTTGATGGACCTAACGTTCGTAATATTGTCGCTACCAGAAATGCTGTCGGTCAATCTTTATCCGCTTTTTTTGGGTACAATGTTGTAGGCTATTTCAATAGTCAGGCAGAGGTAGATGGTAATACTTTCGTTAACGATGCCGGTGAAACTGTTCCCGCACAAGATGGTCAAGGTCTCGGCCGCTTTAAATATGAAGATGTAAACGGCGATGGTCGTATTACCCCTGAAGACCGTAAATTTTTAGGAAGTCCCGTACCAGATTACACTGGTGGTATTACACTTAATTTGAAGTACAAAGCCATTGAATTTGAAACGTATTGGTTTGGCTCTTTCGGTAATGAGATTTGGAACCAAACAAAATGGTATACCGATTTCTATGGCGTGTTCGAAGGATCTGCCAAAGGTTATGCGGCATATCAATCTTGGACACCGGAACTTGGTAACAATGCTGTAGCTCCAATATGGGAGAGTGCTTCTAATTTTAGTACCAATACGGTTGGTAATTCTTGGTATGTCGAAGATGGTAGCTATGTTCGTCTGCAACGTTTAGCCCTCTCTTATGACTTCAGAGGCATTCTGACAGAAAAATTAGGTTTGACCAAATTTAAAGTCGGTCTTGCTGCCAATAACATTTGGACCATTACTAACTATGGAGGTATCGATCCTGGTGTAGGCGGCGGTGCAGATACCAATTTCGGTATCGATATTGGAAACTATCCTGTATCCCCTCAATACTTAATAAACTTTGAAATCGGTATTTAATGATTGTGATATAATGGTGATATCCTATTCAACATAAATTGCTATATTTAATAAAAAAATTATGAAAACAATACGTAAAATAAAAAAAACACTTGTCTTGACAGCGGCATTCCTAGTAGTAGGCGTTTCCTGTAGCGATGAGTTTTTAGAAGTAGCGCCAACGGGCACTCTTGCCGATGCCCAAGTAAGCACCCTTGCAGGTATAGATGGGCTTTTAGTTGGTGCCTATTCGATGTTAAACGGTGCCATAACCGATGATGGAGGTAGCCGTGCCAGTGCGCCTAGTCATTGGATTACAGGTTCGATTCTTGGTGGGGATGCCAATAAAGGTACCGATCCAGGAGACAGTGCCTCTCTAGCAACTATACAACGCTTTCAAGCGGATCCCACTGCTAACGATTTCCATCAAATTTGGAGGGCTCGTTATGAAGGAATCAGTCGATGTAACACCGTATTAGCAACGATTGCTAAATCAATCGATCTTATTCCCGCTGAGAGAGCCGCGAGCTTACAGGCTCAGGCTAGAATGTTGAGGGGCCACTTTTATTTTGATCTTAAAAAACACTTCAATAATATTGTTGTTTTTGATGAAACCCTAGCATCAAACGAAATCACCGAAATTCCAAACAATGGTGATGCTTGGGCTCAAATTGAGGCTGATTTTCAGTTTGCTTACGATAATCTTGATGAAATTACCGATGCCGGAAGGGTCAACAAATGGGCTGCTGCAGCCTATATGGGCAAAGCAAAATTGTATCAACAAAAGTATGCAGAAGCCATAACTTGGTTTGATGATGTCATAGCGAACGGTGTCACCTCTAATGGCTTAAAATATCAATTGTTGGACGATTATGCCCAAATATTCAATGCAGATAATGATAACCATGCCGAGTCTGTGATGGATGTTGAATCTTCCAATGAAACTGGTAACGTAAGAAATTCGAATTGGTGGGATGACTTAAACTATCCTTATGCCACAGGATCTGCAGGACCTGGGGATTGCTGTGGATTCTTTCAACCTAGTTTTGAACTGGCTAATTCATTTCGAACTACAAATGCCGGACTTCCTTTACTTGATAAATCGTACAGGGATCCAGCGAATGCCTTGGTAACGGATATGGGAGTTCCTGCGTCAGCAGACTTCACACCAGATTCCGGTCCTTTAGACCCACGAATTGACTTTTCTATTGGTCGAAGGGGTATTTCTTATTTAGGCTGGCAACCCTTTCCAGGTGCTGCTTGGATACGTGTTCAGGCTTATGGAGGCCCTTATGCACCCAAGAAATATGTATATTATGTAAATCAAGATGGAGTATACACTGATGCTAGCTCTTGGACTAGGGGCTATGCTACTATGAACTACACGATTATCAGGTTTGCAGATGTGCTTTTGATGGCCGCTGAAGCGGAAATAGAAGCCGGTTCTTTAGAGCAAGCAAGAACCTATGTCAATCAGGTACGTGCAAGAGCGGCAAATTCTCAATATTGGATTAAAGACGAGGACGGAACTGATGCAGCCAATTATGTATTGGCCGAATACTCGCCAGCACAATTTGCAACTCCAGCATCTGCTACAGAGGCCGTACGATTTGAACGTAAATTGGAACTTTCCGGTGAAGGACATCGATTCTTTGATTTAGTACGATGGGGTGTTGCTGCGGAGGTAATTAATGATTACATCAATTACGAGCAACAATTTCTATCAGCCGCTTATTCGGGTGGAAATTTTACTGCGGGTAGAAACGAATATTTACCAATACCGCAGACACAACTCGATTTACAGCCAGGTGTTTTAACTCAGAATCCAGGTTATTAATCATACTATATTCAAATTGTTAAACCCTGACGCTATCGTCAGGGTTTTTTTTGTTTCTTGTATATGCTTGCTGCATCTTTGATGAACCTTTTAGAATCGGCGAAGAACCAGACCTTATGAAATCTAAATCTCATTTATACATAAACCTTAATTTTCTAATTACCCTACTTATCCTTATTGTGAATTTCGGATGTGCCGACTCCGCCCCTCCTACCCGATTTATAAAGGTCGAAACATCGCATTCGGGATTAGACTTTAACAACCAACTTTCAGAGAACGATACAATCAACATCATCGATAATGAATTTGTTTACAATGGCGCAGGTGTAGCTCTAGGTGATTTAAATGGTGACGGGTTAGATGATATCTTTCTTGCGGGTAACCAAGTAGACAATAAACTATTTTTAAACAGGGGAGAATTAAAGTTTCAGGATATTTCGTCGATTGCTAATGTTGGAAAAACCGATACCCTGCAATGGTCATCGGGAGTTTCGATAGTTGACATAAATACGGACGGAAAGTTGGATATTTACGTTTGCAATACCTTTCGAAAAGTAGGCTCACAGCGCAAGAATCTGCTTTACCTAAATCAGGGAAATGATGCCGAAGGTATTCCCGTTTTTAAGGAAATGGGCGAAGCGTACGGATTGGCCGATGACAGTTATTCTTCCCACGCCCAATTTTTCGACTATGATAATGATGGTGACCTAGATTTGTATATCGGTGTAAATCGCATCGAGGGAATAGATCCGACCCAATTCAGGCCTTTGGCGGATGACGGTACCTCTATGAGCAAAGATCGATTATTTGAAAACCGATATTATGAAAGTTTAGGGCAAAGCCAATTTGTCAATGTTTCCGATTCCGCGGGTATACGATATCATGGTTACAGTCACAGCACACTTATAAATGATTTTAATGAAGACGGTTGGCCCGATATTTATGTAGCGAACGATTTTTTGAGCAATGACCTACTCTATATCAATAACCAAGACGGCACTTTTACCAACCGTGCGCGAGATATGTTTAAGCACTTCAGTCTTTCATCGATGGGAAGTGATATCGCCGATGTAAATAATGATGGAAGCCTATCGTTGTATACCACAGAAATGCAACCTTATTATAATAAACGAAAAAAACTGTTTCAAGGCCCTAGTAACTATCAAAAGGAAGTTTTCACTAAAAAGTTTGACTACGAAAAGCAGTATACTCGCAATACACTACAAATAAACCAAGGTATCAACCCCGAAACCGGACTCCCGGTTTTCGGCGAAATTGCCATGCTTGCGGATGTAAAGGAAACCGACTGGAGCTGGGCGCCCCTTTTCGCGGATTATGACAACGACGGTTTTCAAGACCTTTTTATTACCAATGGATTTCCTAAGGATGTAACAGATCGTGATTTTGGAGATTTTCGTTCCACCGCTAAACAATTTGTTAGCAAGGAGAAGCTCATAGCCGCTATTCCCCAGATAAAGATTCCCAATTTTATGTTCCGCAATCGGGGAAACTATAAATTTGAGGATACTACCGAAGAATGGGGGGTAAATTTTGCTACCTACTCCAATGGCGCCGCCTATGGTGACCTTGACCATGATGGAGATTTAGACCTTGTCATAAATAACATTAATGCTAACGTCATCTTACTTGAAAACAAAACCAATGAACTGAGTAAAGATGAACACTTCCTTCGAATAAAATTAAAAGGAACCGCGAAGAACTCCGCTGGAATAGGTGCTACCATTGAAATTTTCGCGGACAGTCTTCATCAGAAAAAAACACTCTTGACGGGGCGCGGTTACCTTTCACAACCTGAAACTACGTTGCATTTTGGATTAGGGAAACGAAATTCCGTTGATAGTTTAAGAATACAATGGCCAGATGGTAAAAGTCAAATAATAAATCCTACTAAGGTTGACACGCTGCTCACTATTTCCTACAATCCAGAAGTTTCACATGATTTTATCACATCGAATATTGAAGCCGCGCCTCTCTTTGAAAAAGCTGCCGAAACCTATAACCTAAATCATCTAAGCCAAGATTACGATTTTATCGACTTCAATTTTCAAAGTACGTTACCCCATAAACTTTCGCAGTACGGTCCTGCCCTATCTGTTGGCGATATCAATAATGATGGTCTTGACGATATGTTCGTGGGGGCAAGCCGTGGTTTTAAGGAAAAATGGTTTATCCAGCGGAAAGACCAAACTTTTGTACAGCAAGAGGTTGCCTATAAAAACTCCCCAGAACTAAATGAAGAAGACGCCGGCACACTTCTATTTGATGTAGACAATGATGGCGACCTAGATCTTTATATCGCTCGTGGTTGTGCGCAGTATCCTTCTGGCAACGTATTATATCTAGATGTTCTTATGATTAACGACGGTAATGGCAACTTTACCCACTCGAAAAATGGACTCCCTGACTTACGCACCAACTCCTCAACCGTCAAAGCTGCAGACTTCGATCGCGACGGAGATTTAGACCTTTTCGTTGGCAGTAGGGTAATGCCATTTTCCTATCCAAAGCCTGATCGTTCGTACATTTTGAGAAATGATAGCCGTAAAGGCTCCCCAAAATTTGTGGATATTACAAAGGAAATGAATCCTGAACTAGAATATCCCGGGCTAATAAGCGATGCGCTTTGGACCGATTTCAACGGAGATTTCTGGCCAGACCTTATATTGGCAGGTGAATGGATGCCGCTTCGATTTTTTAAAAATGAAGCGGGAAAGCTGATAGAGGTGACTGAATCCACTGGAATCGAAAACCATTTAGGATGGTGGAACAGTTTGGCCGCGGCCGATATTGATAACGATGGCGACATTGACTATATCGCCGGTAATGTGGGTGAAAATATTAATTTCAAGGGAACCTCAGAGGAGCCCGTGCGCATCTATGCAAAAGATTTGGATAACAATGGCAGCATAGACCCCCTAATTTCCTTTTACCTTCGGGATAGTTTGGGAACTAGAAGAGAATACCTCTACCACCCCTGGCAAGATGTCACAAAGCAATACGTAGGCATTCGAAAAAGATTCAATTCGTTCGGGGAATTTGGAGAATCGACCTTGCCGGAAATGTTCCCGGATGGTCTTTTAGATGACGCTACGAAACTTTCATTGAATTACATGAAAACTTCATGGATAGAAAATGTAGGTGGTGGCAAATTCACAGTACACCCCTTGCCCATAGCTGCCCAAATTGCACCTGTATACGGAATACTACCAAAAGATATAAACGCTGATGGCAATATAGATATACTACTGATTGGTAACGATTTTGGAATGGAGGTACAACAAGGTCCGGCAGATGCCATGAACGGAGTCGTACTTGAAAACGAAGGAGGCGGAAAATTTCTTACTGTGCCCTTGAACGATAGTCACTTCTTTGTACCCGGTGATGGTAAGAGTTTGGTTAACCTATCCGTATCCGATACCAAGAGTCTAATAGTGGCATCACAAAATAACGATTCATTGAAAATATTTGAACGTACCCATAAAAATCCGGTGAAATCCATCCCAGTAAAAAACAATGAGGTAAAATCAGAAATTACGTACTCAAAAGTTGAAAAGCAGTTACAAGAGTTCTATTGGGGGAATACATTTCAGTCACAGTCAAGTAGAACAATAGAAGTACCGCTACAGGCCCAAGAGATACGATTTTTTGATAATTTTGGTAAAGAGACGCGGATGATGAAAGTCTTGGATTAGAGGTTGAAAGTATGCTTTACCCCATAAACATTCCCAATGATCGTAAAGTTTAATAGGGATTGCGAGCATCATGTTTTACAGGTATCAGAATAGGATACCTTAAGCCGCGACGTCTTCTTTGGTTTACATAACCACCTCTTTTGAGAAAGAATGCCACACCGCTAATTTAAACGTCCGTGTGCCAATAAAATTTAGTTATATGGCATTCCCCATACCCATCTTAAGGTTTAACTGTCTTTCTTAATAGCAATCTCAGGCAAGCTTTTACTAAAACAAGCTGTTCTTCAATATCACCATATCAACATCAGATTCCCGCCATTCCGTAGACAAATCTTCGGGCAAGGGCGTGAAGGAATAGGTAAAACAGGTAAGCACGATATCTTCATCACCATCGCTATCGACATCACCCGCATCCATCAAGAACCATCTTCCGGAAATGTTCTCGGGCAGTCGGTAGGACTGAAAATTAAAATCGGAACTATTTTTATTTTCCAGATATATAAAAGATTGTTCAGGTCGTTTACTGTAGTCCGGGAATGTGGATATCAAAGCGATATCAATATCCCCATCTTGATCAAAATCTCTGCTGACACTGCGTGTGGCTCCATGGAAAGGATAGAAAAAAGCTTCCGAAAAATGATTGGTACCATCGTTTAGATGTATCCGCATTCCATGATATGGTTTTAATACCTGGGTCTTATCACCATTATCGCCATGAACACTGATTATATCCTGATTGCCATCACCGTCATAATCCAACACTTCGAACCAACTACTTCCGGAAATCGGACTAAAGCGAATAACCTGTTCTATGTTGAAAACAAGATTATCGGATTGATACAAAATACTAATCCCCTCATCCCCTTGAGCAGTCATTACGATGATATCATCTTTACCGTCGCGATTCATATCGCGCACTATCGTTCGAATTGCTCCGGGCCGGTTCAACAGCACTTTTCTTTCGAATATGGAATCATTTTTTTGTTGTAGTAGCGAAAGCTGACCTGTAAGATTTCCAAATTCACAGATGATAAGTTCATCGCTACCGTCTTCGTTCAAATCATGCACTAAAGTGTGTACCGGCCGATGTAATTTAAAAGGCAATCGTCGCCCTGTTCCGTTCTGAACTATATTGATACTCCCAGCAAACTTCTCGGACGGGTCAAGTATTCCAACGCTTGTAATATATGATGCATAATCCGTTTCACTAAAAGCAGTAATCGGACTTCCAAAAGAAAATCTTCGATCGACATTGTTCCGAATAGCGTCATACTCATAAACCAAACCTTTAGTATCGGCAGTAATCATCTTATTTTTGACTGTATCATACTCGGCAAATGTCAGCAAACTGCCTTTGATGCTGTCGAGATTTACCGCCATGGGCATAAACTGTTCTAGATTTTTCGGGCTATCGACTTTCTTACCAACTCGTAAACTATCGGGGGCATTCGAGAGAACATAATCGACCAGCAGTTGCCAATCTTCTTTTGAAATCGAGGGTGACACACCATATACGCCAGATTGAATCATGGCATACTGCTCTTCAAAACTAAATCCCTTATACGGGTCATAACCAGTAGTTGGAATACCCATACGAGCACCCATTTCTGGGAGGACCACGTCTTTCCATAAATTTTTGGGTACATCTTGAACATTAGGAAGCAGATGACAGCTAGCGCATTGGGATTCATATAACGCCTGACCTTTAGCCGTTCCTGAATTTGAGCAGGATACACACATCAGTACGAAAAGAACAAAAAAAATCGAAAATATGTTTTTATCCATAAAGTCCTCCAAAGATACGTCTCTTTAGCATTTTCAAAACTGTATTGTCAGTACAATCAATATTCTTCCCTATGTTTAAAATCACCAAATCGATACTTGACCGTCCGTTTCAATGGAATCTGCATACCTCCGGTCTCTTCCAACCAATCATAGATGGCAGTCGACATTGACTTTGCGATATCCTGTTTATCGGGATCGGCAATAAGGTTGTACATTTCAGCAGGATCGTTTTCCAAATCATAGAGTTCATTACGGTCCCAAATACCCTGATATTTGATGTACTTATATTTATCAGATCGCATCCCGAAAACAGTAGGCGTCATTGGAAAATCATACTCCCAATAATATTCATAGAAAATCTCTTCCCTAGGTTTAGCTGACGTATCACCGGTCAAAATCGGTATAAAAGAAACTCCTGGCATATTTGCAGGCTGCTTTACCCCAGCTTCCGCCAACACGGTAGGACCGATATCTATATTCTGTACCATTTGTTTAGGTTTTTGACCGCCCTTGAACAGTTCGGGACAGCGAACCAAAAGCGGCACTTTTACGGACTCCTCATAAAAATGGCGCTTGTCTATAAGCCCGTGCTCGCCCCAGCTAAAACCGTTGTCCCCCATGTAGATTACCAAAGTGGAATCGTCTAAACCTTCCTCCTTTAGATAGTCCATCACCGTACCGATACTTTCGTCGACACCCAGAAGTGTTTCGCAATAATCAACCACCATTTCATAGATATCGTTAAAACCGTGGTACATGTAATCGACCCCATGCCAACTAACCCTTTGGTCAGCGACCCATTGGGGCCATTTAAGGTCACGATATTCACCAGTTAGGGTCTGGCCATAGGTACTTGGCAGCTCAATTTTTTTATTCTTATACCGACCTTTATGACGTCGCGCGGGTTGAAAGCCGGCGTGAACGGCCTTGTGGGACAAATACATGAAAAAAGGTTTCTTTTCATCACGATTTTTTAGCCAATCCACCGCATGTTCGGTCAACAAATCCGTGATGTAAGTAGAGTCTTTATATATGGTTCGCTTACCATTTATATTCAAGGTCGGGTTATAGTAAACCCCTTGACCAACAAAACTTTCCCAATGCGTAAAGCCTGGTTGTGGTTCGTCGCCATGATCGCCCATATGCCACTTTCCGAAAAAACCGGTTTGATAGCCCGCTTTTTCTAAATATTCAGGGAAAAAAGTTAGGTTTCCGGGGTTCGGGGCTTGATTGTCGACTATGGTATGGGTGTGCGAAAACTGTCCCGTTAAAATGGAAGCCCTACTCGGGGAGCACAATGACGTAGTTACAAATGTATTCGGTAAATAAGCGCCCTCCGATGCTAGCTTATCCATATTCGGAGTTTCTAACCATGGCACTTTTCCCGTAAATCCCATATAATCGTAGCGATGGTCGTCCGTAAGAATGAAGATTACATTTCTAGGTTTCTTCTTGGGCGGTTTATCCGGGTCAGTATTTGCCTGGGTCTTGACCATTATAAAAAGGATGCATACCGTCAGTACCAAGATTTTATCTGTTTTCATAAAAGTCTGTCCGTTAGATTTGTTGCTTATCTATCGAAATTTACTAAAAACTTAGCAATACGATGTACAATTTGAACTATCTCCTGCTATCTTTGAAAAGCAAACCTTTGCTATATGGATAACAAGATATTATCACACGAACAAATTCAACATACTGTACGCCGTATCGCTTACCAAATCTATGAGGCAAATGTTGAGGAAGAAGAAATCGTTATCGCCGGCATAGATGGCGGTGGACTTCAATTCGCCAAAAAACTTCAGGCCATTCTACAAAAAATAACGCAAGCCAAGATACGACTTTGCAAGATGAGCATGGACAAAGCAAACCCCCTTAAAAGCGGTGTTCAAACCTCTATTCCCGAAAAAGAATATGAAAACAAATCCGTCGTTTTAGTCGACGATGTCCTGAATTCGGGAACAACGCTAATTTACGGAGTACATCATTTTTTAAAAACGCCGTTAAAACAATTAAAAACAGCCGTATTGGTCAATCGAAATCACAAAAAATATCCTGTAAAAGCTGATTTCAAAGGGATTTCTTTATCTACATCGCTACAGGAGCATGTTCATGTAGAATTCAAGGTAAAGAATGATATAGTGTATTTAGATTGATAAAAGTGACTTGGTATAGGTAGCAGATTAAAACCTATTATGGCCGTAGAGGTTATACCTCCAATGAATTATTGAGGATTCAGAATATGTAAGATCTCAACTCCAATTGCCTCAGCACTTTTGTCGCCGCAATATAAAGTGATGTGGGCTTGGTTATAAAATGCGTTACGTTCAAAAAGGTGCTTACCGATAAATTCCGGTAAATCTTCATCTGAAACATCACGAATTAGTGGCCTTTGTGACTTCTGTTTTGAAAGTCTCGCTACCAATTGGGAAATTGGCACGTTTAGGTAAAAAACGTTTTCCGTGCTTTTTAAGATACTATCAAGGTTTTTACCATAACAAGGGGTTCCCCCGCCAACGGATAATACAAAATCATCTTTTTGACTTAGTACTTCTTCAAGATATTGATATTCCTTTTTTCGAAAATAGAATTCTCCCCTGCTTTCAAAAATAGTTGCGATAGGCATTTCTTCCTTTTTTTCAATATAGGCATCAAGATCTAAGAATTGCATGTCCAAACTTTCGGCAATATGCTTGCCAACTGTTGTCTTTCCACTTCCCATATACCCCAATAAAACTATTTTCACGGTCTTGATTTTGTGTAAAAATGAAGTTTTTTGAAGTCATTTCAAAGAAAACTAAAATTTCTCTTCGAATAGGCTTGGAAAATTAATTATTGAACTTATATTTGCAGCCGCTAAGATGAAAACTTAGTGTTGACATTTTGACCTGGTAGCTCAGTTGGTAGAGCATCTCCCTTTTAAGGAGAGGGTCCCGGGTTCGAGCCCCGGCCAGGTCACTTAAAGACCTTCATAAGTTTCCAAAAAGTCTGTAAATCGTTGATTTACAGACTTTTTTTTATTTTTCCTGAATTCATTTTATATCAAAAAATACCAACACTTTAGGTGCACCATTCGGTGCCCTATTTGGAATTTCACAAAAAGCGCACCTGAGTAATGCCAAAAAATTGAATGTTTTTTTCTTGCAGGCAATAACTATCAAAATTGAACTTCAAAATATAAAATCTATGGAGTCTAATTCTTTCGCGGTTCTCCGCTACAGTAGGACCAGTAAACTTGAAAAGCTCGGCAAAGCCCCAATTTACTTAAGGATTACAATAAATCAGTGAATCCATAGAACTTGAAGACAAATCAATCAAATTTGCAATAGCAGCTATAATTGCAAGTTTGATTTTAGGACTAGCATCTATTGTAGTACCCAATTTAATTGAAGAAGAAAACCCGATACCCCTTTTGAATTAAAAATTATTGAAGATACATCAGGAATTAATAAGCTAGAAATATAAAATTTGAAATTGAAAGATGATCTTTACCAAGCTAAATTGCTAATTGCCGTCTACCAAAATGAAAAGTAGTAATTTGACTTTTACTTTTATATACTGTTCAACACTATAAATTATTTCAGGAGTATGGAATGGATTAAAATTGATAAAAAGAATTTGCCCAAAGGCAACGTATTGGCAGCAAACTTTAAGCCGAATACAGAAGATTATAAAGTGAAAATATTTGGGAAAATTAGTCTAGATAAAGATATTGAAGGGGAATATATTATCTGTGAAAATTTTGCTGAATCCGTATTCCATATTACGCATTGGTATCCAATCAACGATCATGATATTGAGCCTTGAACCTCAGCTTGAGCTCCTCCATTGAATTGCATAGATTAAAGGTTTATATATTTATTTGGATTCAAAACAAAAAAAATATTGACTGTGTGACCATAGCGATATAAACGATAAATATCTGTTGGCAGATGGCATCTCGCACACTAAAAAACAACTATAGGTCAAATTTAATGTACCGTAATAGGCAAATGCTCCTAGGGTTTTTTGTGTTTTGCGAGGTATATTTAAATTGTTTTCTTAGCGTAACAATTCCGTAGCCTAAAAAATCTTTAGGTACTTTCCGTATAACCTTTTCCGAGGCGTCCCATTACTTTTCTACCGCCCAAAGCAGGGCATTGGAAAACATTTTTTTAAATTCATCGGATGTAAATAACGTATCCGCATGTCCTATTAGAAAATATACGTTCCGTGTTTTTACTTCAGTATTTGTCCAAATTACCGGATGATCTCCCATTTTAATGTCCGAGTCTGGCCGATAGGTCGATTCATCAACAGAGGCTAACACATGAACTTTTTCCCTAGGATTTTTATCAAAAGTATACCACTCTTCATTTGGAATAGAAAATGATGTTGAGATTCCTTTCATAACTGGATGCTTTTCATCTTCAATATGAACTATGGCCGATGCTGTTTCAGCGATATAATCCTTAAAACGAATTTCGCCCATAAAATCCGAGAACCAATTCCACATAGGATAACCATCAAATTCGCCAAGTAACGACGCATGATGAAATCCGATCCAACCTATCTTCCCTTCTTCCATATACTTGATAAAGGCAGCTTCTGCTTCACTGCCCCACCCATAAGGTGAACAATCAAGTTGAACAAATACATCATACTTCTTCAACAACTCTTCAGTAATCTCCGATGCGTGATTAATTTCGGTAAATATGAAATTATTTTTCTCACCAAATTCGTTCAACCAAGGCAGTGCGGCAAGTACAAAACTTCGATGTTGACTGAATCGCTCCGTAAGCACTAAGACATTTTTGTATTTCTTCTGACTTGCCCCAAAACAGCCATTGGAAATCAAAACAAAAATTAAAAAGAAACCCAAAACAACTTTTTTCATTTTAAGCATTTTAAAATTCACTTGCCAGCGATATCCATTTTCCGGCCGATGTAACCCAGACCTCTTTATAACATGAGGTATTGGTCTGAGGCCAATAGGGAATATCGGTATTTGCAAGCGAATAAATTCCTACTGGTATCTGTCCCACTGTTTCACCAGAAGAAAAATTATCCATTTGTGGATAATTGTAACCTTCATTATAAATAAGGGATTGGCCGAACGGGTTTTTACCAACGACCCAATATAATTGGTCCTGCCCAATCTGTAACAATTTTTCGTCCTTCAGGAATTTACCGCAGATTACGGCAGCTTTGCCCATCGATAAATGAACCGCAGTATTACCATTAAAAATACTGAACCAAACGGGGAAGCGCTTTAGATAATGTTCATCGTCAAGTTGAATGCCATTTTTTACCTGTTTCGTAAAAATTTCTCGGGCATTGGGTGGTTGAAATAAGTGAAGCGCATCAAAGCTTGTACTATCCTTGTATTCATCTTTATGATACACACCACTGGCCAGCATCCCGTAAGGGGCCGTAAATGGCACAAGGCTTTTTAAATAACCTCCGTATAACCGAATGGATTTTTTCCATTTAGAATAATTCTCGTGGTTAGGTTGTGTTTCACAAAGCAATATTAGCGATTGCATATAAAGCTGTTCACGTGATTGATGATTGTAATGAACAATCACTTTTTTTGAGACATCGCGGTAGAAAAAACCTTGAATTCCCGCTTTTCCGATTGGTTCCGCCCGTTGGCAATCCAATGTATAATCAATAAATTTTGCTGCCTGTTCGGCATAATAAGGATCATTTGTAAGTTTAAACAACATACTTGCCGCCCAGGATGCTGTCGCCATATATTGGCTCTCAGATGTATTGAAACTGTGTTCATAAAAAGTGTGAAATTCACCATAGCCGACCGTAGTATGCTTCTGCAAAGCAAATTCAAAATCCGCTTTAGCAACACGCTTGAGATATTCTCTCATCTCGACGTCATCAGGAATTGTCATTGCCGCGTAGGCTTCATAAGCTGCATATAAAAAATTATCAAAACCGATATCTTGGACACGTACCGAAGAAATATCGTCAATAGAATTAAATACCCCGTCTTGCCAAATCAAAAGACCCATACTACTGGCTCTATACCCGTCACCATATCGATTTTTAAGAATAAAATCCATTCCCCATTTTCCCTCCTCGAGCATACGGTTTGACAGTATCGGATTTTTATCTTTTAGTTTATCGTATGCTTCGAGGAAATTGTAGGCTACGTCCGCTGTTTGCAGCGTTTGTTGGGACAAGTCCCCGGCATCGTGCCAACCACCCCCATACGAAATCCGTTTCCCGTTGTGTTCGGACATTAAATCGATATGACACGTGCCGTGTTTACCGGGAACGGGATAGCCGCAACGTTGACAGAACACAAAATTCAAGGTCTTCCAGAGCGAATTTTCCCATATGTTTTTACCGATACGGAATGCAGCAGTACTACTATCACCAACTTTCAACTGGTAATTTCCTGGGATTTTAAAATCAGAGAAGTCAGCAATGGCATAGGTACCAGTTGTTGTTACATCGGTTCTGATAGGTCCTGAATAGGCCACATTGCCATTTGAAGGGTCAATGAGCCAAAAACGATTTTTATGGTAGTTTTCATCCATATTGACAATCGCCGTTTTTTCTCCGTCGAGCATATATCCGGTCGTAGAATAAACCACGGTATTTTGTCCGGGCATCCAACCACTGACTTTTTCTTGATTTTCTATCTGCTGAAGCTCAATAGTATCAATGTAATAGATAACAGCATCTCCGGTAGTGATATCTTTCCCTTTTAAACTGACGTTGAAACTGATTTGAGAAATACTGTCCCTTTGATATTCACCAAGATCTAAAAAGCACGTATTCCACTCGTGATTTTTCAAATTTAGTAAGTGATTTCCTGACTGTCTATTGTAGTTCGATTTTGTTAGGGAGGAGCCATTTTTAATTATAAAATCTATGTTGACCACCCTTGAACCTTCACAGTCGGGAAAGATTTTAAAGGCAATGCGGTTGTATTTTTCCCAGTTTTCATGATTAACGTCAAATGTCGCCGTACAATTTCCATAGGTAGCATAATCAGGATCTTCTTTTGATCCTTGCGCTCTTTTTCCTGTATACGTTGGGAATTCCATTTTTAAACTTCCGGCATCAGAAGTGGACTTTTCTTTGGAAAGCGAAATTTTTCCATAACCGGAGTGGCTCCAGTTAGAGATAGTGTTGGTTTTAACAAGTAGTTGATTGTATAGAACCTTTTTGTTGAGCTCTTTGGCTTCAAACGAATTTAAATAATTGAGTTGCAAAGGACTATGAATGATACCTGATTGTATGATATCCTTTTCTAATTCGGGGTCAGCGCTAATCTGATTTTGTGCAGCGATTTGGTTTGAAATGCATCCAAGCGATACTAATAATAATAACCTATTCATCTTTCTAATTCGAGGGCATTAAACGGGGCTTTAAACTCTTTCCGCAAGGTAATGATATCCTCTGTCGGGAAATCTTTGGGTACTTTTTGCGTTACATTTGCCGTAGCAGCCCATTCTGCACCTCGCAATAAAGTGACCTGAAACCCGGTACATTCCATTGAATACCGTAATTCGGGGTCATTCCCAGCGTGTCCCATAAGGCTTACAAAAACGTGGCCTTTTCCATAATTTACAGTCCATAAAATTGGCTCATTTCTTCCGGTCCCATCTAACTTGGGGTCATCATATGCGGTTGCAAGTATCTCCATGTTTTGGGCAGGACCTCTCGTCTTTCCGTACAATTCGTCCTTAAAATGTTTCCAAGTCTTAGGTAAGCCTTTAGTAATAGGATGTTCCGCAATTCGAGTTGTTATCACGAACGGATGCTGCAACGCATGATGCCCGGCTTCCCCAGGGGAATAATCATAGACTATCCTATCATTTTGCCAATAGACATAGGGCCCATCCTTCTCGTTTCTTCCGTTCCAGGCCCCGAGTCCGATCATTTTATTGTATTCCTCCCAGTCGTCCATGGGAACGATGGATGAGTGAACGACGACTACTCCACCACCATCTGCCACATATTTTTCAAAATCCTTACGTGTTTTCTGCGCCAAGGTATTGCCACCATAATAGATGATTACCAAATCATATAGATTGAACTGGGGATCATATAGACCGATATCCTCATCCCAGTCCGGAGTAACAAGTATATCTACAGTAAAAAGGTCGCTATTTTCAAGTATCTGTTTAATAGCATCGCTTCCGCCCTTCCACCAGTGGCTGCCATCCTGGCCGGTGACGATCATGGCTTTTATTTTTTCCTTGGCTGAACATTCAGTTAGTACTCCTAAAACTAAAAGTAGACCTATAGCAAATGCTTTGTATCGTTTCATTCTGTTATTTTCTTAACAACCGTTTTTTTTATCAAAACTGGATACTATTATAATTCCAAATGACTTTGAGATTATTACCATCCTTATCGACCATAAATTCATCATCTTTAAAGTATTTACGATATAACTCGAATTTACCATCGTTGTCCCTGTCTTCCAATTGAAGTTCTCTTTCATTTGAAATCGTAACATTAGAAACATATTTTACTTCTTTGGAGTAATTATCAATTATTACATAGTAGTTTTTGAATAGGTCGAAATAGGGATAATGCCCATTGTTGGAACTAAAAAGCAGGACCACTTCCAACGGAGGATTATCATCCATTTGGACCTTTTGGGACTTATGAAGACCAAATCCTGGTTTCTGTACTTCAGGAGGATAATCGTCCCATGTCCGCGTTTCGCTGATATGGTATTGCGACCAAACTATAGGAGACCAAATTAAGAATAGCATAAATGCCGTTATTTTTCCCATACTTATTATTTCTGCAAGATTATACAATTATGCTTTTACATGACGAACAGATGAATCACTGTAAGCATGATATAAAAGTAGGTAACTTGTTCAATTTGTAAAAAGGTATAATGCAAAACCCGATTCTATCCTTTCAAATCGGGTTTTTCGGTTTATTGAGAGACAGAATCTTATCATTATAAAGAAAGTTTAAATAAATGAACCCTTTCAAATGTTTTCCAGTTTGAATTCAGACGTTGACAACCAGAATTATGACCTTAAATTTTTATGACAAAAATTACCTTGACGTAAATTGGACGACAAAAAGTTCAAAATTCGTCACCATAATTTGTGAACTATAGCAAAGTCGTGATTTTAATCGGCTTCAGAAATAAAGGTCTGAGTCCTACGAGGTCACATCTAAAGACCTAAATAAATGAAGAAGTCTGCAATCTCTTGAATTATAAGCTTTTTTTTAGCTAAATCCATTCAACATCATATAATACTAACTGAATAGGTGTGCAATACGGTGCGAATTTAATAATTGGTAGATTAGAAGACAGGATCAACATTTAAACCTAGCACTTCGAGTTTAGCAAAAAAGTCTCTTTTATTTATCCTAAACAAATCTTCGCGACGCCCAATTCCTATTCAGCTACACCACTAGTTTAAAGAAATATTAGTATTTAGGAATAAAAGGATTATTCCAATCTATACTTAGAAACTACCAACAATAAAACCAATTTTATCAAGTTGAGATTGACTTAAATTTTAGTATTTGTTCATTGCACGGATGACTTCAATATAATGGTGTAACTAAAGAAATAGGTCTAAGTTGATAGTACTATCTGAAGCAATTTTGTTATTATGTTGATGAAATCAGGTAATTATTTGCGCTAGCCTAATGTAAATTTATATATGGAGATAAGTAAGTATTATTAAATCTAGCTAAGAATTTGCCCTTGAGTATTAGTTTCAGTAAGAAACATTGAAAATGCTATAATTAGAAGACCTACAAGCTTAGTATGTAATCAAATTTGGGGGCAGTTTACATCTTATTGGATTATCTCCATGAACCTCTACCTCTTCTTAAAATAGATTTTTGAAACACTGGGAATAGTAATGTGACTTATTTGGATGTATGAATTTCTGGGATAACTTAAAACTACAAAACACTATTCTTTTCATTTTTTTGTTGATTATAATTGCAGTAATACTCATTTTCATGGTATTATAACATCACATATAGAAGGGATTTTGCTTCCTTTATAAACAGTTTAGAACCCTTTCAGCCTTGAATTATAAAGGAGCCTTACGCTTACTATAAATTCACTCTTTTTATTCTTCAAAGGGACCTTTCCTTTGGCGAAGCCTTCTCAACTTTTTCATCGGCAAACTCCTTATCCTCCTTATCCGCTTTTGGAGCTTCTTGAATTTCTTCGGCCTCTTCGCTATAATTCAACTTAATGTACATGGGAAAATGGTCGGAACCTATATGCTCGCACCTTGCGAGTTCTATTAAAGTGAAGTTTTTGGTATGGAATACATGGTCAAGCGGCCATCGCAATAAACGGTAGTTTGCATTGTACGTATTGAAAAAGCCACGTCCCCTTCTTGGATCCAGCAATCCACTTATCTTTTGAAACAGTAATGCGGTTCGTGACCATGCTACATCGTTAAAGTCCCCAAAGACCAACACTGGCCCGTCATCCACGTTAATCTCACGTGCAACAAGTAACAGTTCCGCATCGCGTTCTGTTGAAGAATCGCTTTCACTCGGACTGGGAGGTCTTGGATGTAGACAATGAATGGCGACTTTTTTGCCATTAGGAAGTCTCACGAAGCCATGAATGGATGGAATATCATCTTTGACAAGAAATTTTATTTCTATGTCCTCTAATACAAGCTTCGAATATAAGTGCATTCCGTACAAGTTCGATAAAGGAATTTTTGCACTATACTCATAATCCTTTTCTAAAGGTGCAAGAGCATTCTCCCATTTTTTATCCGTTTCCAAAGTGAGAAACATATCAGGGTTCCGGTCTTGAACTAAATCGGTGAACCGTTTGTAAGCTCTATTTTCAGTTAAAACGTTGCTTACAAGTATAGATATGTGCTCTTTGCTATCATCCCCTTCATAGGCCACGACTTGCTTAGGCGCAATGAATGTATATGGATAAATCTTAACTAATTGATAAATTAAGCAGATAATCAAAACACCCGTGATTACAAAATGCCAGTCATGTTCAAAGTTGTAAACCCATAGGGACAGCAGTATGCTAACAACTATCAAAGCTGAGATTTGCACCCTAGGAAAGTCAAAGCCCCTTACCCACCAGTTATCCAATTTTGTCAACGATGCGAGTGTTGGAATACACATAAACAGATTGAAAGTAAGGGTCAGTATTTCAGGCCAATCCATAAAGTAAAATAATTTTAGTTTGCAATATATAAATTTAGTGGAGTCAGTTTGGCAAATGTAAGCGATTTTCCATCGGTCACTGTGATTCGCAATACGTACTAAATTCTATGGTGACCGTAATTAATTTTCTATGTAAATCTAGGAAGAGATTACTTAATGTGAAAAATCTATAATTAGCTATAGAATACAATGAAAAGCTATGATAGTCAGTTTTACTACAACATACTTTCTACATCGTTCAAGGCTTTTTCCATATCTAGAACGTTGGTTAGTACAGGTGCGAAAAGGTTTCCAACTTTAGCGATTCGTTCGGGCAAGTTCTTTATAGTAAACGTTCTAGGACTTAAATCATCATTGATTTCGTCCCAAGTTATGGGAGCGGATACAGGTGCCGTAGGTAAGGGCCTGACCGAATATACCGATGCAATAGTATGGCCCTTCCTGTTTTGCAGATAGTCTAAATATACCTTGCCGTCACGATTCTTAATACGGCGTTCTAATGTCGCCATATCGGGCAATCGCTGCTCTACGATATGACATAGCAATTTGATAAAGTTTCTTACTTCCTCATAGGTATACTTGCCACCTGTTGGCACGTAAATATGTAGTCCTTTTGAACCTGAAGTCTTGCAAAATCCAGGAATCCTTAGAGTGTCAATTACATTTTTAAACTCTAGTGCAATTTTGCAAACGGTACCGAAACTCATTCCTTCGGGAGGGTCAAGGTCAATTATACCATAATCTGGAGCGTCTAAGCTACCTTGACTTGAATTCCACGGGTTTATTTCAATACAACCCAAATTGGCCAAATACAGAAGTGATGCGGTAGTATTGCAAACGAGATATTCAATATCCCTACTAGAAGATTTTGAATAAATTCGAATACTTTGCATCCATTCCGGTGCGTTTTCAAAATCTTTCTGATAGAATCCCTCATCTTCAATACCGTTCGGATGCCGGTGAAGGCTCTGAGGCCTACCCTTCAAATGCGGAACCATGATATCGCCAATAGCGAGATAATAATCGATTAAGTCATATTTGGTCATTCCCGATTTCGGCCAATAGATTTTTTCAAGATTGCTTATGGGTACCGAAAACCCATCCACTTTTATGAAATCACCAGACTGTGACTTAAATTTAGTCTGTTCAACTGGTTTGGATTTTTCCATATCTACAATACTTTCCATACCTACAATACTTCCTATAATTCTTTTAAATACAGGATTTCTAAGCAATCCATTCTTCGTGCGCTCTGAAAACTTTACCTCGCATTCGATTGCGGGCGACATCCAATTCGGCTTTCTTCCTTTTAATCTCGGAGAGGACTCAAAAGGTTTGGAATCTATTTTGAACGGCTGAAACTGCTTCCATAATTCGCTGCGTTGCATTTCACTGAATCCTGATCCGCAATTGCCGATATAGGTTAGCTTTCCTTTATTTCGGATGCCTAATATTAAGGAACCGAAGGTATTACTACTCTCGACCGGGTCGGTATAACCACATATTAACGCATCGATATCCTCTACTGACTTGACTTTCAACCATTGCTCAGTTCTTGCACCAGGCGTATAGGTAGAGTTCTTGTTTTTAGCCATAACGCCTTCCATTCCAACATCACTGGCTTTGGAAAAAAGCGCTGTACCCATTCCCTCTATATGATCACAATACCTAGAAATTTGCAATCCGGATAGTACCTTTGGAATAAGACTTTTCCGATCGACTAGCGGGAGGTCGAGCATACTATGACCGTTTAGATATAGCATATCAAAAACATAAAATTGAAGTTGCCCCTCGGCTTCAGGATAATTTTGAAGTTCGCCGAAGCGAGAAACACCGTTCGAATCGACGACAACCACTTCTCCATCTAGAATTACTTCATGCGTTACCTGTTCCAATTCGGAGGCCAATATTTCAAATTTACGGTTTAGGTCTATACCGTTACGTGATTGCAGTAACACGCCTTTTTCAGAAATGTGGGCAAGAACCCTATAGCCATCCCACTTTAATTCAAATATCCATTCTGGGTCATTGAAAATATTTTTGGAAACACTTGCCAGCATTGGTTTAATGATACGCTGTGGGCGTATTGTATTTTCACCGGATAAATCCTTGTCTTGCTTATTTTCAATGAGGAATTCGGAATCATATAAAAAATTGGTAGCATAATCGTCCCGTTTCTTAATGAGCAGCCAACTCTCCTTTCCTTTAATATCTCCAGTATGTACGAGCGCAAATTTCCCGAGGAGATTCTTGCCATTCATGATAAGTTTCAGGTTTCCCTTATCCAATTGTCCGGAGGCAGACAAATCGATTTCACTCCTGTCTATAGAGAACGTACCATGGTCCCATATTTGCATATCCCCCGCACCATAGTTTCCTTTGGGAATAGAACCTTGAAACGTCAGATAATCCAAGGGATGGTCTTCGGTGCGTACTGCCAGCCGCTTATCGTTTGGGTTCATGGAAGGGCCTTTAGGTACTGCCCAACTCTTCAATGTGCCATCGATTTCGAGACGTAAATCGTAATGTAATTTTCGGGCTTTGTGGCGCTGTACGACAAAACGATGTAAGTTAGTTTGAAGGCTATGCTCACCTTCGGGCTCGGGACTATTTTTGAAGTTCCTTTTTCTATTATATTCGTCAAGGTTCACGGTCTAGGAGGCTTTTTTACCACGTTTTTCGAGACTCGCCTTCAATTGCGCCATAAGGTCTTTCGCAGGCGTTGCCTTGGATTCAAACTTTTCAGGTTTGGATTTCGTTCCTGAGGTTTTAGAATCTATAATCTTCATAAGTTGATCATTATAAACATCTTTGAAGCGTTCAAAATCGAATTTCTCGGTATACTGGTCAATCAGGGAAATCGCCATATCAAGTTCCTTTTTTCCCGCTTTTTCCTTCGGAAGCTCAAGTTCGGCAGTATCTCTTATTTCGTCGTCGAAACGTATGATATGGAGTACCAAAGCGCTATCGTAGACCCCTATTAAGGAAAGATGTTCTTTTTGCCGCATAACAAACGTGGCTACCCCAAGTTTTTTGGTTTTAACTAATGCATCACGCAACAATATATACGATTTTCCACCTTCTTTTTGTGGCTTAATGAAATAGGGTTTTTTGAAAAGGACATCAGAAACTTCGTCGGCATCGATGAACTGCTCGATATCAATAGTCTTACTTTTTTTCATATTGGCGTTCTCGAAGTCTTCCTTTTCAAGTATTATATATTTGTCATCCTTCTTGAACCCCTTTACGATGTCTTTATATTCTACTTCTTTACCCGTTTCTTCATTTACGCGCTTATATCTAATTCTGTTACCATCATGGCTATCCAACATATCAAGATCGAGCTTACGATCTTCTGATCCTGAAAATAGTTTGATGGGGATGGAAACAAGGCCAAAGCTGATAGAACCGTTCCAGATAGATCTCATAATATGATATTTAGATTGTTTATATGTATGTCGCTCTGAGATGCAAATAGTCTCAAATAGCTTTACAATTTCCAACTACAAGGTAGTGACAATGAAGCAATACCGTTTAACACGATGATGATGATGTTTAGCTCGAATGAAAGAGGTTAATCTAACCCTGACGCACAGGTTTGGCTGCTAAAAATGATTTAATACTATAATTTAGTAAATTAAAATTTAGGGGAATTATACACTCTTAGCAAATAATGGAAACAGAAGAAAAAATTATGCAATTGCATAGAGATATCGCATCTAAGCGGGGTTTACATGCGACCTACTGTCCGTCTGAAGTGGCCAAAGCATTTGCGCCGGAAGAATGGCGGGATTACATGGAGATCGTAAGAGAGGTGGCCGATAGTTTGGTAAAAAAGGATGAATTGGTAGTAATGCAAAAGGGTGACATAATCGAAGCTAACGCAACGGAAGCAAAAGGCGCAATCCGTTTGCGGCTTAAAAAATAAACTCACCCACGGCTTAAAGCCATCTGAAATAAGATTTCGAAAGCTAAGAGGGAAATCTAACTCTTGCTTTTTACTTTAAATAATTTTGCTTCACGTATAACAAAATTATTTAATCATTATGAAATACACCTAAAGGAAATCTTGATATAATCGCCTACAACCCCAAAGAGTAAATCCTCAATTAAACTAATAGGCAATCCTAGTCTTTTATAAAAAATCCTCGATCTTACCTGAATCCTTTTCTGGCACATCCATTTTAATAGAAAAAATAAGATGCAATTCCTTAAAGCTGTATGCAAAAAAACATATCATATGGGATTGAATCCTCTAGACAATTTCCCATCTTATTAGTTGGCTTTCTCTAGCGAATCTTTTACAGATTGAAGATACACCAAGTTGGACTCATTCTGCTCCTTGTATTTCATGAAAAGATTTTTTACCTCCCGCTCTGTATCCTTACCTGAAAACTTCTCGTTAAGTTCCTCTTCCCTCCGCTTTTCTCCTTTAATTAAAAATTCCACAACTTCATCTACATCATCGGCATTCGGTAAGGGTCGCGAAACCCAGCTTATCGCGTTTTGGTCGGTATGACGTTCTGAAGTTTCTACTTCACCACCAAAATCCGAAATCGACTTGGTCAAATTTTCAGCTTCACTTTTCGCATTTTCGGCAAATTCCTTCAACTTTTCAGAGAGTTCTTTATGCGACGTATTCGATAGTTCATTGTAGGCTTCCCTCAGGTCTAGAATTTTTGTCAAGGCAATATTCAAATTGTCAATCGTATTTTTTTCCATTATTTTATAGATTTTTTAATTCGTTAGGTGGTTATAAAACCGTATTTTTTATTAAAATTCCTTATTGGAAATAGTGAATTTAAACCACGTTATTTACTTACAAATTCGACTTTAACCTTATCACATAACTTTATCCTCAAAGACAACAAATCACTTGTTTATAGTTTTAGTTCCAGAAATTTAATACCCTTTCGTTAATTTTGGTCTGAAACCTTAATATCTACGTACACACACTAAGTTCCGTCAGAAAAAACATCCTTTTATCAAAGGTTTTGCAATCGCATTGTTTCTATAAAAGTAGTTCCTTGCACATTTAGGGTATAGCTTGATTCCAAAAGATTATAACTCTAAAAGTATCTTGAGAATTTTATGTTGCTATGTTCATTATGCCTAAGCACTATATGCCATTGATTTCTTTTCCCTTTTATTCCCTTTGACCTCCTCCCCTTTTTACTTTCCAATTCATTTGAATTCTTCACACCTTTTATTATTAGTTTAAATCGGTACACTTAAAAATGCATTAGAAATGGATTGATGAAAACGGAAGGCTTTCCCTTACAATTTTATACCTCTCAAAAAAATCTATTCGAACGTATTCTTTATTATGTTCAATATCCGGGATGGCGTCCACGTAGAGTATTCTTTTGTATCTCAAAATTAAAAAGTATTTTTCGGAGGATATTACAAACTGAATTCCGATAAAATTTGCTGGGCATCAACAAAAATCAATTATGAAAAAAGGTTTGATAATTTTAGGGTCGATTCTGTTGCTATTTTTAGGATTTGTCTACTTATCGGTATCCGAAACAGAGGATAAATTTCGAACTTGTAGCATTTTGAATTTTTCAGATATCGAGGGACTAAATTTTAAGGATTTTGATTCCGTAAGCGTTGCGGCCAGTACTTTGTACGAGGCGAGTTTTTTAAAACAAATTATGCAAGGTGAGCAATATCGAAAGGCTTGGGCAGCACCTATGACTGTACCAATTGTATATTTAGATACGTTGAAAGGCGGCCTAAAAATAATAGAACAAGGCGGCGGGAAACAAACCCATTCCCTTGAATTGGAAGATAGCCTTGGTATAAGGTACACACTGCGTAGCGTTACCAAAAATCCTGAACCCTTAGTTCCGGATTTGGCCAAGGATTTAAATCTCGAAAATATTATTATAGACGGCATATCCGCACAACATCCATATGCGGCCTTAGTAGTGGCTAACTTGGCGGATGCGGCTAAAGTACTTCATACACAGCCCATCTTAGTATTCGTTCCGAAGCAATCTGAATTGGGCAAATTCAATGATAAATTCGGTAACAGACTATTTCTTTTTGAATATGAAAGCGAAGGTGAGGTTGATTGGACAGGACTTCCCAGTGTTGTTGAGATTGTCGACACCGAAGATTTACAGGAATACAAAACAAAATATGGGGATGCGGTTACTATTGATAAGAACGCCTTGATAAGGGCCAGATTATTCGATTTCATCATTGGAGATTGGGATCGCCATGCCAAGCAATGGGGATGGGCCGTTCAAAAGAATGACGGTAGTTTTACCGCAACTCCGGTTGCAGCTGATCGTGACAATGCTTTTTTCGATCAAGATGGTGTTATTCCAAAGTTAATTGCCAATGACCTAACCTATCCAGAGATACAAGACTTTGATGAGACCATAGGTAATCTGGATGGCTTGATCAGTACTTTCGACGAGTACTTTTTGCGCCAAGCCACAGTTGATCAGTTTGAGCTCGAAGCGTCCAAATTACAAGAACTTTTGAGCGATGACCAAATCGAAAAAGCATTTGAGGTTTGGCCAAAAACTATGGATGATTTAAACGGTGAAGAAATACGAAAAAAGTTGAAGTCAAGAAGGGATGACATACCTACCTACGCAAGCCAGTTTTACACTCTAGTCAACGAAAGACCACTGAAAAAAATCGTCTTAAAAGGTTCGGAAGAGCTTCAGCTAAAAGGCACACTTTCAAAGTGTTTTGACTGCACGAATTAGTTGTAAAAGCTAAAATAACTTATAAATGCTAAGAATCTCTTATGGTTCTGTAACTATTGATTTAAGCTGTCTCGACTAGGGATAGCACGAAAAATAAAAACATCTTCCTTATATTTTACAGTTTTTAAAATTGATATCGTAGTATTCATTGCTGGGTTTGGCAAATCTTAAGATTGACGAAGGAGATAATAGTTGTTCTAAACGCAGACAATTTCGCATGCGAAAGTGGGCTACGGATAAAAAATATTGAAGATAATTCTGCAGTGCATTAAAGCAAATCTGATAGAACTATAGTATTAAAAGATTTATTTCGGATAAATCTTAATTAATTTTTCAAAGAAGAATCGGACAAATTTCGCTAGATTGGTCTCTCTAGCATTCTCTTTGTACCTTATTATCAATAATTTAAAAAGTATAACGCAATGGACTACCCAAATATTCCTCAACAAACAAAGGGTGAATTTAATGATGTTGTCAATATGTTTTGCGCTAATTCTGAAAAAGAGGCCTTTGATGCCTATCAGATTCTTGAGAACCGCTTAACTGCGGTGAATGATTGGCATGAACTTTCTGATAAGGTGAAAACCAGTTTTTCTCTTTTTTCAGCCAATGGCACAAAGAATACAAGTGATTTGGACAACGGAAACCATATTCGTATCGATATACCCGGAATCGGCAATCCTAGCGGAAGCGGCTATGATTGGACAGAGATTACAGAGGTGCAAACCTCTAGCGCTAATGCCAAAGACCCTTTTTTTCTTATTACTATCAAACCCTGTCCTGCGCCAGATTCAAAAAATGATAGTGTTGCGCACTTTTACACCGACGATTCTACGAATACTTTTATCGTTAGAAAGTTAGGAAATTGCATCTATGCGGAAGTCCATGGCAGAAATGAAATGGAAAATACATCCGATGTTCCGATAAAAGATTCCGTTCGCAATAAAGCTGTAGCCATTGGCGGGAAATTTGGTTTAGGTAGTATCAATTGGGTTGGCTTTACAGCTGCTCTCTTGGAACCGTTTAAAAAAAATTAATTTCTTTAAAGCATTGGCTAAATCAATGCACTCTTCTGTAACTAAGTAGCTTTAAGTTTGCGAAATCTTATATCTTTTGCTATTAAAGTTTTTAACTTCAATGTAGTGAAATGTTTACGCTAGCATATAAATCCAAGACAATTACCAACCCATCTCCCGAACAGATGCTAGACCTTTTACAAACTGCTAATAAAAAATCTAAAAGGGGTATTACCAGTTGCCTATTATTTTTCAGTGGAGGTTTCTTGCAAATTTTAGAGGGAGGCGATTAGGCAGTAAAGATTCTATATGAAGAAATTAGTATCGACGAATTACATAAAATATTTTTTATAATATGCTATAGAGAAGTAACCCGACATGGATTTCCCAACTGGAGAATGGCATCTTAGTCCGAAAAGATTTTTGGGAAACCAGAAATTGATGACCAACAGTTCAAGGCGAACATGACCCTATTCGCCAATATCTAGAAACCAGTTAACCTTTCCTGACGCCTATCCTGGAAAGATGTAATGCTAAAAATGAAATATCGGCCTCTTTAAAAGGTATTTAAGATTTTATGAAATATACTATTCTTCTCAGGAATCACCCAAGAATACTTAGTTAAGAATTGTATTTCGACTTTTCTTTTAAATCAGCATTTTTATCAATAGATATACGGCATTTCAAGCCGGAAGATTTCGTTCATCGACCATCTAAAGTCGAAGTTGGACGTTATGAAACTGAAATAGAAAATTGACTTTAGCCAGTTTACTACCTGAAAATATACGTTAAAAAAATAGGAACCAGACCAACCCAAATTGCAACTAATACAGTTAATTTAAAAGGTAATAACGATGGGCACTGGTATATGTAAGAGTTAATTTAGATGGATGATAGGGAAACAGTTTTATCAATTCTTTATCAAATTACTGTCCTTAAAATATAATTGAAATGACAAATAAAAAAACTTCGGAAAAAAACTCTTCCAAGAAAGAGGAACAACTCAAAACCTTTGAAAAGGATAGCACCAAACAGCCTTTGACCACACGGCAGGGATTGAAAGTTAACGATACGAACAACTCCTTAAAAGCAGGCCCGAGGGGTGGAACCTTATTGGAGGATTTTCTACTACGTGAGAAAATTCACAATTTTGATCACGAGCGCATTCCAGAACGTATTGTTCATGCCAGAGGCAGCGCGGCACATGGATATTTTGAGTTATTCGAAAGCATTGAAGAGTATTCCAAAGCCGGAATATTTACAGATACTTCACGAAAAACACCAGTTTTTGCAAGATTTTCAACGGTAGCAGGATCAAAAGGTTCTACAGATCTAGCACGGGATGTTAGGGGGTTTGCCGTAAAATTTTATACGGAAGAAGGAAATTGGGATTTGGTTGGAAATAACATGCCTGTATTCTTTATTCAGGATGCTATGAAATTTCCCGACCTAATTCACTCGGTGAAGCCGGAACCAAATAACGAAATACCCCAGGCAGCTTCCGCCCATGATACCTTTTATGATTTTGTTTCCCTCACTACCGAAACTTTACACAACCATATTTGGGCTATGAGCGATCGTGGAATTCCAAGGAGTCTTAGAATGATGGAGGGCTTCGGCATTCATACGTTTAGGTTAATTAATAAAGAAGGGAAATCGCATTTTGTCAAGTTTCATTGGAAACCCAAACTTGGTGTGCATTCAGTAACTTGGGACGAAGCGGTCAAAATTAGTGGTGCCGACTCCGATTTTCATCGCCGTGATCTTTGGGAAGCAATAGATTCAGGCCAATTTCCAGAATGGGAATTGGGAGTTCAGATAATCCCGGAGGAAGATGAACATAAGTATGATTTCGACCTTTTAGACGCAACGAAATTAGTGCCAGAGGAAATGGTACCCGTTAAGATTATTGGGAGAATGGTACTTAACCGAAATCCTGAGAACTTTTTCGCTGAAACCGAACAGGTGGCCTTCCTTCCTGATAATTTGGTTCCTGGTATTGATTTTTCAAACGATCCACTCCTTCAAGGCAGATTGTTTTCGTACAAGGATACTCAGCTATCCCGTTTGGGCAGTCATAATTTTCATCAAATACCTATCAATAGGCCATTAGTTGAAGTGCACAATAACCAGCGTGATGGCCATATGCAGATGGATATACCCAAAGGTAGAACGGCATATTTTCCAAATACACTGGGTGGCGGATGTCCTTACCTATCATCAGGGGACGATGGAGGTTTCGAACCCTATCAAGAACGTATCGATGCCAAGAAAATACGTACCCGAAGCCCTAGTTTCAACGATCATTTCTCTCAGCCGGCACTCTTTTATCGCAGTCTTGCACATTGGGAAAAACAGCATGTTATCGATGCTTATTCCTTTGAGCTGGGGAAAGTTTACCATGAGCATATTAAGGAAAGGATGTTGTGGCTGATTTCGCAAATCGACGGATCGCTTTCCGAAAAAGTTGCTGAAAATTTAGGTATGGAAGTACCCAAAGACATCGAAAAGCCTATCAATCAAGCTGTTGGGGCAGATGCTAATGTGGAAGAGCACCAGCCGGGCGAGAAGAAAATCTATTTGGAAAGCTCTCCAAAATTAAGCCAAGACAATACGGTTTTTGGATCGATAGCGACAAGGCAAATTGCTTGCTTGGTGGGAGACGGATTCGATATGGATGATTTCGGTAAAATGAAAAAAGCCTTGGAGAGTGAAAATGCAGTTGTGAAACTCGTAGCACCTCATGGTGGGATGGTAATGTGTAGTAAAGATATGAAACACAAGGTCGATGCCAGTATAATGACTACAGAGAGCGTACTATTCGATGCCATCTATATCCCAGGTGGAGAAAAATCGATTGATGCCCTGTTAAAAAAATCCAAGTTCATCAAATTTGTAAACGAGGCTTTTAAGCATTGTAAGGCTATTGCCGTTGACAACGATGCTGAGAGATTTTTAGAACAATGCAGTCTTGGAAATTACAGTGATGATAAAGCTGTACTTGTAAACAATGAACCTAAGAAATTTATTGAAGCAATCGGAAAACACCGAAATTGGGACCGGATGGAAAAAGCTTCCGAAATACCGGTTTAGCTTACTATAATTGAGAACTGAATAAAAAGCCCGATATCCATCGGGCTTTTTTAATTTTATGAAATTTTAATAGCAGGTTATTTACTATAGATTACAAACTGAAAGTTTATAGGAAATGAAGAATGTTTGGAGAATAAAATAGTTTCTGTTCTGCTTTAAATTATTTAGTGTTCGATATTTCCAATGATAGGCGATATTGCCATTTCAAAGGATATCTTTATTCCCTATAATCACATTATTTCAACAAAGTAATGGCAAGCTAAGCCGATTACCCTTCAAAAAAATATCGCCCAATACACCAACAGGTTTGGAGCGACTTCAAAAAAATTTCAAATTATAAAATAAAAGAAATTTTGAATAGAACCTTTTCAAATTCATTTCTTGAAGTTCGCTTTAAAATCTAAAAGATCTCAATCCGAAGGTCTTTAATAAAAGAGTTTAAATAAACATCAACTTTATAGCATAAGTTTATTGAGAACGTGAAATTGCTAAAAATTACAAGCAATCTGAAAACATAGATAATTATTGTAGCCTTTTGCCAGTTAATCTAGTACACCAATTTAGATTGATTTTGAAAAAGTAAAAGTGTGCATCGCTACCTTTGCTTCCTCAATAGCCTTTTTGAGTTTTAAATTCGTATCGAAACTCACATCCTTTAAAATACGGTATTCAAGATTCACCTCAAAAGTATTTTCCTTAAAGGGCCACGGTTCAACAATCATGATATCGTCGCTAGCTGAATGTATAAAATAGGTTTTGTCTTCAATAGTATGGTTGATTTCAATTTTCCGGCCAACTTCTGGAACCGCATCCTGACATAGAATTAGGGAACATCTGTCGGAGAATAACATTATATCGTACAGATCATTTTCTTTCTTTTTCGAAATGCCATATAATTTCCGTTGGTTCTTTCCCAATTTAGTCACATGATCAAGAAAGTCCTTCATGGGCTTATATTCATCCGCCAAACTCTCATATAGAAAGTTCAAGTGCCTACCTACCATAAGCGCTACCAACTGAGATTTCTGCATCGCATTGGCAAACACCCGTTCGGCATGTTCCAAAGCATCTTTATCACTGCCCCCTTTCATAGTGAAATCTTTTGGAGTTCCTTTTTCCGTCAGGTAGTTCTGCTCATCAAAATCGGGCAAATGATCATCATGTTCTATAATTCCCGTTAGGACATCAATCCAATTTTTTGGCATTAATTCTTCCTTAACTTGCGAGGCAATTTTTCCAGCAAGCAATCCATGTGCGTAGTGTGAAATTATCTCCCAGCCTTCCTTATGATGCTTTACAATCATTTGATTTTTAGTTCAAAGTTACTGTATGTATACCCTCACTTGTCGAATTATTTTGATGCCAAAGCAGAAATTTTGAGTCCGATATAAGCTTTAGCATGACAAGAAATTCCATTTAAGTATATCCTTTAAAAATAGAATAAATACGCGTTGTCTAAGTCCTCCTTTACTGAAATTCATTGGTGTTGTAATGAGTGATTTGACCTATAAAAGAAAGTTTGATGGACATTGTATTAACGTATATTCAATGAAATTTCAATCAGCTACGCTGTTATATTTGCCTATCAGTTACTACTAACTATATAGGAATTTATGCGGTGTCGTAGGGAAAGTGAGGTAAACAACTTAGCATTAAACTTTAATGAAATTCTAGCCTCACCCAACTTCCATCACATATAAGCAACAATTTTTATACTTCCGAGCTATCCCTTTTTATCACAAATCTTCAAAAATTTGAAAATCTAGCGATAAGGTGCATTTTTAATAAGTCGACTTTTCACCTCATCTGCTGTCGGTTTGTTTAATAGGATAATGGGAAAGTCACTTTTCTCCTTCCATGCGATATAGCCCATCGATGTAAAATCGGATAGACAATCTACCATAGGCCAATAATCCCACTTGGAATAAAAAATATTAGAATTTTTTACAATGGCCTCCAAATGGTTTAACGGCGGAACAAAAATCGGATGCTGTTGGTGATATACTTCGGCTTCGGAAAGATAAAACGCTATTCCTGCCATTTTTACCTCCAAGGCAAAGTCGGTATCTTCCGCACCATAACCTACGTAGCGGTCATCAAACCCGCCCATGTATTCAAACTGCTCTTTGGGAATAGAAAAGCAAAGGCTCCAGAAAACTTCATAACACTTTTCTAGCCTTAGCCCGTCGACTTTTGGTCTTGATGGATGTAAAATACTATTATCTTTAAGTTTGGTTTCTGCATTTTCGATGCCATTACTAAGCAAATATCTAGGCGAGCCCATTATGAGTGCATCTTTTTCCGAACATGCGACGAACATCTGTTCACAAAATGTGTGTGAGGGAATACAATCAACATCCAAAAAAATAAGATGGTCCGTTTGAGCGAGTTCTGCACCTAAATTTCGCGCAGCGGCGAGCGGCATGAAAGTCCAAGAATGTTCATAATCGATGATTTTCAGACTAAAGGGAAAGGTTTCGTGTAATTCTAAACCCTCCCCCATCTCCACAATAATGACCTCGAACGGTACAAGGCTTTGGCGACCCAATCCTTTAAGGGTATTCCTTAGATTTTCTAGCCTATTATAATGTGTTATTATGACCGAAAACATACTCATACACTAATGGGCTCATTAATTTGTAATTCCCTTTTCATGGTAGCGGAAGAAATCAATGTCTCATGCGAATGGTTTCCTTTGCTAACAAATCTCTCCACATCATAATTTAAAAATTCAAATTTTAACTTGAATGCTATAAGTTCATTCTTAGAAACCGTAGGAAGTAATCGGTGCTTAAGTTTACTCAAAGTAGATATAGCGGAAATAAGGTCTTCCTGTTGCGACAAATCAACTGCCCATCCATTTCGCTCGAGATTTTCGGCCATTCGCTGCTGCTCGCCATATTGTCTTTTCTCGGGTACCGCTATAAATTTTTTTTCTATGGACAGTATCTCTGCGGTCGTATTAGCTCCGCATGCCGCGACTATAATATCAGCATGCTCTAAATATGGTCTGGTATTCCCTACCACACCTAAATTTTCGAAATTATACGCATTATTCGAAATACGTTGGGGCCCGATAGCGTACATGTCATATTTCTTGTATAACTCGCTGAAATTTGGAACTTGGCTTCCCCCGAAACCTGTGAGATATAAAAGCACAGGCCGTATTTTCACCCCATACTCTTCGGGTCTCTCCGAACAAGTATCATTAAAAGTATATCTTGATAGAAATCCAAGATAGACGGTTTTATCTACGATCCAAGTTGGGGTATCCCGACACTCCATTTCCTTAGGATAATAAGCCAGTAAAAAACTTGCGCCTTCATAAGCATTTAAATGGGGTAGGTCATCACGATTACCTTGTAAGCGAACATACGCATATGGTATTGAACTGATTCGCGCCAACATAGCCACCTCTACGCTCACGTCTATAATCAATACTGAAATTTGTTTCTTAACGATATTTTCCAAGATACTCAAATTTCTACGGGTAATTTTTCCCAGATTCACGGGTGCATAGTGCAAAGCTCTAGGTTCGGGAAAGGCATTTCGATCGAACTCATTGCCATCGGTATCTTCATTTTCTAGCAGGATGACCTGATTTTCTTTATCAAAATCATATCTACGATCAGTAAAAATGGTGAGCGAATTTCCAAATACCTTGGAGAAAAGATTGGCACAATTGCAGTGTCCCGAACCATGACTATGTGCGTAGTATCCTATCATAGTACCGTTTGTATTTTATATTCGCTTTGTTTTAAAAGTTGTTCGTACAGTTCAAGATATGCATCTACCATAATTTCATGGGAGCAGCATGCTTCGGCTCTTTTTCTACATTCTAAACGGCTTAACTTACCAATCTTTAATATGGCGTTAGCCAAAGCTTTAATATCGTTTTTTCCAACTATAATTCCGGTCTGATCGGTAAGTATCTCTCGGGTCGCACCTCCCTCGAACGCAATTACCGGGGTACCACAAGCCAAAGATTCCGCCAATGTAAGACCATAGGGTTCTTCCCAAGTACTGGTGAACAGCATGGCCAGGGCATTGCCGAACAATGATTCCAATTCATCTTGAGTCTTGTGGCCTACATAAGTAACACCCTCCTTCTCTATAAGTGGAGCTACTTTTTCATCGAAATACTCTCGGTTACTAATAGGCCCTGCAAGTTTGATTGGTATCCCTGCGAGCAATGCCGCTTCAATAGCGTAATCCGTTCCCTTCTCCGGACAAATTCTACCACACCATAGTACGTAATCGGCTCTGGGATTCAGTGCCGGTTTCCAGCGCGACAAATCGATACCATTGTACACGACTTTAGATATGGGAATTATGGGAGCCCATGTACCGGCAAGACTTTTACTGACCATCGTAAAGGTCTGACGTTCGCTATCCCTTACACCCTGCGCACCAAGTCTCAGGTACGGAAAGGCTGGTGTATGAATCGAAGTCACCATTGGTAAGCCAAGGGCATTGCCCATCAATATTGGTATATAATGAAGGGAATGATTGTGTACGATATCATATCCCTCTTCCGAAATAGATTGCATTACACTTGAGTAGGCCAACATTTCGCGAACGGCCACAGGCTCTTGACCCATGGCCTGCATTTCGGTAAACAAAGTACAAGGGTATAATTTGTCCGTTTTGATGGGCTTTATTATAAAACCGGCATCAGAGTCCCGATGACCATAAAGATGAACCGTATGGCCACGTTCCATCAATGAACGGCAAAGTAGAAAGGTGACCATTTCGAGTCCTCCCTCAAAAGGTTCGCGAATGGGGTGTAAACAATGCGCTATTATTGCAATTTTCATGAACATAATTTTAAGTCTATTGATATTTCAGTATCTGAAGCGGCACGACACGTAAAATCAAATCGCATGGCTACGATATGAAGTGTGCAAAATACTAGCGCACTTAAACCAACAAACATTGAGCCTGCACCGATAGCAAGAAATAAAAGGGATAGGTGAAGAAAAGGGTAAAGAAGATTGACTTTATAACTTTTGTTAGAACCCGTTTTATCGGTTCTAATAAAAGGTCTATCCTTGCCCAATAAAATGGGATACCAATGAAATGCCCCTATGTCGAGACTGGAAAAGTGGATGAGAAACGTTTTAAATGCCAGAAGGCTCGGCCTACCGTGTACCAATTGCAATCGCAACGCTTTGCATATGGCAAAAATCCAATACCCAACATAAACGAGAGCTGTAAACGATATGAAAGTTTCCACTTGCAGCCAAGGAGACAAAAACAGACAGCAGATCAAAATCATTATGGGAAAACCCAACATGTTCGCCCATGCAGTAAGCTGCGAAACCCCTGAGAGCCATTTTTCAAAATTATGCCACGGACGCATTGAATAATTGCCAAGCGTCTGCATATTCCCGAAAATCCAGCGTTTCCGTTGTTTTATAAAATCTTCTTGATGGATGGGAGCAATACCCTTTCCTATAATTCGATGAACATATTTAATGTCAAACCCTGCCACTTGAAGACGCGCGCCAAGTTCCGCGTCTTCCGTGATGGAATTTACCGGCCATCCCCCTACCCTATCAAGAGCCGAAATTCGAACTAGACTCAATGTCCCAGTAGCAAGAGCTCCGTGACAGGTATCGGCCTTAAAACAATAATAGTCGAAGAAATGGTCAAACTCTTCAATAATCGGAACGTGCCTTTTTTCTTTCAATTCGTAGGCCTGAGGAAATTGCACCAATGCGATGTCCGGACCCTCGACATTTGAAACAGCTAATGCTAGGGCATCGGCAGTAAGTCGATAGTCGGCATCTACAACAAAAATGAATTCAGCGTTGAAGTTCGTAACTTTACGCGAAAAGTTAAGAGCGCCTGATTTATAAAACGGCCATTTTTCAAGGTGAAAGAACCTAATATTTTCAAATAAATCACAGAATTCAGAAACCGGCTGCCACAGGCTTGCATCAGAAGTATTATTATCAATTACGATAATTTCGAAATTAGGATAATCTTGATTTAAAATATCCTTTATTGTAGCGATAACCATTGATGGTGGTTCATTACAAATTGCCAAATGAACCGACAACATTGGTTTGTTGAGATTAGTTTTTACATCTGCTCCGTTGCGAAACCCAAGCCAAAGAATTAATTTCATACCTTCAAGGATGCATATGGCAAATATGAATAGCATCAAAACAATATATACAGCAAATGGCGCTGAAAATATTAGTATGGACAGTATTAAAAGTAGTGCGCCATAACCCGAAGAAAATTTCAACGCAGCAAGAATTTGTTTCATTATATAAATGTCTACCCGAAAGGTATTTCATTCAAACTCCTGAATATGACACTATTGGTATTCAACCTAGTACTATTGGTATCGGGGTATATTTAGAATCGATTACGCTATAAATTAGGTTTTGGAGAGAATACGTTTAATGCTTACAGGAATAGATAATTATGGATAAGATAACAGTCAGTTCGTTACCCATTAAAGATGTGATATCTGATATTGCCCATGAACTGAACACGGGTTATGATAAAAATTGCGGTATTTTTAAATTGAAAATACCTGAAAATATTGGTCATGGTACAATCTCAGGTATCGACTTTGACAATGGCTTGGGACTTATCTACTATGACTGCACTTTTAAAAAGGATATGACCATTGAATACTCAGTTGACCAAATTCATCCGGTAAAATTCCTGTTTTCAATAGATGGTGATATACAACATAGTTTTATAAACGAATCTAAGTGGCACCGTATATCAAAATACAAAAATGCAATTGTTGCCAGCGCTGCGCATCACGGCCACCGTATACGTTTTACCGCAAACGAACGATTGGTTTACATAAGCCTAGAGCTAGATAGACGAAAATTTCAATCCAAGATACTATGTGAACCCGTTACCATTGCTAAATCTTGGAGGGACATGCTTAATGACATTACCGCTAAGAACGTTTTTTATCACGACGGATTTTATAGTTTGGCGTTATCGAATATTATTGGCGAATGGGATAAATACTCTGAGGGCGATTGGCTTCGTACACTACATCTTGAAGCCATTGCCTATAAAATTTTGGTATTACAGATTACCCAATTTCAAGACGATTTAAAATCGGAGGGTACCAAGACCATGTTGCGAAAATCTGAAATGAATCAAATGTTAAAGGCAATCAGCATCATTGAAGAAAATTTGGAAGACCTTCCCACCATAGAGGAGATAGCAGCTACAGTGGGTCTAAATGCAAATAAATTGCAACAGGGTTTTAAAGAGATATTAGGTAAGACCGTTAACAATTTTATTACCGAAAAGCGCTTAGAAAATTCGAGGATGCTATTGATAAACACAGATTATACCTTATCTGCCATAACTTCCATAATTGGATATAAGAGCCATAGTTACTTTTCAAAGAAATTTCAAGAAACCTATGGCCTACTACCTTCGGAGTTTCGGAAAATTAGTCAACGCACTACGGTTCATCCTGATGATTTTAAAAAATCATAACCTAGCACAATCTTCGGATTCCTTTTATAAAAGAATTAGCGTTTAATACTATTACTTGATCAGCACATCTTCAAGTAACCATGGCTCTACCGGTAAATTGTCCTCTTTGTGCAACACCGATATATCACCTGTTGTCTCGAAAATTACAGACTTGACTTGATCAAGTCGCGTTACGTTCGCCTCCCTCAACTTAGATCGCAAATCTGATTTCGTAACCCTTGCCTTTCTTAGGTTATCTTCCAGTATTTCATTTCCCTCCATTAGAAGTAGTGGTGAGTTGTCCATAAGATTCTGAACCCAATCGATTCTCCTAAATAATGCCGCACTTATCTGCAACACATAGACTATAGTTAGCCCTATTATTCCTTCGATCATACTTACCGTAGCCGATAATAAGGTTGAAGCAATAATTGACCCGATGGCTACAGTCATGGCAAAATCGAAACTAGACATTTTCGAAAAACTCCGCTTACCAAATATACGCGTCAATAGTATGACCGAAATATAAATTCCAAGAGCTGTAAAGAAGAGTTGTAATACACTTGTGTCCTTAATCTCAAAAAGTTTGTATAGGTTTTCCATATTGACTTGATCCGTAACGGACCCGGTTTGTAAAATTGAAACTATAACGGCTATCATTATAGTGAATGCGATTACTATGTTATTGGTGGCATTGGGTAAGCTTTTGCCGTATTTGGTTGCTGTCTGATTTCGAACGGCACCATTATCCTTTTACTTTATATATACAGATGAACTATCAATAGCATTAAATTCGTCATTATCTATCCTCCTATCGAAATTCTACAATTTAAATTTTATAGTGCTATTCAGTTAAAGCCCGATGACGCTCTTCAAATCATTGCTATGTGTTCAATGTTGTCAATATACCAAACGTCAATTTCAAAAAACGATAGTGATGGTTTATTTGGATATTAGAACGCAATGCCACCATGAAAAAGTTCCATTGATTCGAATTAATTTATGATGTGAAAAGTTCCCTTAGAACATCTGCGAAGGTGATAAGTTTAAACGTGAAAGACTACCATTTTGAATAAAAAAATTAACAATATGAGACCTTTTTCAGAAATTAACTAAATCCGTCAAATAATTAGACAGTTATAGAATTAGAAATTTTCTAAAGCGAGCGAAAGCGGTTGGTTTTTACTACGATACCTTTTAATAGTAACGCAAAACCCACAATCGTCCATCAACGGACATTTTATTAAATGCTTACTATAAATTTGCATTTAATTTAACTTAAATATAGTTCAGCACCATCAAATTTCATTGTTATGACCTTATCCAATTATACAAAGCGCGCGATACTAGGCGGCGTGCTAGCCTTAGGTGTTATAGGTTTGGGAACATTTATGTTAGGCCATCTTAGCGGATACGAGGCCAAAATTCTAATTAAATCAAGTATTACTGGTTTAAATACACTTTGCAATACGATTGTTCTAGCCTCGGCCACTATTCTAGCTTTGATGCTTACCCTTTTGGGGGTAAGTTCTAGCACTTCTTCAACGCTTAAGAAAGACCACTATACCCATATCATGCAATTAGCAAAGTTGGATACCATTATATTTGTCATTTCATTACTGTTCTTTCTTCTTTTTAATCTTCCTGTAACAGAAAGTGATAATATTCCCGATAACTGGTTTAATATCATTTACTATGTTACCTTAGGCATAAGCGCCGTACTAAGTTCGGCCTTAGTAGAAGTTGTGCTTATGCTTTATAACACTATAGTAAATATTATTAAAATTGTTGGTCTTGGTATAACCGATCATCCCTTGGCAGAATCTAAGGAATCAAAAGAAAGCGAATAAGACTAATGCAAAGCTACCATCTTATTTTATTGGCATTTGGTTTGGCTACGGTTTTAATGGCCTATGTTCCTATACTCTCGGAAAAGCTTAAAATCACCTATACTCTACCGATGCTGATTGTAGGTGTCATAATCTATCATATCGGAACACCGATAAACTGGCCAGACCCGTTTTGGGAACACGAATGGGTCAAGGTGGTTACTGAATTGATCGTTATTTTGAGTTTGATGGGCGCCGGTTTGAAAATAGGCCTACGGTATGGAAAAAATCATTGGAAGCAACCCCTACGTTTGCTACATACGGCGATGCCGTTATATATGATAGCCATATTTGTCGGTTCTTCCCTATTTTTAGGCTTAGACGGACCTTCATCGCTACTACTGGCTGCAGTTTGCGCCCCGACGGATCCGGTTATGGCGACAGACATGCAGTTAGAGAATGATGGCTCCGACGGTAAAAGAAATACCGGCCTAAAATATCTTTTAACTTCAGAGGCCGGTCTGAACGATGGTATGGCCTTTCCATTCGTTTACCTAGCTATATTATGGTCAACAGCGGATAATTTTGGTAATGTAGACTTATGGGAGTGGTCATACTTTTACCTCTTTTTCAAAATCATTACGGGTATTGTTATAGGTACGTTATTTGGATATCTGTATAGCTTATCGGTACAATGGTTTGATACGATGAGTATGGATAAAACCCTTAGCGGCTTCGTCGCTATAGCCTTGGCCGTAGCTTCTTTCGGATTGGCCGAAGCTGCTGAATCCTATGGCTTTCTTAGTGTTTTTTTTACGGGGCTGTTTGCTCAATACCACAACCATAAAACATCTAAGGATAGCCCAAAGGGCGAAATGTTGTTCTTTACCGAAGAAACCGAAAAGCTGCTTATGGTGGTATGGATTCTTCTCTTTGGCGGCTTTCTGGCCACTGGAATTTTATCTAAGGTCGATTATATAGGTGTCATCGCAGCGATTGTAATCGTACTCGTTCTTAGACCTTTAACAGCTATAGTATCTTTGATAGGCACAACCTACTCAAAGCGGAAAAAATGGGCCATCTCTTTTTTTGGTATTAAGGGTATCGGTTCTTTCTTTTACCTTGCCTATGCGCTGGGTGAAGGCCATTTCAGTTCTCCTGTAAAAGTCTATGCTTTAGTGTCATGGGTAGTACTTATAAGTATAGTTGTTCACGGACTTACGGGGCCTAGGGTCATATCCTATTTTAAAAGGAATGATCCGGGATAGCCTTCGCGTAATACCTTCCTTGATTCATTATACATTTCAACCTAACAATTTAAAACGGAGGTCTACCGAGTAATTATCAAATGGCGCAATCCTATGTCAGTCAACATTAACACTATCCCTGGAATAAATTACTTTGACAAGAGTGATGAAGGAATTTTGGATGCCATTGCTGACGGGATGGCCAAAAATATGGCTGCCCCTTTTTTAAGCCCGAGTGTCATACTTACCATTCCTGCCCACAACGAGGAAAATTATATCGAAAAATGTATTGCATCCATCGCAAAACAAAAAGACCCTAGTGGCTTAGAATTGGTTATGGAAGACTTCGAACTTCTGATTCTCTGTCACAATTGCACAGATAAGACATATCAAAACGCAATTAGAATGGGCTCTATATATCCTACTCTGAATCTTACCGTATTACAAACAAAAAGAATTGAGGTCAACAACGTTGGTGCCGTAAGGCGCATACTTATGCGTATAGCTAGTTCACGCATGATATTAAAAACAGGATATGTAGCAATGACGGATGCGGATACACTATTACATCCTAGTTGGCTATTTAATTTACGCAGTTATATCGGAAGTAAATATGGACTTGTATGTGGCCGTATCACTATTGACACCGAAGGGCTTTCCAATGGAATTACCCAGATATTGGCGATAAAGAAAAAATACGAAGAACTCCGCTTTTTAATTAATCAGTCCGTATTCCGTGACCAATATGAACCTTCGCCTTCCCATTGCGACAATTCCGGACCTAATATGGCCGTTCGAGCGGATGTCTATCAAGAAATTGGAGGAATCGAACCTTTAGGCTTTTGTGAGGATGTTGCCTTTTATGATAAGATTATCTGGGGCGGATATAGTGTGCGACACTGTCCAAATAGTATTGTGACCACGTCGGGACGTACCGCGGCACGTGCACCCTGGGGATTCGGGGCGGAAATAAGTAGTTGGGACGGCAACCAGGAAACTGGCCCAATGGTAGAAGGTCTCGATGCCGTCCTTGAAAGATTGAAAATATATTCGTTGGTCGGTACATATGCCCTTACAGGAGGAAATCCACAAATTTTCTCGGCAGCGCGTCTGAGTGGTATCGATATTTCGAAATTACAATCCCACGTCGTGAAATATGGTAGTGATAGGGCACTTATCCATAGATTGGAGAAAGATCTGGATGCTTCGGAAACTTGGCGTCACAAATATCCTAAAATGGAAATTTTCTCCGCCTGTTATGAACTTGAGGGCTACATATCGCGCTCACCCGATATTTTTTCCCAGACCTCACTTCTATAGCTTTCGTGGCGTTCGATAGTTACTTGCCGAAAATGCCCGTTTGCTATCGCAAAACTAGTAAATCGGTCATGCACCGTATCTCCGCTCAGGGGATAGTCAGGTACGAATGGCGTCCAGTGCACAAGCAAAAGTTTACCATTATCCTCTAGTCCATTTGCTATATTTTGGAAAAGAATATCCAAATCATCCAAAGATAGGTAGTAGCCAATTTCACAACAGGTTATAAGATTGAATTTCCCCTCGGGGAAATTGTGGGTAACGTCTCCCACCAAAAAGGTAATTTCCGATGTTCCGACACAGTTCTTCTTAGCTTCGTCTACGGCTATTTCACTAATATCGATTGCGGTCAAATGGTCACAGCGTTCTACCAACATTTTGGTCTGTATTCCGATTGAACAGCCTAATTCTAATGCAGAAGCAAAATACGTATCCCCCAAAGAGGAAATTGATTTTCTATATTTTTCATGTTCATAACCACTATTTTGAAAATTCCACGGGTCCTTTTGCATGGAATAAAGGCTTTCAAAATAATTCCCGTCCAAACTTTTCAATTCTTTTCGGGTAATAAAAAAGTATTCAGTAACCGTACTGAAAGGCTCAAGGAGATTTTCGGTTAACACGAACCCGTTCGGGTCGTCGTCAATTATCTTTCCAAGTTGCGACTCATGCTTTTGAATTGCTCGCCATTTCTTGTTAAATACTGCGGATATATCCAATCGATAAGGAGTAACCTCACCCTCCATAGGCCAGTCAGGTGTGCTGCCATTTTTCCACAACCAAATAGGATATTCTATTTTGATTATGTCCTTATCAATTTTTTGTAATGTCATATTCCCAATTACATTGACCACTCTATGATCGGGATGGGGATCGCGTCGCCATGGAAGGGCCACAGAGGAAAAATCTTCCTCATCGAAAATATCGGTTATCGTTTTGGATAATTCGGACAAGGCCAACTCATCAAGTTGCGAGAGCCCAGAATCAGGTGCCCGCAAGAAGTATATGTGTTCATTAGAAACACCAAGTTCCGCACATGCCTTTATCGCCTCGCTTTCCCTCATTTTAGAGAGAACTTCGGCAGGATATATCTTTGAGGTATGTGAAGCCGCTCCACTAGTAATAAAAATTATGGTCACCGTAGCCTTGGCTTCGCGTAGTAAAGCTATCAGGCCACCACATCCTAAGCTCTCATCATCGGGGTGGGGTGCTAACACCAATACGTTACCTAAATCAGCACCCAAGCGAGGAACATTCAAATAAGGGGCAGCTTGAATTTGGTTCACCGATATACGTTCCATTACCTATCGTATTTCAAAAATGATTCTGCGCACGCGATCAAGGTTCTATCCGGACCGGGCTGTTTTAGATATACACTTAAATCTCTATGAATACGTTCCAAGGGATGTGGTTGCATCATCCCCTGCAAGCCTACGGACATTTCACATATCGAAAGAATATTTTCACATATTTCCCTGACTACCGTTCGAAATAAGTTTGCACGGAACATGCTGTGGGAAGGAGCATCGTAGCGCTTATTGAGTTCATCACCGGTATGCTTTAACCAAAGCCTTCCCGTTTCTTGAAGCGTAGCCAACTTGGCCAATCGAGCCAATTGCTCCGGTGCCTTGGTCCTATTTGTCTTTTCAAGATGGTAGATAGTCGCTCGTATGGCAGCTTCAGCTCCACCTAGTTGAACAGCGGCGAATCTAGCGGCGCCTGAAGTAAAATCAGGTTCGTTGACATAATCATAGGGGCCACCTAATATCTGTTTTTGATCGAAGTTAACACCGGAAAAATCGAATCTGCAACTAACCGATGATTTCATTCCCATGGGTCTCCAATACGTGTAATCTTCATTAAGTCGCAATTCATCCATATCAATAATGACCATACGTGTACCCTTCTCGCCTTCCGCGGTTACTATTGGCCTATCGATATTGGAAGCCCCTGAACAGAATACCTTGGCACCCGATAATTCAAATACACCATTGAGATCATTAAATGTTAAAGGCTCAGTAGGCATTTCTGAATTCCAAACTCCAAAAATTTTTCCGTTTACGGCCTCCTCGAAATAACGTTCTTTCTGATTCCCGTCCCCAAAACGCTCAATGAGCAATAAGGCATTTATATGGCCTTCGTATATACGTCCCAAAGACAGATCATAGGAGCCAACTTCTTTAAGAACCTCTAACACTTGGCGATTTCCAGTATTCCCTCCCAAACCTTTTCCACCAAATCTTAAAGGAACGTTCACAGTAGTTAGTTCTAAAGACTTCAGCAATTCGATGCCTTCAAAAGGAAATTTACCGTCAAAATCCGCATAGCAATTAGGCATTTCATATGTGACCTTTGTATGCTTCATATCTAAAATGGTATTCATAATGTCATATTGCTTGAACTCATAAAAGTGTATGGACAGGTTAAACTTAAATGTGACCCTCATATTAGTGTAGCGGTCACATAAGCTGTCGAAATTAGATAGAACCAAATTCTAGATATACCATTATCGCTTAAATAACTACTTCATTACCAAACTGGTAAAATGTGACCCCTATGAGGGTAAGAGAATAAAGTTATCTGTGATGAAATAAAGGCTTTGTTCCTTAACATATAAGGAACGGATTATTTTGCTAAATACAGTTTTGAAATTAGAAGATGACCTGGGTGTATGCCATGATGACTATTGATTGGCTCCCCTTGTAAATTTTATTAGAAGGCAAAAGCTTGTGATATTGTATCTTTAGGGGAGAATTTAAAAACTGAACATATTTACTGTAACCCGTCATTATTTTGAACCGTAAATTTAGGATTAGCACTAACTAATTCTTTCAGAAAATTGTACGTAAGCCATAACTCAACCCCGTACAGTTTTAAAAGTTAATTACGATAATAACTAAGACAACCACAGTTAGAATGACCATAAACGAAAATTTCGAGTTTGCGAAGTTTACATACTATCAATGTAATGTAAAGAATATCAAAACAGGTTTAGAATGGCATAAAATAATCTAAATCACATTCTTAATTTCCAATTCCTTAAGCTCTTTGTCAAGAGCCTTCATAATTTCATTGGTAAAAAAAGCGATACGCGCGATTTGGGAACCTAAAAAATAGCCGAAACCATTACCGTCCTTATCTATCTTTTCGACCACCGATTCTTTCAAATCTAGGACGGTATCGTTCAATTTTTCTGTCGTAGATTCAACTTCCTTCCTAATAATCGTTCTTGTTTCCCTACCACTTCTGGGTGCATATAACACCGCGACTGTAGACCCTATTACTGCTCCTGTAAGTGCAGCCATCCATACTCCGGAGTTATCTCTTGATTTTCCCATTTGTTGAAATCTTTAGTGTAATTAATAAAAATCAGTTGTTCTATTGTATAAACGCTTCACTCAAAACTACTACCAAAAATACAATATTCTAATTTTCGGAGTGTTCATAGAAACCTTTATTTCTTGTTTTTTGAACTACAAAATTCTAAACTAAGTATAGCGAAAGGTAGTCCATTTCATTCATTAACTACCACAATTGGAATTGAGTTAAAGAAATTTTCAATAGAAAACTTTCCTACCTGGTGATTCAGTAATTTTCATACAATGTGATTTTCTTCTTCCCATGTGGTGAACTTGGTTTTGGAAGAATAGTATCCCATTTATTTAAAAACAATCGATTTTTCAATAGGATTAAATAAAATAATCATGACAGAACACAAAGCGTTTGAAAAAGAAAAGCAAAAAGATCAACCAGGGGAACAATATAAAATGGATATTACCCCTGAAACCATCCGTGTTGACTATAAGGGCAGTGGAAAATTAAAAGGTAAGATAGCGCTAATCACTGGGGGCGACAGTGGAATCGGAAAAAGTGCCGCTGTACACTTTGCACGAGAAGGTGCTGATGTAGCCATCGTATATCTTGATGAGGACAAAGATGCAAAGCATACCCAACAGGCTATTGAGAAGGAGGGTAGGGAATGTCTTTTGATTCAGGGAGATGTTAGGAACGTGGAATTTTGCAAAAGCACCATTCAGAAGACCATCGAAAAATTCGGTGAATTGAATATTGTAGTCAACAATGCTGCCGTACAGTTTCCTGAGGAAAGTATTGAAGACATCAGCACTGAAAACCTGCATCGTACTTTTGAAACCAACATATACGCCTATTTTTATATTGTGCAAGCGGCCCTTAGTCATCTAAATGAAGGCGACGCTATTATCAATACCACATCTGTAACTGCCTATCGGGGATCGGAACACCTTGTTGATTATGCTAGTACGAAGGGGGCCATAGTTGCTTTCACTAGAAGTCTTTCAGGCATGTTGGCCAAAAAAGGCATACGCGTAAACGCAATCGCTCCCGGTCCGGTATGGACTCCTCTTATTCCTGCTACATTTGATAAGGAAAAACTAAAGGATTTTGGTAAGAAAGTCCCTATGGGGAGACCAGGGCAGCCTTCGGAACTCGGACCTGCCTATGTGTTTCTAGCCAGTAAGGATAGTAGTTATATGACCGGTCAGGTGATGCACATCAATGGGGGTGAAATTATTGGAGGATAGAGCATTTTTAAATTAATTGCACGAAGAGGCTATTTGATTAATTGGGGATTGAATAAATTCCCTGCTAAAATAAATTCTTTCGTGTTGGATACCACTTCAAATATTTACATTTTTCGTGGGTATATCCTTAATTTGAATAAACGTAAACTTCTTATTGTGTTGAGATTGTTGATTTATATTTTGCCAAGTGTTCTAATGACCTTTAAGTACTAAGAAAACCTTCGACAATAGTTCCGGAGATGCAATAGGGTTGAAACTAGATACTGTTGGGAAGGCGTGTTGGATACTGGCATATGGAAGGATTGCTAACGACAACTTAAATTATATTAATTCTGCTTAAATATGTAGCAATCCCTTCAGATAATTTTATTTCTTTTATATTTTATATATGGAATAAAACCATAATCCTATACATTGAATTTAAAGGACGCCGCTGTTTTTGGGATGTAGAAAGTTAACTAAAGTCCCGTTGCAATTTCTATATAATTGGGAAGTATGGTTACGTTTACTTCCCTTTGTGTACCGTCAGGCTCTCCATCGATTTGAAAAGAAACCGGTTTTTCAGTAGTGACGCGAACTTCTGTTGTTTGAATTACTTCCACAAAATCTGGGTCCATATCAATGTTTCCCCTTAGCGTTTTAATGATTTCCAAAACATCTAACTTTTTAAAAATCAATACTTCAAATTTTCCATCGTCAAGCTTACCGTTCGGATTGACCAAAGCGCCAGTCCCGAATTTTTGACTATTCGCGAACGCAACCATAACAGCCTCCACCTTCCTATCCTCACCATTCGCAGTAATGGTAAATTTATATGGACTTTCTGTCTCTAAAAGTGCAGGAATACTACTTAAAAAATATCCAAAATGCCCTCTTACGGAGTTTTCTGAATATTTGTGGATTAATTCAGCATTAATTCCTAAATCACTGATGTGAAGTCCGATGGAGTCGCCAATACGAAGTGCATCCATTTTTATGGTTTGATTTCCCATGGCCGTAATAAGGGCCCTTTTGGAGTCTTTGGGAAGATCAAGGTCGGTTGCCAATCCGTTAGCTGAACCGGCAGGCAAAATCCCAACAACAAGTTTGAAATCGCGACTAGCCTCCGCTACCATTTTTACAGTGCCGTCGCCACCTGCAACTAAAACCCGATTTGGCTCGAAATCTTTGATTTCAGTTCCAATATTTGTAATATCATCATCACCAGTGGTCGTATATATCCTTAATTCAACATCGGAATCGAGATATTGTTCGACCATTTCGATTATAGGCTGCTTATCCGAGTCTCCTGCAATAGGATTAATCACCAAAAGAACTTTTTTTATCTTCGCTGTCATTGTATCCAACCTAAAACTTAATTGCCAAAGGTAATCTAAATACGAAGTGATAATGAAAGTAGATTTGAAGATTTACCGAGGGTATGCGAACGAGCAAGAAATAATTTTATTTGGTCACATTTTCAAAAAAAATGCCCCAGACCATTTTGGTCTCGAAGGTAGACGGCTACGTTACGCTTACGCCGTTATACGCATGTTCACCATCAAAACAATGGGTAATGTTCCTATCCATCTAGAATTTAACGAGGTTAAGTTGATGACAAAAACCTTAGAGGATGGCTATTTCCGCTTTGCCATACCCTATACTAAACCGCTGGCAAGTGGTTGGCATGAATTTAAAGTTTCAGCAAACATTGATAATACGTATGTTGAGGAAAGGGGAGAGTTCATAAAACCTTACTCCGGCGAATACGGATTTGTTTCCGATATCGATGACACTTTTCTAATATCGCATTCAGATAATTTTTTCAAAAAGATCTATGTGCTATTAACGCGAAATGTGAATAAGCGTAAAATTTTCGATGGCGTTGTTAAACATTATCGCTTGCTAAGCTTGGTAGGCACAAATAAGGCGAAAGGTACCAATGCCTTCTTTTATGTTTCAAGCAGTGAATGGAACCTATACAATTTTATTGACCATTTTACCAAGCTTCACGATATGCCGAAGGCTGTACTAAAATTAAAAGATATTAAGACGGGTCTAGGAGATTTTCTATTTACAGGGGGCGGCAGCCATAATCATAAGTTCTACAAGATTAAGCATATCCTTGAATTCTATCCAAATCTGAAATTTGTTCTTTTCGGTGACGATAGTCAGAAAGATCCCTTTATTTATGAGCGCATCGTAAAAATATTCCCGTCAGGAGTAAAGGCGATTTATATCCGTATGACTAAAAATATGGAAAAACCAAAAGTTACGACGGTCATGGAGAACATTAAATCTATGGATGTCGAAATCTGCTATTTTAAAGATAGTAGTACGGCTATTCAGCATTCCAAAGATATTGGGCTAATTCAGACCACCGAGGTGGAATGAAAAATAATTTATAATGCTATTACCTCCTTTTAATCTGCTCATGGTACTAGCGAAAAAGTAACTCGTTTTAGTTTAAAACCATGCTAAAAAAGTTTAGGTAGCCGTCCAAGACATAATAGCCTACTATATCAAAAGTTTACAACTTGACATAGAAATTATTGAAATGCCGCAATAAACTTTAAGTGGAATTGATACACAACTACGAAGAGCGATTTCCCCATTTTTATATATACAGTTAGCTGCAATTTCAAGCTATACAGTTAACCTTTGTTGCAATTGGCATATTTATATGATAGAACTACTACTAACTTAGTAAAACTATTAACGCTTAAATTTTATATGTCATGAAAACACTTAAGGAGTTATTTGAACATCAATTAAAAGATTTATATAGTGCTGAATCACAGCTTGTTGAGGCATTACCAAAAATGGTAGAGAATGCATCGGATTCAAAATTGAAACAAGCTTTTGAGGATCACTTAGAAGAAACTAAAAATCATAGAGAGAGAATTAAGGAAATCTGTGACGAACTGGGCATTAAACCTGGAGGCGAAAAATGTAAGGCTATGGAAGGCTTGATCAAAGAAGCCAAAGGTTTTATAGATGAAGCCGACAGCGACGAAGTGATGAATGCTGGTCTTATTGCTGAAGCTCAACGTGTTGAACACTATGAGATTTCAGGCTATGGAACTGCAGTGCGCTTTGCAAAACAACTCGGACATAAGGATATTGCCCAAAAACTTCAAAGTACTTTAGACGAGGAATACAATGCCGATAATAAACTTGATAAGCTCGCTGAAGGGTATATCAATAAAGAGGCTATCGCCTAAGTTTAAGTCTTATATCTGTACTTAATATGTAAAAGCATCCATTGAACTGGATGCTTTTCTTAACAAATAACAGCGTAATTATTAGAAAAACTTGTTTCTTAAACAATTGATAATTTATTAATTATACATGTTCACTATTCTAATTTAAAATTGATTTTACATAACCAACTACTACGATTGCACCAAATAAAAATAAACTACGACACCTATTGTCCCCAATTAGCTTGTTGAGTTTTAGTTTATAACCCCCTTGCTATTGATGAACTCAATCCCTCACAACTATGAAAAACGGAACAACTAGTAGTAAAAAATCCATAAAACAGTTAAAGTCTACAAAACATCTTCCTCATTTAAATGTCAACCATCAAATCGAAAAGCTGATTTCCGATAAGGTAAATATGACAGAGATTGTTTGCCTAACTTCTTATCCTCCCCGGGAGTGTGGTATTGCTACGTATTCCAAGGATTTGGGAGAAGCACTGAACGATAAGTTTGCTAATTCATTTAAATTAAAAGTCTATCCTCTTGAACAAGGCAATGAAAGACATAAGTATAGCGAAAAAATCAAGGGAACGCTAAATGCCGATTCCGCACTTGATTTTCTGCAAGCCGCATACGTCATAAATGCTGACCCTAAAGTAGGTCTAGTAATGATTCAACATGAATTTGGATTTTTCGAAAATAACAAACAGTCATTTTACGAATTTTTAGAATATTTAGATAAACCGATAGTCGTTACCTTTCATACGGTTTTACCTAACCCATCACCCGAGTTGCTGAACAATGTATTGACCGTAGCCTCTAGAGCTTTAGAGATAATCGTAATGACACGTACATCGGCTGATATTTTAACTAAACAATATGGTATACCTGCCGATAAAATAAATGTAGTCGCCCATGGAACCCATTTGATCGAAATTGAAGACAAAAATGATTTAAAACAGAAAAATAGCTTGGAAGGAAAAACGGTGCTTTCTACCTTCGGTCTATTAGGACCTGGGAAAAGTATCGAGACTACATTGGATGCACTTCCTAAGATTGTAAATGAATATCCTGAGGTGGTGTTCTTGATTATTGGTAAAACCCATCCGAATTTAAAAAGGGAAGAAGGTGAAACCTATCGGGAATATTTAGTGCAAAAGGTTGCTGATTTAGGCTTGAACGATTATGTTCGGTTTATAGACCAATTTGTACCTCTTGATACACTATTGGAATATCTTCAAATGACCGATATTTATCTGTTCACATCTAAAGACCCGAACCAAGCTGTCAGTGGTACTTTTGCCTATGCGCTAAGTTGTGGATGCCCTATTGTTTCTACTCCAATTCCGCACGCATTGGAAGTACTTCAGAACGATGCGGGAATCTTAATTGATTTTGAAGATTCCGATCAACTACAAAGTGCCGTCATCGACCTGTTGCAAAACGAAGAAAAACGGTTGAAAATGAGCATAAATGGTATGCACACCTCATCAGCATCCGCATGGGAAAACGCAGCAATTGGCCACGCCCGAGTTTTTGAGAAAGTATTGGGCAATAAACTAACTTTAAAATATGTTAAGCCTCCGCTAGACTTAAAACATCTTAAAAAGATGACAACGGAAAGAGGTATTCTCCAATTTTCTAAAATTAACCGCCCAGATCCTGAAAGTGGCTACACTTTAGACGATAATGCCCGTGCCCTGATTGCCATTTGCCAGCACTACAAACTGACCAGAGATGAAGAGGACCTAAAATTAATTCGAATTTATTTTGACTTCGTTTTCTGTTGTTTTCGCAATGACAGTAAATTTTTGAACTATGTAGACAAAGAGTGTCGGTTTACGGATCAAAATAATGAGGTTAATCTTGAGGATGCTTGCGGCAGAGCCATTTGGGCCTTAGGGTATTTGCTTTCCATATCGGAAGATTTACCTAACAAGTTCTCCCCTATGATCGGAAAGGCGAAGTTTGTGTTTGAGCTTTCGATAAAGGCAATGGAAGAAGTGCGTTCACCGAGAGCTATGGCCTTTATCATCAAAGGACTCTATTTTTACAATCATTTAAAAGAGCGAGAGTGTCTCAATGCATCCGTTGAAAAGTACGCCGATAGATTGGTTGCTATATACAATCACCACTCCGATGAAGAATGGCAGTGGTACGAAAGTTATCTTACTTATGGGAATAGCGTGCTGCCCCAATCCTTATTGATGGCATATATAATGACCATAAATCCCGATTATCGAAAGGTAGCTCAAAAATCATTTGATTTTCTGCTATCTAAAATTTTTGAAGATGGGACTATAAGGGTAATTTCCAATCAGGAATGGCATTTACGGGGTGAGTCCGACAGTCTTAATTTTACGGGAGGAGAGCAGCCCATAGATGTTGCCTATACTATTTTGGCCTTAAAATTGTTTCATAAAATATTCCCACAAGAAGGATATGATAAACTCATGGAAAATGCCTTTGAATGGTTTATGGGTAAAAATCCACTAAATCAAACTATATATAATCCTTGTACGGGCGGATGTTATGATGGATTGGAGCTTAAGAATGTAAACCTCAACCAAGGGGCAGAATCTACTATTAGTTATCTCTTGGCCCGAATGGCTTTTGAAAATTTAGACAAATAATGCGTATTGCCATATTATCACCTATTGCATGGCGTACTCCACCTAGGTACTACGGTCCATGGGAACTGATTGCATCTACTATCGCAGAGGCATTGGTTGCCACGGGTTTTGATGTAAGCCTTTTTGCTACGGGTGATTCGCATACCTCCGGTACTTTGGAAGCAATTTGCCCGAGATCCTATGAGGAAGATAAAAGCATCGATCCAAAAGTATGGGAGAGTCTGCATATCAGCAACTTGATGGAAAAAGCCGGTAATTATGATATTATCCATAATCACTATGATTTTCTTCCGCTGACGTATTCCAGACTTATAGATACACCGATAATTACTACAATACACGGTTTTTCTTCGGAACAGATCATACCAGTTTATAAAAAATACAACTCCACTTCAACCTATATTTCAATCTCGGATGCAGATAGACATCCCGATTTAAACTACCATAGCACGATTTATCACGGAATCGATTCCAAAAAGTTCGCATTTTCTGCAGTGAAGGAGGATTATTTATTATTCTTTGGAAGGATTCATGAGCACAAGGGTACATTGGAAGCAATTGAGATAGCAAAAAAATCAGGTTATCCCCTTAAAATAGCGGGCTTAATACAAGACAGGGAATATTTCGCCCGTCATATCGAACCCCAGATCAACAATACGAATATCACCTATTTGGGAAATGTAAATCAAGCGGAGGGCAACGCGTTGTTGGGCAAGGCGAAAGCTTTACTGCATCCTATCAAATTCGACGAACCCTTCGGTCTAAGTGTTGCGGAAGCCATGATGTGTGGTACACCCGTTATTGCTTTTAATCGAGGTAGTATGCCTGAAATTATCGATTATGAAAAAACCGGCTTTTTGGTCGATGGGATTTCGGATGCTGTAAGCGCTATTCAAAATTTAGACACAATCAGCCCCGATTACTGTCGAAGCTATGCCATAAAAAAATTTAGTATCGAAACGATGATCGAATCCTATATTCAAGTATATAAAGATATATTGGGCTAAATTTCGGTTATACTTTCAATGCATGGATAAGCTCGTCCATTTTGACGGTCGCATAGGATGAAGAATAATCTGAAACTGCATAGGGCAACACCAAACTTCCATTATGTATCATTGAGCCACATGAATAGACGACGTTAGGCACATAACCTTCACGCTCTTCTTCCAAAGGTGAAAGTAAAGGACGGGCAAGTCTTCCAATTTGCTTTGTAGGGTCGTCTAAATCGAACAATGACGCTCCAATACAATAACGGCGCATCGGACCAACACCATGAGTTATGACCAACCAGCCCTCTTCTGTCCAAAGTGGAGCGCCACAATTTCCAATTTGGGTAAATTCCCAGGGATATTTTGGTTCCTGAATTTTGATAGGATTATTCCAGAGCGTGTTACGATCTGAAAACATCACATAATTATTAACCCCATCAACCCTTGCAAGAACAGCATATTTTCCACGGATTTTATTTGGGAAAAGTGCGAAATTCTTATTTTGGGCTGCATTACCGTGCATAGGCATAATACGAAAGCTGCTAAAATCATCGGTCGAAAGAAGTTTCGGTAAAATGGTATGGCCATCATATGCCGTATAGGTGGCGTATACTTTTGTACTACCGTCGTCTTCGGTAAAGCGGACAAACCTGGCATCTTCGATACCCTTACTTTCAGAGGGGGAAATCGGAAAGATGACCCTTTCGGAAATATCGGAATCCCGACTGAATTCGATGTCATAATAGGAATCGACCAACCAGGTCATTTCTTCAAGGGCAAGGCGATTGTCATTGCTGATGCCATTGCCCAGCACTTTATCTACCGATACCTTCAACTGATGGTGTTCAAAATGATCGGGTAGATCGTCCATTATTGTGGAGGTATATCTTGGCGATATTTTCATCTCCTGAAGTTTTTGAACGAACCGGCCCTTATCGTACGACTTTTTCTGTACGATTTGCGCCATATCAATATGGTTTCTCACCTTATTCGGGTGAAAATCGTTATTGGCATCCAAAATACCGCGACGAAAAACGATAGATGATAGATGCCCCTCGCCCGTAGCCCGAAAAGAGATAATGACCCGCTTCTCACCCTTCGACAAAAAGGATTGGTCAAAATCTTCAATAATAGATGGATTGAACATAGCGGCGGATTCTATGGAATACTCCATAGTACTGTAAGAACCGATCAGTAATTTTTCCTCTTGGGAAAACTCACTATGGTCCATCCCAAAATGTTCGATCAATCCTTTGTGATTTTCAAAATGACGTTGAAAAATTTGGGATATATTCCTATGGCGACCCGCAAATTCGCGCAAGGTATGGTCCAACTCCCTATTGACCCCTTTCTCATCAAGGCCAATAACGCGTTTTATCAGCTCATGGGTTCTTTTTTCGCCATTATTAAAAAACCGGGCCACTACCCTACTACTATCGGGTAAAAATTTTACATCCTTTCTTTGGACAGAAACATGCATATACTATATATTCAATGAACTACTAACGTGAGGATAACTACAGATACAAATTCAGAATAAGTTCACTATTGCTTACTCAAAAATAAGACTATTTTGCTTTAGATAAATAATAGTAATAGGTTTTTACGCATTAAGTTTCATTGCAGTTTAAGATTTCAGTTACTAGCTATTGATACATAAGTTGAATCTTCTAATCATGATGCGGCTATATAAAATCTAATTAATTTTTAAAAAATCTATTCATAATTCCTTTGTTAACCATGACCGATGCTTTATAGTTATCATGGTCATTTCTACTAAAATTCTTTCCAAATACGGTATCCTCTCATATTTCACGCTTTATATTCTTTGAATTTCCTAGAAGATTTTATCCTAATGAATTTTTGAACTCCAAAATTTCTAACTGTAACGATTTTACAAATCTATTTGTTTTCCAAAAGTTCTCGACCAGAAAATATTTTATTTTAATCGGAAAACTCAATTGGATTTATGAACCTAGGAGGTCTTCTTCCTTCGAAGATATCACGGAATTGGTAAGGAGGTTATAACTTAACTGCTTATTGTACAAATTAGTTATAGAATTTTAGTTTGGAAATCTTGCTGGAAGTACGATTTTAGCTTGTCATTTCTTCTGTGTTGATAGGATAAAATATCAACACCGCCATAGCAATACCGATGATGAGTAAAAAGGCGACTTCAAGTTGGGATAACAAAATAGTCATCCCTAAGGATTTATTGGAAACTTGGGTCAATTGTTCACTTTGCTCAAGTTGTATTTCAGCAAGCCCATTCAATTTTTCCTCAATTTGTTTAATTTTTTGTATAGCTGGCATTGGTTTGAAATTCGCACCGCTTAGGGAAGTTTCAAGTGGTGTAGTTTCCAATTTCTTTAGATCTGAAAAAAGATCTTTAAAGTCCTGCAGCAGATTGTACTCCTCAAATGTGAGTTCGGTTGCTTCGAAGTTAGCCAGTAAATCTTCTACCTTTGAATTTCTAGATGAACCGGTACTATTTGGATTACTTTCTTCAAGTAGTTGAAGTTCTTTTTGATGGAATATAGTATTCAATTGATAGATTATGTTCTGGACAACGACCCTGTCTTTGTAAACCGAATTGACGGTTGTCTGAATCGTGGAAAAGTGCCGTTGATCTAGTCGGTTAGACCCTAATACCAATAGAAAAGCCATGGCCAATATCAAACCTACCTGTACGCGTTGAGGAGTTGTAAGCGTATCGAACATGGCTTTTATTTTTAGATTTTACAAATAACTTGTTTAGGAGGTTGGATAAAGTAATGGGCTCTTTGCCTTCTTAATTTAAAACTGTATTGCAGCTAAAGCAACACTTGGAAAGCAAGGGATAAATTTGAACCCTCCCCTGCTTTGGCCAGTTAAGGTACCCTTATAGAATTTCCAATTCCCCGGATTCCAAAGCTTCCTTGAGGTCTGCCGAAACTACGGCGTGACTTCCAAAAAAGCGGCCACCGTCAGTGCGTTTTAGGTTAACTTGAGTTGTTCCGTCTTTCTTTTCCTTTATAGAAACTACGACTACTCTTTCCCCTTCTGCTCGTTTATAATTGGCAATACCACCTCGTTTTATTATAAAGTTGGCTCTGGGAAAATTGATGTGTTTGTACGTAATGGACTTCAGTTTGCCAATTTCGAAAACGTCCCCGATCTCTATATTGGTCAATTTTTGATTTACGGATTCTTGTGCATTCATAACACTAATCGAAAATAACAGGGCAATGGCATACTTTATCATATCTATTGTTTTTAGGATTACTAATCTCAAGGTTTTATTCTTTGAGTCTTAAAAAGCAAAAGACATGCCTTTGAAACTGGGTGGCACTGGATGCGATTATAACTGATTGAAATTCAATACACTAAATTTACAATGAAGAGGTTCGCGTTTTTTAGCAATGAGTAAAAACTCCCCGCTTAGGGAAATTCTACTCGGACTATCACTATATTTTACTTCGTAGGGTTTTACGGTCAATCTGAAGAATTTCAGCAGCTTTGGTCTTATTGGCCTGAGTGTGAATCAGTACCCTTTGTATGTATTTTTTTTCCATTTCCCGAAGGGAAAGGAATCCGGATTCGGGAAAGTCTATTTTATATTTTAAAAAGTCCGGAACATCCTTGACTTCTAAGATTCCATCGGACATGATTACCATTCGCTGAACAATGTTTTCCAGTTCACGGATATTACCCGGCCAATTGTATCGTTCCAAAATCCGGAGCACTTCCGGTGTAATACGAAGTAAGCGATCTTTATATTCAACACCATATTTACGCAAGAACTTCTCGACCAAAAGTGGTATATCCGATTTTCGTTCCCTCAATGGCGGCACATGAATTTCAACAACGGTCAGACGGTAAAAGAGGTCTTGCCTAAAATTATTGTTTTTTATGTCTTCCAAAAGATTGGCATTAGTAGCGGCAATAATCCGAATATTGACTTTTTCCGCCTTCTGCGAACCCACTTTTGTTATTTCCTTTTCTTGAAGTGCACGCAGCAGTTTTGTCTGTACCGCCAATGAAGCACTACCTATTTCGTCCAAAAAAAGTGTTCCCCCTTGGGCGGCTTGGAAAAATCCATTTCGGTTTTGATCGGCTCCGGTAAAAGCACCCTTCATATATCCGAAAAGTTCGGCCTCTTGGAGATTTTCTGGAATGGCGCCACAATTTACGGCAATAAAAGGCTTACGCGAGAACGTACCGGAATAGTGAATGGCTCTCGCCACCAGTTCCTTCCCCGTACCACTTTCACCTTGTATTAACACGGTTGCCATATTATCCTTGACCCGCTCCACAATATGTATAACTTTATGAAAGGCGCTTGATTCGCCTACCATATCAGCATACGGATTATTTTTAAAAGTTGCGGTTTTCGGCTTTGCCATAGCTCGCTCGACCCCATGGGCAAATGCCTTTTCTATACCTTCCTTTAATTCATCTTTAGTAAAAGGTTTGGTCAGGTAATCCATAGCCCCGGATTGAATCACCTGCAAGGCACCATTGACGGAAGGATACCCCGTAACAACAAGTTTCGGCATTTGAGGGTAATGCTCATTCGTAAATTTCAATAACTGGAGACCGTCGATTTCGGGCATTTGTATATCCGTAATCAACAAATCGATAAATGTATCCTTCAAGATAAAAAGCGCTTCCTTTACGGAAATGGCCTTGTAGGTATGGTAGTTCATCGATTTTAAATGCCGTTGTAATAGCTCTAAAATATCGATGTCATCATCTACGATAAGAATATTCTCTTTGCGCAATGCCATATTTACGATTTAGGAAACTCAACGGTAAATATAGTTCCTTTGGGCGTATTCGGTTTATGTGCTATAACGCCTTTATGACTGCCCATTATACCGTGAACGACGCTGAGGCCTAATCCTGAACCTTCGCCAATGGGTTTGGTCGTAAAAAAGGGCTCAAAAATCTTATCCGCATGTTCGGCCGTAATACCACTGCCTTCATCCGAAATACTAATACAGATTTTATTTTCTATTTCGGTTACACTGACATGAATCAATCCACCGAAAGGGGAATAATAGACGGCATTCATAATAATATTGAACAAGACTTGTGTCAATTGAACGGTATCGGCCCGAAGTTCGACAGAGTCACTATTGAACGAGGTATTCAGCTTTATTTTTTTTTCGCGCAAAGATGGCGCAAGCAACTTTACAACACTTTCAATAACCGGCTTCAATGAGACAACTTTCATTTCCTGCGGCATTTCACAAGCGAAGAACATTAGTTTTTTTACAATTTCCCGACTGAAAATGGCATTATCCATTATCTTTTTTAAATCTCGAATATTGGCCGGATCCCTAACACTTTCTTTGAGAAGTTCTGCAAACCCAAGTATATTCGCTAAAGGGGTATTCAATTCATGCGCAATTCCGGCCGTTATTTCACCAAGAATATGCAAACGGTCCGCATGTTCCATTTGTCTACGGGCAGTAGCTTCGCTTTCTCGGATATGTTTACGTTCCAACAAACTCCCGACAGCAAGACTCACATTGTCCAACAAAATCTGTTCCTCCTCTAAAAAATCCTCGATTGTATATCTATGCGCCGGATATGCAACTTCAATATGACCGTCGATTTTATTGAAAACCTTGACATTCGACCGCAATGCGACCTTGTCTTTCTTAAAATTTTCAGTTTGAGTTTCATATTCACCTACGGAGAGAAAGACTTCTGTATCATCAATAAATTGCCAACCTCTTTTTAAACTCTCAACTATATCTTGTAGTGAAGCTTCAAGGCGGTCATAATCAGAATTTACAATAATGGACGTGACTTCATAAAGACAGGTCAGTTCCTTTACGCGCTCTTTTAGCTTTGCTTCGGCCGTTGTCATTTCGATTAGTTTCTTTTTGACATTATAAATGTCTCAAATATAACTTAGGAATAAAAATCATCCTAATAACAAAAGTTTTAGATAATGAAAGTCATTATAAAGTAAAAATCTAGTGATAAATATAAAAAGTCCTCTTTAAACATCCCAGGAAAGGTTGGCCGCATTACATTTTAAGAAGGATTGTTAAAATCAAGTAACGTTTATGGATATACCCCCTTTTCTTCCAATATAAAACTATCGGAGGAAGATTGAAAGTAGTGAGTTTCAGTACGGTTCTTAGCCAAACTATGGCAATACACTCTGCAAGTTTCTTTTCTATGGATTGGCTTTAAATTTTTTAGCGATTTTGGCCTAATTTATATCCAACAATAGTCTTAGCACTACAGACGCTTTACTAAACCCATCCTTTTCAACAGCTATTCCTAAATCACTTTCTTAAACTGTATCATTTGTATAATCTGCCTAACGAAAACTTTTCATCACTTATACGGCCAGAGTACTTAATTCTAATATTAAAATAGATTCTAAGGTCGTTATACCGAAATGTCAAAAGCGCCTCAAAATACATACCGATACTAAAGCTTAGCCTTATCTTTGCCATATATAAAAGAATAAAATGAGCAAAGCCGTTTATATTGCTACTACCGAACCCGATAGCGGCAAGTCTATCATATCGCTCGGGTTAATGCAATTGCTGCTGGGCAAAGCGGCCAAAGTGGGCTATTTTAGACCGATTATCGACGATTTTAAGGCAGGGGAAGTTGATAACCATATTAAAACCATCACTCAATATTTTAATTTGGATATTCCTTTTTCCGATGCATATGCCTTTACCCGTAGTGAGGTCATTCAAAGAAAAAATGAAGACCGAGACGACGAGATTATTGGCAGAATAATTGAAAAATATAAGGCCGTCGAAGAACGCTATGATTTTGTTTTGGTCGAAGGTACTAGCTTCTCGGGTGAAGGCGCCATCATCGAATTTGATATCAATGTAGTCATCGCCAAGAATCTGGGTATTCCTGCCATTTTACTTGCCAGTGGTGTGGGGAAAACCTTGGATGGCCTAGTCGGCAATCTTCAGATTGCCTATGATACCTTCAAGGATAAAGGCGTAAACGTACTGGCCGTTATTGGAAATAAAGTATTGCCAGAAAATGTGGATTTGGTAGTAGCGGGACTTAAAAAACAACTTCCTCCTTCGGTTTTGGTCAATGCCATTCCCCTTAATCCTGTGTTGGCGAATCCTTCGGTAAAGGAAATCTGTGATACCCTAAACGGAAAAATCCTTTTTGGGGAAGCCTACCTCAACAACCAAGTAGACGGATTCAGCGTCGGGGCCATGCAGCTACGCAATTACCTCATCCATCTAAAGGAAAACGGACTTGTCATTACCCCTGGGGATAGGGCTGATATCATCTTGGGAGCCTTACAGGCTAATATATCAGCCAATTATCCTGCGGTATCCGGTATTGTTTTGACCGGCGGTATCACTCCCGAAGACAGCATTCGAAAATTAATAGAGGGCCTTTCGGAAGTCGTGCCAATTATCTCTGTAGAAGGGGGCACCTTTGCAATGGCCAACGAAATCGGAGCCATTAAGTCAAAAATGTATGCCGAGAATACGGATAAAATCAAGACGTCGATTAGTGATTTTGATAAATATGTTTCAACGGATATACTAGCGGAAAGACTGATTACATTTCAGGCTGAAGGGATAACGCCTAGAATGTTTCAGTACAATCTCTTAAAACGGGCGAAAACGCGAAAAAAACATATCGTACTACCGGAGGGAACGGATGACCGTATTTTGAGAGCCGTCAAATTATTGACCGATATAGATGCGGTCGAGATTACTTTATTAGGGAATCTGACTCAGATTACAGAAAAAAACGAAAATTTGGAACTCGGTCTTGACCTGAAGAAAATCAATATCATAGACCCAGTGGCGTCCCCATATTTCGAAACGTACGCCAAAACCCTGTTCGAAAAACGGAAACACCGAAACGTAGACCTGACCATGGCACGGGACCTAATGGAAGATGTTTCTTATTTTGGTACCATGATGGTCTATCAAGGTCATGCCGATGGCATGGTTTCCGGAGCGGTTCATACCACCCAGCATACCATTTTGCCTGCATTGCAGTTCGTAAAGACCAAACCGAACGTTTCTTTGGTATCATCCGTATTCTTTATGTGCCTGCCAAACCGCGTGGTAGTTTTCGGGGATTGTGCTATTAATCCCAATCCCAACGCAGAAGAATTGGCGGAAATCGCGATTTCATCGGCAGACACAAGTGCAGCATTTGGTATCGAACCTCGAATAGCCATGCTATCCTACTCCTCCGGTGCATCGGGTATCGGTGAAGATGTTGACCGGGTTCGAAGAGCAACCGAAATTGTAAAACAAAAACGGCCCGATTTAAAAGTCGAAGGTCCAATTCAATACGATGCGGCAGTAGACCTAAAAGTGGGCCTAAGCAAATTGCCCCATTCCCAGGTAGCCGGAAAGGCGACGGTATTCATTTTTCCTGACCTTAATACCGGTAACAATACCTACAAAGCAGTGCAACGGGAAACTGGAGCCTTGGCTATCGGACCCATGTTACAAGGCCTGAACAAACCTGTAAACGACTTGAGCCGCGGTTGTACGGTTGACGATATTTTCAATACGGTGGTAATAACGGCGATACAGGCACAGGGAATTTAATGGTATATTGAGGCTTTGCGTTTCGTATAGCTTTTGAAGCATCTATGTGTCAGATCTAAAAATTACAGCGAAAATAGTAAGCCTTGCCAGCGGTACAACAGTAAAACCCAATTTGTTTGAACATGTTGTCAAAGCTATCCTTAGCCAAAGTTTACTTATTCTAAATTTCTTCTATTTTTAAATTTCCGATATGAACATTCTTATTATTAACGCAGGCAGCTCTTCCCTTAAATTTCAATTGATTCAGATGCCAGAACAAAAGGTCATCTGCTCAGGTCTGATTGAACGTATCGGCTCTGATACCGCCGTTTTTAAATACCGTTCCGAGACGATTGAAATAGAGGAAGTCGATGATATTAAAACCCATTATCAAGGCCTTCAGAGAATTGCCGAATCGCTGCTTAACCCAACAAAAGGTGCGGTCAAAGATGCAGAAGATATCGATGCCATCGGTCATCGCGTAGTGCATGGTGGTGATGCTTTTTCCGATGCGACGCCGATTACCGAAAAAGTAAAAGCAAAAATAGAGGAGTATGCCTCTTTGGCACCGCTGCATAATCCGCATCACCTTGAAGGTATCCGGGTTGCAGAAAAGCTTTTTCCAAAAGCCGTACAGGTAGCGGTCTTTGATACCGCCTTTCATCAAACTATGCCAGAAAAAGCTCGTAAATATGCGATTCCAGATAGCTTCTTTACAGAGCATAAAATCAAGGTGTATGGCTTTCATGGCACCAGTCATAAATTCGTATCCGAAAAAGCGATTGCTTATTTGGATAAGGCATCCTCAAAACTTATTTCCATCCATTTGGGAAACGGTTGCAGCATGACCGCCATTATCAATGGTAAAAGTGTGGACCACAGCATGGGTTTCGCACCTTCTAACGGATTGATTATGGGTACTAGAAGTGGGGATATAGACCATTCCGTAATTTTTCACCTCATCAATACATTGGACTATACTCCTGACCAGGTCAACATGCTATTGACCAAAAAGAGCGGTATGCTCGGATTAACGGGCTTTACTGATTTGAGGGATATACAGACCGAAGCCGAAAATGGAAGCATGGCCTGCCAATTGGCACTTGAAATGAATGCCTATCGCATTAAAAAAGTAATCGGGGCCTATGCCGCAGCTATGAACGGATTGGATGCCGTTATATTCACAGCCGGCATAGGTGAAAATTCAGTCAAACTAAGAAATTTGGTTTGCACGGATATGGACTATTTAGGCTTAAAACTCGACAAACAAAAAAATGAGTACCGTCATACTGAACTTCGTGAAATCAACACAGAGCGGTCAAAAGTGAAAATATTGGTTATTCCAACTAATGAAGAGTTAGAAATTGCAAAGCAGGTATACAAAATCGGTAATCCTTAGAAAGGATAAATAATTAGATGCTATACCATTACCCAATCCGAATTTTTTGAATCATCTAATAAAATTAAGTATCAATGCATGGCGATAGCATCAAAAACTTAATCGTTTTGGGCAGTCGTAAAAAGACAAATACTTTACTTTAGCAGTTAAGTATTAATAAAATAGACATATACATGAAAAATAAAGAAAATATAGGATTGGCACTTATTACTGGAGCAGCATTAGGCGCTGCATTTTCAATTTTATTTGCACCGGCCCGTGGTACTGAGACAAGAAAAAAAATCTCTAAAGGTGCTGGAGACGCCACTGACGCTCTTTTAAGAGCGGGAGAGCAGTTAAAGAACACCACAAAACAAAAATTTTATGAGGGAAAGGAAAATCTTGAGTCACGCTTAAACGCAATTAGTGAGGCAGCCCATCAGAACACTGAGGAATATATTCCGTTAATGGAGAAAAAATTGGCGGAACTTAAGAAAAAGGGAGAAGCACTTAAAAAGAAAAAAGTGACTGTTTCTTAATCTACATACCGGTTTACAAAATAAAGACAGGCCTCGAATTTCGAGGCCTGTTTATTTTTATATATCAACAAAACAAAACGCTTAATTTAGCAGGTTAAAATTATTGGTCGCTATGGGCATCGATTTGATTCTTACCTTCTGCATCATAGGTATTGGTGTCTTTCTATTTGTAAAGGATTATTTTTCGATAGATACCACCTCCATTTTGATTATGGCCCTTTTTATCGTGGCAGGCGTTCTGAGTCCCGAAGAGGGATTTGCGGGATTCAACCATCCGGCAACCTTGACCCTGGGCTGCATATTTGTGGTCAGTGGTGGTGTCTTCAACTCCGGAATCTTGGATGGCTTAAGTCATCGCATTATAAAGCTGGCCAAAATACATTACTCGGTTGCACTAATTACCTTTTGCTTGCTTGCAGGTGTATTTTCCGCTTTTATAAACGATACGGCGGTCGTTGCCCTACTTCTTCCGATTGCTTTGACCGTGTGTAAGGAAACTGGTATAAGCCCAGGGAAATTATTGATGCCCATCTCGTTCGCAGCTCTTTTTGGCGGCACATGTACCCTCATCGGAACGTCTACCAATATTCTTGTCAGTAGCTACGCCAAAAAATTCGGATTGGAAGAATTTGGCATGTTCGAGTTCAGTGGAGCTGCGTTATGCCTTTTGATAATAGGCTTTGTTTATCTCTTTTTGGTGAGTCCTCTTTTACTTCCAAAAAGTAAGGATAGTGAGCCTCTGACCAAAACGGCCGAGGAATATATAACGGAGCTTAAAGTTGAAAAAGACGCGCCTGACAATAACCGGTCGGTCATCAAATCAAAATTGGTTGAAAATTTTGATGTTCGTATACTCTCCATTTTCAGGGATGGTATCTTAAATCACCACGTCGGACCTGGCACCATTTTATTGCAAGGCGACATTTTAAAAGTTATTGTACCCCCTTCTAGTTTTAATCGGCTCTTAGAGGCCAAGGGATATCATATTATCGGAGACAAACGCCCTGATAGTGATCAAAAGAATAGCAGCTATCGCTTATATGAAGTGATTTTGCCATTTGGCTCATCCTTGACCGGAAGCTCGCTACAAGCATTAAAATTCAGCCAAAAATATAATTCATCTGTACTTGCCATTCGTCATAGAAATGAAATTATCATCGATAAATTGGCTCAAGTGGCTCTTCGTGAAGGCGATATGTTATTGGTATTGGGTAAGCAGGAAACGATAGACCTACTCGAATCGCAAAAACTGATCGTTACCCTTTCAGAATTTGATAAGAAAAAGACCGATTATAGAAAGGCAATTCCCGCTATTCTAATCGGAATAGGGGTCATTTTAGTAGCGGCCCTCAATTTGACAGGCATTTTAATTAGCGCAATGGTCGGCGCGCTTCTTATGATATTGACTGGTGTACTTACCCCAAACGAGGCCTATAAAGCGGTTGAATGGAAAGTTATATTCATGATGGCGGGAGTGCTATCGATGGGAGCAGCACTTGAAAAGACTGGAGGTGCAGAACTAATTGCTCAGTTCATAGAAGCCAATTTGGGCCAGTATGATGCTCGAATTACCTTAAGCATTATATACTTGGTATCTTTCGTATCTACTAATTTGATATCTAGCAAGGCCACTGCGGCTTTGATGGCCCCGGTAGTCATTAGCCTTGCCGCAGCTATGGACATCAGTTATCGTCCGTTTTTGGTGGCAGTTATGTTTGCATGTTCACTGACCTTTATGACACCAATGAGCTATCCGACAAATACGATGGTCTATGCCCCTGGTAATTATAAATTCAACGATTTTTTGAAATTCGGTACCCCGTTGAATCTCATAACTTGGATTGCCGCTTCCTTTATTATTCCGTATTTCTTTCCGTTTTAGTTAGATTTTACAGCTCCGACGGGCAAACATACTCAGAAACAGGTATTTTGGCATTCTTAATGGCGCCAAAGCCTCCAGTAACGTCCATGAAATTGTGAATACCCCTACTCTTTAAAATAGAGGATGCAATCATGCTTCGATATCCCCCCGCACAGTGTACATAAAAGGCTTCGTTGTCAGGAAACTCCCCCAAATAATTGTTCAGATAACCAAGGGGAGTGTTGACTGCGCTTTGAACATGTTCAGATTTAAACTCGCTTTCTTTTCGAACGTCAAAAATTGAAACTTGCTTTTCTTTTAAGACCTTGCTGAGTTCTTCGGGGTTTACGTGACTAACGGTATCATATTCCATAGAAGCTTTTTTCCATGCGTCGAAACCGCCTTGTAGGTAACCGAGCGTACCATCAAAACCGACACGTGATAATCTGGTAATTGCTTCTTCTTCGCTTCCAATCGGGGCGACAAGAAGTATTGGTTGCTTAACATCTGCAATTAGGGCACCCACCCAAGGGGCAAAATCACCGTTCAGACCTATAAAAATAGAACGCGGTATATGGCCTTTGGCAAAATCATCTTGGTGGCGTACATCGAGAACAATGGCCCCAGTGGTGTTAGCAACTGTTTCGAAAGCCTTCGGCGAAAGTGCGCGTGTACCCCTCTCTAGTACATCATCAAAATCATCATAGCCTTCTTTGTTCATTTTGACATTCAATGGGAAATATTTCGGTGGAGGAAGTAAGCCATCTGTTACCTCCTTTATGAATTCTTCCTTTGTCATATCGGCCCTCAGGGCATAATTCATTTTCTTCTGATTACCGAGAGAATCAACGGTCTGCTTCATCATATTTTTACCGCAGGCAGAACCTGCACCATGTGCCGGATAGACGATAACGTCATCGGCTAAAGGCATAATTTTATCCCGTAGACTGTCAAATAAAAATCCTGCCAAATCTTTGTCGGTCAAATCACCCATTTTTTGTGCAAGGTCAGGTCGACCGACATCTCCCAAAAATAAAGTGTCACCACTGAAAATCGCATAATCTTTCCCGCTCTTATCCCGCAATAGATAGGTTGTACTTTCCATGGTATGTCCAGGGGTATGCAAGGCAATAATTGTAATATCACCTATACTAAATTCCTGACCATCATTTGCAATCAATGCCTCGAAAGATGGATTGGCATTAGGTCCGTAAACTATTTTTGCGTTTGTTTCTTTGGCCAAGGTTACATGTCCGCTTACGAAATCAGCATGAAAGTGTGTCTCAAAAATATATTTGATTTTAGCATTATCAGCTTTAGCTCGATCAATGTATGGCTTTATCTCCCTTAAAGGATCGATTATGGCCACCTCGCCCTTACTTTCAATGTAATATGCGCCTTGGGCTAAACAACCCGTATAGATCTGTTCGATTTTCATACTTCAAAGGTATTACTTTTGCCTAGTCCACTCGGTAACTTTTGTTACTTATGCCTAATTCTAAGATGTAATTAGTAATGCTCTTTCCTTTTTTATCAACAATTTTAAGGGCGCAATGATGCCGGATTATTGGAAGTCCCTATCAATATAGTTTACTTTATAGGGGAACTTCTTTCGAAAAGCCGCTAATATCTGGGTAGTGTGGTAAGTTGATTTTCGTGGCTCGATTAGGTCCTGTAATTCGTCAATATTGCTAATTTGCTGCGAACTGTCGATATAGCCAAAACCTTGGTAAACTCCCTGTAATACAAGTGTAACACCTACTTCTCCGGTTCGTCTGCCTCTTTCACGAATATAATAGCTATCCGTATCGGCTATTAAGGTCGTTAAAGCTGCCGTTGCCCTCTTATTGTATACATATACCTGTTCATTACCGAAGCAAACACCGGCACAAAACGGGAATTTAGCGTGGTCACAGCGCCCCTTTTTTCGCTGCAACCCAGCGTATTTTGGACAAAGATTGAAATCTCCGCAAAGTTGTTCCAACTTTTTTTTGGCTGAAGCCTTCGTGAAGAATAGCTCAGAGTCTTCACCCAGTTGCGGTTTTTCTTCGATTGCAAATTGTAGAATGCCACTTTTGTTCGAATGAGCTTTTATATGGTACGTAGTTCGTAATTTTTTTTGAATGGTATTATAATAAGGTTCTAATTTCTTAATCAGTTCAGCTTCCAGTAGTAAGGCCATAAACTCATTTCCAGTCTCCTCAAAATCGATGGAATAGGTTTGCTCACAGAGCGTTTTTTCCTTTACCGATTGGGAAAAAAAATGGCTGAGTACGCGTTTTTTTATGTTTTTGGCCTTCCCAACGTAAATAATTTTTCCATCGCTATCCTGAAATTGATAGATGCCCGGGGTAGTTGGTAAATTAGTAAACGTATCGGCATCGATACGTGAGGGCAGTCTTTGCCCAATTATTTTTGGTGCTAAAGAACCTGCTATAAAGCCTGAGTCTTCATCCAGCGAAAGTAGACGCTGAAACAAAATACTAGTAGCATCCAGAATATCTTCGATGTAAGTTCTATTTATCAGCGGTATGGCCAAACTGCTACATAACTTATCGAACTCATACGAAAAAAGACTGGGAAGCAGTTTTTTCGCCAAATGCTGCGTACATATTTTTGGAGCGTCTAAATTGTAGCCCAGATGTCGAAATTCAGACCGTAGGGCATGATATGACCACGATACCTGATGACCGACCAACACAGAGTTTCGGAGCATTACATCTACCCTGTTCGCAATTTCCGCAAAGTTTGGCGCCATGCGAACGGATCGCTCATCGATTCCCGTCTGGGACATTATGTATTCTGGTATCGCCTGTTCGGGATCGACTAAGGATATAAACCGGTCGATGACTTCGCCATTTTCAATACGGGCTAGTCCGATTTTAAGTATTCGGTGATGACGCACATCTTTTCCAGTAGCCTGTAGGGTAATGACTGTATAAATGCGTTCTTTATCCATAACCATTCAAAAGTAACGACGGGGTTGTTTAAATTTTAGGTGTTTCTAATGGGATTTTTGGGAAGCTTTCCGCTTAACTAAAATCCATTCCGGAAGAGAGATCGATTGTGTTGGGAGTCGCGGCATCTTGTACATTTCCGAATTGTTGGGCTATTGTTTTTTGCTCCACTAGATTATCGGGCATGCCTTCCAAAAAATAGGATTCGGCATCCGAAGTTTTTTCCCCCGCCCTACTTGGTAGCGTTCGGTTATGTACCGCCGAGATAGAAGACGTATTTCGGGTCAAAATCAAGCGATTTTTGGCCCGCGTAAGAGCCACGTATAACACCCGTCGATCTTCTTCTATAGCCTCTAAGTCATCCAAAGACCATGACGAAGGGAATGCCTTGGGCGAAACGTTCAGTACGATACATACATCTGCTTCAAGGCCTTTGGCAGAGTGCACGGTAGAGATAATTACATGGTCTTTATCTTCGTCGGTATTCAATTTCGACTCGCTCAATACATTGGTACCGTTCATTTGTTCGGCATTATCCAAAAGTCCTTCTCCAATAAATTCCCCTAAGGTGGGATAACTTTGGGCCAATAATTTGAGCACGGGAAAATCGCCCTTACGCTTTTCGTCCCAATCACGGCGATAGCGAAAGGCCAATCCAAGGGACATGGCTTCATAGGCCTCGTCGACCATTGCCCCTACGTTAGTTTTCTCCTTGATAGAACTATAGAGCTTCGAGATTTTAGACCCATCTTCACCGGGCATCGCGTTTTGAAGTATTTCCGGAATATCGGCTCCCTCGGTCGCTTCGATAACCTGCTGCAAAATCCGGGAAGCCCTAACCTCACCAATACCTTCCTGAAATGTCAAGAACCGGATCCATGCGATTTCATCGTATGGGTTATTTACGATACGTAAGAGGGACACCAGGTCTTTAATATGTGCGGCCTGCATAAACTTTCGGCCACCGTAGGTCACATAGGGAATTTTTCTACGGATAAAAACCGCCTGTAGCGACTTTGTATAATATTGCGAGCGTGAAAGTACCAAGTGGTCTGAAAAGCTACGGTCTTCATCCGTATAGTTTTTTAAAATTTCATCAGCTACCCAATTGGCTTCCTGCCATTCATCGGTAACGTTAATAAGTTGGGGTATTTCCCCATTTCCACGAATGGACTCCAACTGCTTTTTATAATCAATGGGTGATTTTTTCAACAACCAGTTCGACAGGTCCAATATCTCTTGTGTCGAACGGTAGTTTTTTTCCAATTTATAAACTTCCGAATCCGGTACCCGTTCCTTAAATAAATGCACATTTTTAAAATCGGCTCCCCTAAATGAGTAAATGGATTGCGCATCGTCGCCCACACAAAAAAGATGACAAATATGTACGAACGGATCGAGCAACTGCCATTGAAGGGGGTTGGTATCCTGCATTTCGTCTACCAGGAGATAATCTAAATTCTGGGACAGTATAGTGCGTGCCTCGGGATTATTTCCCAGCTGTGTAGCTACGACCAGTAACAGGTCATCGTAATCTAAATAGCGTTGTATCCCTTTCTTGGCCTGATAGGCCCGTAGCAAGTTTTCGACGTGCGGTTTGATAACGCTGAGTTCGTAATCGGTATCGGCATCCTCTTTATTCTTGAAGAGTTTGATACGTAGCGCTTGGGTCAAACTTTTTTTCGTGTTCCGGGCGAAAGAATACACATCTATAAGCTGTTGCGGCTTAATTCGTAGTTTTCCGAATTCAAGTTTATTATTTCCGCATACCATCTTCATGATGCTCAATTGATCATCAGGGTCGACTACAGTATACGATGCTGCACCAAAAAGATTGGGATAGCGAACAATGAGTTGATTGCACCAGGAGTGAAACGTGGCACCATTTAGAGCATTTCCCTGAGACTGCGGTAAATTCGATTTTACGCGTTCTACGATTTCGTTGGCCGCCTTCTTTGTGAAGGTCAGAATTTGAATTTTACTCGGGTCTACCCCTGTGTTAATCAAATGGGCAGCCCTGGAAATAATCGTTTTGGTCTTACCGGTGCCTGCACCGGCGAGAACTAACAAATGTTTCCCTGAAAATTCGACCGCTTTTCGTTGTCCGCTATTTAACTTTTCTTGATGCATGTAGATGTACAAAGTTAGCCTTTAGAAGGGGAACCGTGAAATACTACGGCCAGCCAAAATATACTTATCCAACAAAATTTGGATCGCTAAGGCTACTAAGGTATTTTGATCGAAACTGTGAAGGCTTGTATCCGTACTTTTCCCTAAATATTTTTGAGAAGTAGCTGTTACTAGATAATCCAATGGCCTCGACAATTTGTGACATACTTTTGTCCGTATTCAAAAGTAGTTTCTTGGCATGTTCCAAACGGATGTTTTGTAAATACTGATTGACCGTGGCGTCATAAAAATATTGAAACCCCTTTTGAAGTTTGTTAGGGTTCAGGCCTACACGTTTGGAAAGTGATTTGATTATCTGTCCCGTTGCCAATTCATTACGCAATATTGAGGCAGCCTCCTGAATTTGTCGAACATCGGTCATTTTTAATGCCGAACGTTGGTTTTCGTCCTTCATGTCATCTTGATAGTCTACAATTTGCCTAGTCAAGAGATGATAGGCCTTACCTTCCAAATATAATCTTCTAAGAAAATGCCCTTCGTCGAAAGCTTTCATTTCTGCAAAGCTATCCGCCATTTGTAAACTGTAAATACCGTCATAGTAAAATTCCTTGGATGCGATCACGTCCGAAAAAAGATCTTTCAAGGGTTTGTTCAATACTTTTAAGTCGCATGCCATTTTTTTAGCGAATTTTTTTCTAACGACTTCGAGACTATTCACCACTACATGCATACCTGCTTTAAAGTGAAGAATGTGTCCATTATTATTATCGCTGGCCACAATGGCTTTTTTGTACTTTTCAATCGTGTGTGAAATTTGACCACCGCCAAACCGATGAAGGAGTTCACCCTCTGTACAATACAAAAATTTCAAAGGATGCACCTCGTCGATTACGAATTGTATTTCCATATTCTCAATAAAAGTGCAATCGTACTGTAGTATACCCAGCCCATTATCAAAATTAATGCCTCGAATCGAACCTTCACCGATGTGTGATGGTAATTTAAGTGAATATTCATCACAATTGGAATCATAGTCTACACCGAATTCGTTTGCAATATCGGTAATGACCTCTTTTAATGGTAATGAAGTGACTTTTATAATCTTCATCTGTACTAATCATAATCAAACATTACCTGCAGTCTATTTAAACATTTATACTAGCCAACTTTAAAAATATTTTCTAGGGCCTTATGATAAAAATATTTAGAAAAGGCCTCATTTCCAATTCCTTTATCTGAACCGAATCCAAATCAATAAATTTAAACTATGAAATTCACCTCAAAAATTTTATAAGGGATAGCCAGGTGGCTCGGCCATTAAGCTTTTGACCTTTACCCAAAATAAAATACTGGTTACACTTTTCGGACTTGAGAAATCGGCAAGTAATTTCAGGTTTCGCCTAAACTGTTCGAGTTCGCTACGACTTACGAAGTTATCATCGATGGGAAAGTAGGCCATACCCCACTCGGGAAAAGTTCTTTCACCCGTGGGATTTTCGGCAATAATACGTACTTCCCTATGCCGAGAATCCTTTTCGATTTTGTTATAAAGGTCAAGTACTTTTTCCTTGGTACCCTCTAAAATTTGAATAAACCTACGATTGTAATACACTAGACATCCAGTGATATCAATGTGTTTATTGTTCGCTCTCGAAGCGGTTAAGATTTTATTGATTTCATCTATCGATACGTCATCTTCGGCAACTGATTCGTAAGTGAGTTCATAAATCATATTTTCAATGGAATTATATAAAGAACAAAGAAAACAAAGACTTTAAGTAAAGTAAAAGGTCAAATAACACAATAGCCACAAATTATAATAGAAAAGCGGATATTTTATGATATTAGGTACAAATCTCAATGTGTATTTGGGAACAAATGTATACCCATCCATTGACATCACAAATTTTCTATAATTCTGAAAGCTTAGGAATATGTCTAAAAAAATAATCATTTCCATACCTCTAAAGCTTCATTCCTCATCAATTGAATCAGATGAAACTCCCCTCTTCGTAAATCGGAATTCATATCGAAATACGAATTTGAATAGACATATCCGTTTTCCTTGGCATCTTCCGCAGAAGCACCGTAGTAGATAGCTTTAAACTTTGCCCAGTAGCAAGCGCCTAGACACATCATACAAGGTTCACAACTGGTATATAGTATACACTCTTTCAATTTGTTTTTCCCGATTTTTTTACAAGCCTCTTGAATGGCTAGGAGTTCAGCGTGTTGTGTGGGGTCATTTTTGCCTGCTACCTGGTTGTATACCTCGACAATAATTTCGTCATTGTGAACTATAACAGCACCGAAAGCACCGCCTGATTCACTATCTCGACCATTTTTAGCTTTTTCAATCGCCAATTCCATGTACTTTTCGTGCCGGTATATATTTTTTAAATTCATTACATCCTATTTAAATCAATATGAAAAATTATCCTTTTACATTTATCCAAGCTACTCAAAACTCCATTTCCTGAAGATGAACGATTTTCAAATTTTCAAAAATATTCAGAACCACATAGTTTTAAACGAGGTCGAAAAATTACAAATTATAGCTTCTTTCTCTGTCATCGACATCCAAAAGAAACAACAAATTTTGGAACAGGGCAAACTATGTAAGCGGATATATTTTGTTGAATCTGGTAGCCTAAGAGCTTTTAACATAGGCGTCGACGGCAAGACCTCCACTATTATGTTCGCAGTCAAAGATTGGTGGATAACCGATATGAATGCCTTCGTAAAAAAGTGTCCATCACTATTCTATATTGAAGCCTTGGAAACTAGTAAAGTTGTTGCTTTGGAATTTGATGCATTGGAAAGACTTTGTGAAACCGTACCAAAGCTAGAACGCTTTTTCAGGATTCTTTTTCAAAACGCATATATTCGTGAGCAGCAACGGGCTTTGCAATCCATATCGATGACAACAGATCAAAGATATAGGCAATTTATTATGAATTACCCTGCCATAGTCCAAAAAGTAACCCAGAAGCAAATCGCATCTTACCTGGGTATTACTCCTGAGTTTCTTAGCGCAATAAAAAATAAGTAACTAGCTCTTCAACTATCTTATTTTTTGGTTGGTACGCTTTTACGTTATTTACCTATAAATGTATACTATGATGTTAATTCTAATTGCAGGGCCTTATCGGAGCGGCACCAACAACGAGCCAGATATGATACAGGCCAATATGGATAGGTTGGAAGCCGTGTCCCTTCCCATATTTCGCAAAGGTCACTTACCTATAATCGGTGAGTGGGTAGCAAACCCACTGATTCAACTAGCAGGATCAACCAAAATCGGTGATGCTATTTTTGAAGGGATACAGTACCCCGCAGCACACAGATTATTGACCAAATGCGATGCGATACTTAGAATCGAAGGCGAATCAAAAGGCGCAGACCAAGATGTGGAGCTAGCCAAGAAACTGGGTTTAACCATATACTACGACGTTAAAGAAATTCCAGATGCCGAATAGCGAAATACGAAATATCAAGACGGAATTACTTTCCGATAATTGGTATACACTTAAAAAAATCACTTTTGACTACTTAAAAAAAGACGGTATGTGGGAAACCCAGAGCAGGGAAGCTTACGACCGGGGCAACGGCGCAACTATAATTTTATACAACAAAGAAAAACGAACCGTAATTCTTACCCGACAATTTAGAATGCCTACCTACTTGAATGGTAACGAAACAGGAATGCTCATCGAATCTTGCGCTGGACTTTTACACGAAGATGACGCCGAGAATTGTATTATACGTGAAACGGAAGAGGAAACCGGATACAAAATCTCGTCCGTTGAGAAGGTTTTCGAAGCCTATATGTCTCCCAGTTCGGTAACAGAAATCGTTCATTTCTTCATTGCGGAATATACCAAAGCCATGAAAATAGGCGAAGGTGGTGGCGCGGACGATGAACAAGAAGAAATCGAAGTTTTAGAAACAGACTTTGACGAAGCTATTGGAATGATAGAATCTGGAGATATAAAAGATGGAAAAACGATTATGCTACTTCAACACCTTCAGGTAAAAGGACTATTGTCTAATTGACAACCCCATCTCAAGAAAAGTAAATATGGCGCATTATATCGCTTCTTAGCATTGCGATGATATATGCCGGTTAAAGATTATCCTTCAACCGAACTAAAATTATGACCAAGCGTTGGATACTGCTACAAAAATCTAAATTGCTATTTCGGTGGACAACTTCAACATTTTACAGCTCAATGAGAATAACCATTGCATCTGTTCGGTAATTAAATGTGCCTCTTGACGATTTCGTGTAGTAGCTTCGGCTGCACCGGCATGTTGCTCGTACTTTTGCTGCCATACTTTAGAAACTTCGGTCGATGCCAATCCCTCTTTTGTAATACTGTCGAATGATCTTGTTTTGTCATCACCTAAAGCATCAACTACCTTTTCTAAATTATCCGCTATTTTAGTAGCACTATCGGTAAAGAATTCAGAAGCTTCGGTTGTATTATTCTGCTGAATATACGTACTTAAGGATGCCAGGGATGATAAAAAAGTATGGTTCAGAACAACTAGTTCGTAAATTTTATCTAAATTCTTCTGTTTAGATTTTGGTTCCTGTGCCATTCTTTGAAAAGCGGAGCTAAGGTTCGAGGTTTCCAGAAAAGCTTCTTTACGGGATATCCTATAATTTGTCGAAACCTTTCCCTTATTTTCGTAAAAAATGGCAATACAATTTAGAAAAGCCCGATTGGCCTTTATACTGCTCTCGACAGTAGTCCTGATTTCCAAAAAACTCCAAGCTGGCCATAAAAAACGCAGGGCCAAAAAGGATAGTAGAGCACCTATTAACGTATCTAAAATACGAAACTGGATTACCGTCAATACATTAGGCTTAATGATGGCATATACAAACACTACGCTCAAGGTAATGAAGGTAGCTGAAGCCTTATAGTTTTTCTGCACCATGGAAAGGGCGATGACCAACGAAGCAATACCCAAACCACCATAGACATACGGATCTTGAATCATGAAAACCAATCCAGATGCAATGCCACCGCCGACCAAGGTGCCGATGATACGATCTTTAGTACGGGATTTGGTAAGGCCGTAACTGGGGCGCATAATGACTATAATGGTCAATAATATCCAATAGGGGTTCTGAAAATCAAACAGAATACCTAAAACATAACCTATCATTACGGTTACGGCCAATCGCAGGGCGTGCTTAAAGATGGTGGACTTCAAACTCAGGTTACGCCATAAGATTTTGGGATCGTAATCTTGATGTACGATAAAACGTTTCGAGATATCTCTATCGATAAAGTCAATGGCCTTGGAATCAGGATTACCGAGCAACCATTTTATCTGTTTTAGTTTTTCAAATTGCTTTTCTTGATACTCGAACAAATTCTGTAAAATGAGATATTGTCGATAGTCGGTACGGGATTCGTCTCCATTAAAACTTTCGATCTGCCGCCTTACGACTTCAAATGATTTTGAAAGTTTGGCATTGGATGGATATCTTCGTGAGTCTTGTCCCGCCTCGCCGATACCCTTCAACTGTTTTGCGATTTCAGAAACCAGGTTTTGAAAGCTTTGTACATACTCGGGATGTTCTTCGAATAGCGCATCCATCTTATCATACTGGACCGGATTGGCCATGGCCGTTTCTAAAATATCGATAAGTTCTACAAATACCAATAAGCGTTTGCCTTGATAATTAGATTTTCCGGAGCGCGTTCTTGACTGGATCAGAATTTCCCTGAGTGTCTCATGCTTTTCCGTGAGTGCACTCTGTAATTTCAATATTTCGGATTGTAATTTTTTTCGGTCTACTAGCGGCCGTAATAATTCGCTTCGTGTTTCGAGGTATTCAGCGGTAAGCAAAAAAGCCTCAGACATGATTTCCTCAGTCTGCGCTTTGGGATTCAACCGGTACAAGAGGGTCGACAATACGAGATACCATAGTCCGCCCAGCCCTATCAAGAGTGCATATTGATAAACCTCTATCGTTTCAACGGTATGGGCGAAACTTAATACCAATGCCAGCAGTCCCGAAAAGCTGATCAACGATGCCCTGAAACCATACACGGCGATGATAGAAATGGCGAAAACAAGAATACCCAGGACGGGAACAAGTAGTAATGGACTAAACAACCGTAGATAACCCCCTATAAAACTGACGACCATCGCTAAAAAAGCAGATAGCAGAATACCATTTTTTTTATGCCGATAACTACCGCTGACATCACTCGGCGAACTCCAAAAGGCTCCGAAGCACAATGCCAATCCTATTTCGAAACGGTCTGACCATATGCCAAAAATGATGGGTACGGTAATGGCGATACCTACCAGAATGGCTTTTGAGAAACTAGTGCTTTTGAAGAACTGCAGCAGATCTTTCGCACTTCCTGATTTTATTTTGGAAAAAAGTGTCAACAGCGAACGATTAAAATACAAAGATACGGTTCATAACCGCAGCTATCTATTTCATTATCCGAGTAAGCTGAAAATAACGCTTGTAATTATCCGGTATGCTATCGATCTGCAACAGCGAACCCTCTTTCATATAGGGATATATTTCATCGTAGGTTTTAATATTATACATACCTACCCGTTTGCTGATGTGACTTCGATTTAGTTCACCCGGAGTGTCTAGACCAGCCGCAGCCACCAATTCCAAAAGACTGTGCACCGTAGCCTGTTGAAAGTTTTTCACTCGAACTGCCTTGTCTTCGACCACCAAACCTCTGGTGAGCGACTTGTTTTGAGTCGCCACGCCGGTCGGGCAGGTGTTCATATTACACTGTAATGCCTGTATACACCCTACCGCCAACATCATCGCCCTTGCACTGTTACAACCATCGGCGCCCAATGCAATGGCCCTGGCGATATGAAAACCGGATATAATCTTACCGGCGACGATGACCTTGATATTTTCACGGAGACCGAAACCCACTAGGGTATCGTGCACAAAAATTAAGCCTTCCCGTAGCGGCATTCCCATGGTGTTCGAAAACTCGACGGGAGAGGCGCCAGTGCCACCCTCGCCGCCATCAACGGTAATAAAGTCAGGCTGTATCTCGGTATAGATCATCGCCTCGCAGAAGTCCATAAATTCCTGTTTTCTACCTAAACAAAGCTTAAACCCTACCGGTTTACCATCCGATAGATCACGTAGTTTTTTGATAAAATGCATGAACTGGATCGGATCGGAAAAGGCGGAATGGGATGGTGGCGAATGAACCGCTACACCCGGTTTTACGTGGCGCACCTTGGAGATTTCCTCTGTATTTTTAATTGCCGGCAAGATACCGCCGTGACCGGGTTTCGCACCTTGGGAAAGTTTAATTTCTATCATTTTGACCTCTGGCCGAAGCGCATTATCACGAAACGTTTCCGCATTAAAGGTACCATCATCGTTACGACAGCCAAAGTAACCGGTTCCAATTTGCCAAATCAGGTCACCACCATGTCGTAAGTGGTATTCGCTTATACCACCCTCGCCAGTGTTGTGCGCGAAATTCCCCATTTTAGCACCCTTGTTCATGGCTAAGATTGCGCGATCGCTCAATGATCCGAAACTCATGGCCGAAATATTTAAAAGGCTTGAAGAATACGGTTGCAAACAATCCTTTCCTCCAATTTTCAACCTCGGAAATTCTCCGATTTCCATGGGATTGTTTTTGGCATACATTGAATGTTCCATCCACTCGTAACCGGCATGGTAGACGTCCATCTGCGTGCCGAAAGGCTCTGTGTCCGTCAGGCCTTTAGCGCGCCTGTAAACCAGTGATCGTAAAATACGGTTTAAAGGCCGGCCCTCGGTATCGGTTTCCACAAAGTATTGTTGTATTTCAGGGCGAATCGATTCCAACATATATCGAAACCGCCCTAAAATTGGAAAATTACGTCGGATAGTATGCTCTTTTTGAAGCATATCAATGACGCCCATTAGAATTAAAGGTCCTATTACCACAAAAAACCATAATACCGGTGGCCAGACTAAAGCAATCGCCGCAATAAGAAGTGTTGATACGACAGCAATAAGAATAAAATACTCACGGACTTTCATAAATTTTCGTTTCGGAAACCCATTTCGGCTTCAATTACGTCAAAGATAATAATAGGACAACTATTTTAGGATACTTCAATTATTTTAACGGATTAATACGAATAGCTTTAACGGTTTCCTACTTTCTAAAATTTAGAAAAAATTATATTTCATCTATCGCTCTCCAGAATACCTTTCCCTGTCTAATTTTTTCTTCCTTTTTTATCCCACCAAACATAAATTCCGAATACCAGCAGGCTAATCAAAGAACCCCAAAACAATCCCGTTTTTAAGCTCTCGATACTTTTACCGGTAATGGCAATATACATCGTCAAAGGTGCTATGCCGATTAAAGTTGCCCCAATGAATTTCCAATAGCCCATTTGCAAAAGACCGCCCACAAAACTAATGGCATCATTGGACAAAAACGGATTGATTCGGGTCACGAAAACGGCCCAAAAACCATAATTATCAATAAAATCTTCCACTTTTTGCTGCGATTTTTTACCCAGAATGCCTGTAACCACGGAGTTTCCGAAATATCGTCCTATAAAATATCCAACGGAAGAAGCGGCAAAAACGGAACCGAAAACGATTAAGCTACCGGCAATTGAACCGTAGGCCAGAATGGTCACCACCATCAATAAAATCGAAGGGATTACCAACAAGAACATTTGCGCAATCATGGCCAAAATTAGAAGTACAGGACCGAACCATCCAAAGCCACTGACCCATTGCTGAATTCGAACTTCGTCATCGCTGGTCAATACTGACCACGCCTGGTCGAAAAACCGTTCAACCTCGGGAATTAAAAAGTATGTAGTTACCAACACGCCGAAAAGGCTCACCGAAAGATATAGGGGTAATCGGCTTTTATTTTCTACATTTTTGTTATTTGCATTATCTATCATCCATCACCTTTTAGCCTTCTCAAAGCAAGCTGTTGCTCTTTTAAAGGCTGATTTTAAAATACCTAAAAACTTCACTAAGCACTTGGGTCATTTCACTCCCAAATGTAGTCGTTTCACATGAAAAGTCCCGCTTTTTCGGACTACCTGCCCTTATCTTTGAACCAGAAAACAAATAATAGTATAACAGCATAAAAATATAATCATGAGAAAAGCAACAACATATATATCACTCACCGCTTTAGTAACGTTATTAATGTCATTTTCCGGAAAACCCGAATGCGAGACCAACTGTGAAGCTTCGGCCATGCAGAATGTTACCTACATCGAACCGACCGAAGATATCGAATTGAACTTCGATACAGCGCAATATCTGCCGGAAGGTTTTGACGCCTATAAAGGAATGGGAACAGATGTATCGGATATTGCATTGGTTCAAAATGATCAAGAAGTTGACTTAGGTTTTAACACCGCTAAGTATCTTCCTATTGGATTTGATGCCTATAAAGGAATGGTAATCGATTTGAACGATGTCGAATACATCGAAGATGAAGAGGTAGAACTTGATTTTAACGTTCAGAAGTATCTTCCTAAAAATTTCGATGCCGCTTCAAAATAATATCTAGAACGTATCGAAACGAATAGGCTCACAAAATATATTTGGGAGCCTATTTTTTTTTGTAGATCATTCACTGTATTACACTAGTAGATCATCCACTGCATTACACTAGTAGATCATCCACTGCATTACACTAATGGTGCATCCCCTGAAATTTAATGTACATTTGAATTATCCTCCCCCCTAAAGTTTTTTGTATGGCACTAACGAAAGTTAAACAATCGGCAATTATGAAGATAGCCATTCTTCTTGCCGTCTTGGCGTCACTTCCAAAAACCATTTTTTTGTATGAAATGATTAGCGATGGAACCCTTGGCTTTTCGTCAGTTTGGCTTTTAGACTTAATCTATCGTCTAATTTTCTTCTTTCTATTTTCTTGGTCCATACTGCAGCTTAACGCCAATATCGGCTATGCCAAGTATAAACTATCGACCAGAATGCGCATGGCCGTTCTAGTATTGGTCAACATTACCATATTAGTGGCAGCTCTCATTTTGTTCAAATTTTTGTATCCCTTTCTTCTTGGAAATGAGATTTCTGCAAGGGACAATGGTTTTTTAAACTTTTCATACGTCAATCTTCTAATAGCCCTATTTTTTATAGGTAGGATTTTACGTTTGCAGACCGATAAGCAAGAGAGCCGTATAGAGAACGAACACCTGAAACAACAAAGTTTGCAGAATGAACTGATGGCGTTAAAAAACCAGATCGATCCACATTTTTTGTTCAACTCCCTCAATTCATTGACATCGTTGATACGTGAAAACGAAAAAGCCACACAGTTCGTGAAAAAATTATCCCACATGTATCGCTACATACTACAGAGCGGAGAAAGCGACCTTGTAAGCGTAAAGGAAGAACTTAAGTTTACCGAAAGTTATACACATTTGATACGCACGCGGTATCGAGACCGGTTTTCAATAGATGTCCGGATCGAGGATAGTTATTTAGACTTGGAAATTCCACCTTTGGCAATGCAGCTTCTGGTAGAGAATGCCGTCAAGCATAATGAAATATCGACACAGAACCCCTTGACCGTTCGAATGTATTCCAAGAATGACTCTATTTTTGTTGAAAACCCGATACAACCAAGGTCGGTATTGAAAGAAGGCACTAAAAATGGGCTATTAAACCTAAAAAAGCGCTATGTGCTACTGCTTAAGAAAGAAGTCAAGGTACGCACTGAAAATAATATCTTTGTTGTTGAGCTGCCCGTGATACACAAATCAAATGGCCCCATAGCTTAATAAGGGATGAATCGGCCAAAGCCAATATGGACTAAAAGCATAAATGAAAGTGATACCATGAAAGTACTGATTATTGAAGATGAACCTGCAGCAAGTGAAGATCTTACCTATTTGCTGAATTCTATCGATACAAATATCGAAGTAGTACAGGTTTTGGACTCCGTAAAATCATCAGTGGCCTTTTTCTCGGAACCCCATACCGCTGAATTGGTATTCATGGATATTCATCTTGCCGACGGTATCTCATTCGAGATTTTCGAACAGGCTAGAATCGATATTCCCGTAGTTTTTACGACCGCCTATAATCAATATGCACTAAAAGCCTTTAAATTCAATAGCATTGATTATTTACTGAAACCCATTGATAAAGAAGAGCTGGCGGATGCGCTGCAACAATTCAAAACCCAGAATAAGGGAAAGGCAATCGATGACAGTCAAGTTAAGGGATTGCTTGATTTGATCGGAACGAAACGTAAAAAGTACAAAACCACTTTTTTAGTAAGCCATCGTGACGAACTCATTCCCCTGAAAACGGAACATATAGCCTATTTCAGGATAGACACGGGAATCGTCAAAGCAGTTTCAATAGACAACAAATCGTTTCCTATAGAGGATAAACTTGAGGATATCGAAGAAGAATTGGATGATGCACTTTTTTACCGCGCGAACCGTCAGTTCATCATCAGCAAAGAAGCGGTGGTGACCCTTAAAACCTATTTTAACGGCAAGCTTATCGTTGACGTAAAACCGGTTTGCGAAGAGCGGATTATAGTTAGTAAAGCCAAGGCTAGTGAATTTAAAGATTGGTTGGGTTCTTGACCAAGATGTCAAAATTGGATTATCTTATATCTCTCCAATTTAATTTTGCGCTATATTTTAAACTCTAAACGCGATGACGTAGCACATCTTTTGGAATCGTTTTACATCGCTGAACATAAACCAAATCGAACTTCAAATCCTTTAGTAATTGAAAACAACTTATCAATTACTTGTTCAAAATATGATATTTGCCGTACCTAGTGTACTACGGTAAGCTTTTAAAGAAAGGCTTTTTTTAACAATCAATGTTTATATTCCCATCACAGCCGCAAACTAGAACAAAATTTTATGAGCCATTATCAATAGTTTACTCATAATGGATGGCCATAATCTCAAATATCCTATCCTCTTTGGCAAGCTTTAAAACTGCTTTATCCCCTACTTTTTTATTGGTCAATAATTTTGCAATTGGAGACACGAAAGAGATTTTTTCTTTGGCAATATCCGCTTCGTCTACGCCAACAATTTGATACTTCTGAGATTTCTTTTTTGCCCCAATATTTAAGGTTATTATAGCACCAAAACGCACTTCATCTTTAGGCTGTTTTTTAACGTCCACGACTTTCGCACTGACTATTCTATTGTTTAGCAGTTGTAGCTTGGCATTGATATGGTTCAAGGCGATGCGGCGTTCACTTTCGTTTGTTGTATTTAAGGCCTCACGCTCCGCAATCAATCGTAGCTTTTCGTCCTCTAGGTCCTCCAAGCCCCTATGTGTAACATAATTGGTCACACCCATGGGCAGATCGGCTCTTGGCGGTACCAATGGCACTTCTTCCTGGTCATCTTCCTTTACAAATCCTCTGCTCATTTTCGTTATTTTAATAAATTTATATCGGTAAGGGTAAGATAAGAATTATATGTATGAAGCAAACAGCCTTAGATAGGATTTCCTTATCTTGACACCGAAATTATCTATGATCTCAAGTCAATTCCCATGAAAGATATCTTTATCATAATTACACTCATTTGTATTATAATTTCATGCCAAGATACACCCCGTGAACTTAGTTCGACCAATCCTATTAACTGGGAGAAGAGAATGATTACCACGCCTATTTCGGATAGTTTGGACATGGGTCATACGTTTTTATCTATATATTCTTCGGTATATATGCGAAATGAAAAAGAACAGTCAGATTTGACCGTTACCGTGAGCCTTCACAACCCAAATCGCGATGAAGAGGTATTTATTGACAAGGCTGTCTATTACAATACCCAGGGAGACCCGATACGCACGTACTTCGACCGCACTATTTTTATAAAGCCCATGGAAACGGTACAGATTGTAATTGATGGTGTTGACAAAGAAGGAGGCACGGGGGCAAATTTCATTTTCGATTGGAAGAAAAAACCGAATAGCAACGAGCCCTTGTTCGAGGCTGTCATGATCAATACCTTCGGTTCGCAGGGCCTTTCTTTTGTAACGGAAGGTAAACGTATTAAGTGATTTCAAATCTTTTGTAATCACGTATTCAAAATCCGAAAAGTTCGAAATAGTTTTTAGCCTATCGACGTTCCAAATACAAATTTAAGTTCGCCAAGATCCTTCGGACATTGTTCTAAACCCTGGTACTAAAGCTTTCTTTCGATACCTATTTAATTTTTGATGACGCAGAAACTATCTAATTCCGTACTTTATTTAATGAGTGTTTCTGCGGGTTTGGTTGTAGCTAATCTATACTACAACCAACCCTTGCTGCACCAAATTTCGGAAACCTTTAAAGTTTCTGAATCTGCCGTCAGCAATGTTGCACTGTATACCCAATTGGGCTATGCTATGGGTTTGCTTTTCATTATCCCACTGGGCGATAAAATATCAAACAAAAGGATTTTACAGTTCGATTTTATCGTAATTATCGCTTCCCTGCTGGCCGCTGCAAGTTCTACCTCTCTTTTGATGCTGACCATATGTAGTTTCTTTATCGGATTTTCTTCGGCCATACCCCAGCTTTTCGTACCTATGGCAGCACAACTCGCGAATGCCGAAAATCGGGGCCGAGCCATCGGTGTCGTTATGAGTGGACTTCTTATTGGTATTCTTGGAAGTCGGGTCGTAAGTGGTCTGGTCGGTGACCTTTTCAGCTGGCAAATGATGTACTATGCGGCGGCGGTAATAATGGTTCCGCTTTTTATACTGTTACAGCTCAAGTTACCGAAGCTTGTTCCGCAATATGAGGGTAGTTACCTTAGCTTGCTCAAATCTATCGGATTCTATTTCAAAACAGAACCTTCGGTGCGTTTGGCGGCACTTCGGGGAGGTCTAGCGTTTGCCGGACTGAGTGCGTTCTGGACTACCCTCGTCTTTCTTATGGAAGATAATTTCGGCTACGGTAGTGATGTGACCGGTGCCTTCGGTTTTTTCGGCGTCGCCGGGGCCCTCGCTGCCGCTTTTGTCGGTAAGCTAAGCGATAAAATCAATAAGGATAAAATAATTTTGTATTCGGCCCTGATTCTAATTGTCTCTTGGGTAATTTTCTTTTTTTCCGAAAGTTCGATTATAGGATTGATAATCGGAGTTATTGTGGTCGATTTAGGATTACAAGGTTTGCACATCACCAATCAAAATATAATTTTCTCCAAGAATCCTGACGCGCGAAATCGGGTCAATACCATTTATATGGTAGGATTTTTTACCGGCGGTGCTATGGGAACCACCTTCGGGGCATATGCATGGGAACATTTTGGCTGGTCTGGTGTTTCGATTCTAGGTCTGTCGCTTTCAGTACTTATCGTCTTCGCCCATTTAGGGTTTAGAAAAAATAAAAATTGAAGCAACTACAATGATAGATTTACTGGTCAAGAACGCTAAAATAGAAGAAGGTGATACTCTGGTCGATATCAGGGTCAAAGAAGGAAAGATTTTAGCTATAGATACCGCCTCAAAGGAGGCTTCCACCAAAGATTCTGAAGAGAAGGCAAGTTTTATTTATAATGCTGCAGGCCAGTGGGTCTGTCCGGGCTTTTACGAAAGTCATATCCATTTGGATAAAGCTTGTATACTAGACCGTTGCAACATTGAGAAAGGTACCCTTGATGAAGCTATAAAAGAAACCGGAAAAGCCAAGAAAAATTTTACGGAAGAAGATGTTTTTAAGCGCGCTTCACGGGTAGTGGAAATGGCCATTAAAAAAGGTACTGTAGGCTTACGTACTTTCGTAGAGACCGATCCCAAAACGGAATTGCGCTCGTTCGATGCTATCAAAAAAGTAGCCAAAAAGTATGCATTCGCCATCGATATACAGATATGCGCGTTTGCCCAAGAAGGACTAACCCAAGACAAAGAAACTTACCAATTGCTGCGGCAAGCTCTTGATCATGGTGCTGATTTAGTAGGGGGATGCCCGTATAAGGATGAACATCCAGAACGCCATATCGAAATGGTTTTTGATTTTGCCGAGCAATTCGACGTGCCTGTTGATTTTCATGTAGATTTTGATTTAAATCCCAGCCATTCCAGCATTCCCAAAATTGTCGAAGAAACTAGTAAACGAAACTACCAAGGCAAGGTTTCTATTGGCCACGTTACCAAACTTGCCGCCATGCCAAAGGAGCAGCGCCTTCATATGGCGAAACTTTTAAAGGATGCGGATATCACGTTGACTGTATTGCCGGCCACGGATATTTTCCTAAATGGTCGCGAACACAAAACATTAGTACCAAGAGGTATGGTAGACGCCAAAGAACTGGCCAGGCTGGGAATCAACACTACCCTATCGAGCAATAATATTTTAAATGCCTTTACCCCCTATGGCGATGCATCACTAGTGCGAATGGCCAATATGTATGCCAATATCGCCCAATTATCAAAAGATTCAGACATTGCGGAGGTTTATAAAATGATTACCAAAAATGCCGCTAAACCATTTTCAAGACAATCGGAAATTAAAATTGGAAATCCTGCCGACTTTGTAGTTATGGAAGCCGAAAGTTCTATTGAGGCTATTAGAACCGTTGCCCAGGCATTAGCGGGATTTAAAAATGGGAAACAAACCTTTTCCAACGAAAAGGCCCTTATCTTCTTTACATAAAAAGGTATTTCTATGAAAAATCAGGAACTTACAAAGGTTGACCTAGTTCATTTGAAGCAGTGCCTATCACTAGCTGAACAGGCCCTTGAGGCAGGCGATGAACCCTTCGGTTCCATTTTGGTAAATATCGAAAATGAGGTAATTGCGACCGCTCGCAATAGGGTCAACGAATTAACAGTGCTCGCCCACCCAGAAATCGAACTTGCACATTGGGCCGCAGAAAACCTCAGCGAAGAAGAGCGTAAACAAACTATCATGTACACTAGCGGTGAACATTGTACGATGTGTGCGGCCGCACACGGTTGGGTAGGTTTGGGTACCGTAGTCTATCTGAGTTCGGCAAAGCAATTGGGCGAGTGGTTAGAAAAAGTTCATATGCCTATTCGATTTTCCCCACTACAAAGCATAGTTCCCGGTATTTCTGTTAAGGGACCAGCAACGGGGGAGTTACTCGAAAAAATTAAAGCACTACAACTGAAATCACATGGTATTAGCAAGTAACAACCATATAATGGCGCCCATATTTTAAGTCAATCTCTACACTTGGTCTACTTAGTCTCTTAGCTTCGGTATAAAACCGTTCTTTCACAAGTAATAACGTAGCATAACATAAATTTAGAAAACGATTGACAAATATTTAGGCTTAGCTAATAATTTATTTCAAGATATATAACGTATCTTTAAGGCTTATTTAAATATCATGTTTACGCAATCCGAAGAAAATTACCTGAAGGCTATTTTCCACTTACAACAAGAAACGGAAGATGGCGTGTCTACAAGTAGTATTTCAGGGCACCTTAACACAACCGCCGCCTCAGTCACCGAGATGATTAAAAGGCTTGCCGATAAAGATTTACTGGATTATCAGAAATACTACGGTGTTCAATTGACCGCTACCGGCAAGGCGCATGCATTGGCAATAGTTAGAAAACACCGGCTTTGGGAGTCATTTCTTGTAGAGCGTCTTAATTTCAATTGGGATGAAGTACATGAAGTGGCCGAACAGCTAGAGCATATAAAATCTAAAAAACTTGTGGAAGAACTCGACAAGTTTTTAGGAAGGCCAGCCTATGACCCTCATGGCGACCCAATACCTGATGCAGAAGGTAATCTGCCTATAATGCCCAAGAAACGACTATCGCAATTGCAGCAGGGTGAACGCTGTATTTGCAAGGGCTTCAATGATGCTTCATCCTCATTTCTAAAATATTTGGCAAAATTGGGCATAGGCTTGGGTACGGCGGTAGAAGTGACCCATGTCGAAAAGTTCGATGAGAGCATGACCCTTCGCATCGATGATGATGAAGTGCAACTTTCAAAAACCGCTACGGATAATATTTATGTGGAGCACTGATGTGTATGACTTATACTAACCAAAGACTTTAAAACTGGCTTCATGTAATCGATACCAAAACATTGGATAAACTTTTTAAGCTAAAAACGAATAATCGTATCCAAAGCTAAGAGATATTTTTCCAAAGTTGCCCTTTAGGTCCGTTATTACGTTTCACTTGAGGTTCTGGCCATTAGTAAGCTAACCAAATCCAAAATTAGGAACCTAGAGTAATTTTAACAGGAATACAAGATTATGAAAATCATAAAAATATTATTAAAGACTAGGATCATTATACTGCTGTTTTGCTTGAGTCTTATCTCCGGTTGTAAGGACACTGGTAAAAAAACCGATGGAAGACTCAACATCGTAACTACCACAACCATGATTACGGATTTGGTACGAAATATTGGTAAAGATTCCGTCAACGTACAGGGTCTAATGGGCAGTGGCGTAGATCCGCACCTTTATAAAGCTAGTGAAGGCGATGTTTCAAAACTTACCCAGGCCGATGTAGTTTTTTATAGCGGTCTACATCTAGAAGGAAAACTGGTCGATGTCTTTGAAAAAATGGGCCGCAATAGCAATACCATTGCCCTCGCGGATGTGTTGGACAAAAAAGAACTTATCGGGTCAGCATATTTCGCCTCCAATTTTGATCCGCATATATGGTTCAACATCGAATATTGGAAACAGATAACGGGCTATCTAACCCAAGAACTTGCAAAACTCGACCCTGATAATGCATCGTTTTATGAGGACAATAAAACGGAATATTTTAAACAACTCGACATTCTAGAAGATGATGTCCGCAACACCATAGCAACCTTGCCCGAAGACAAACGGATACTGGTCACCGCTCACGACGCTTTTAATTATTTTGGCGAGGAATACGGATTTGAAGTGGTCGGATTACAGGGTCTTTCTACCGCCACGGAAGCTGGCGTGCAAGACGTTCAAAAACTTGCCCAGTTGATTATCGACAAGAAGGTGAAATCCATTTTTGTAGAAACCAGCGTACCGAAGAGAACGATTGAAGCTTTGCAACAGGCCGTAAATTCAAAGGGCTATGATGTCCAAATCGGGGGAACCCTCTTTTCCGATGCCCTGGGCAATGCCGGAACTGATGAAGGTACCTATATCGGTATGTTCCGGTATAATGTGAATACAATCGTTAACGCCTTGAAATAAGCTTTCATTTTGCAGATTAAGTCAAGTCTCAGTGCCACTATTCTTTAATGAAAATAAAATAATCAAAACACAGTAATGCATACTTCAAGTAAGATACCCGCAATCCAAATTGACGACCTTACAGTCGCTTATAATTATAAGCCTGTACTTTGGGATATCGACCTAGTGGTTCCCGAAGGCGTTTTGATGGCCATCGTCGGCCCGAACGGTGCTGGAAAATCCACATTAATAAAAGCGATTTTAGGTATCATAAAACCTATAGCGGGTAGTGTTGAAGTATTCGGGAAACCTTATAAAAAACAAGTGGACAAAGTTGCTTACGTACCCCAAAAAGGGAGTGTTGACTGGGATTTTCCTACGGTCGCCCTTGATGTGGTAATGATGGGTACCTATGGTAGCTTGGGATGGATTAAACGACCTGGCCAAAAAGAGAAAAAACGCGCTTTGGAAGCCTTGGAAAAAGTGGGCATGCTCGAATTTAAGAGTAGGCAGATAAGCCAGCTGAGCGGTGGGCAACAACAACGTATATTTTTGGCGCGTGCCTTAGTACAAAATGCAGAAATCTATCTCATGGACGAACCTTTTCAAGGCGTAGATGCCACCACCGAAAAAGCCATAATCAATATTTTAAAAGAACTGCGAAAACAAGGAAAAACGCTAATCGTTGTTCACCATGACCTACAGACCGTTCCAGAATATTTTGATTGGGTTACCTTTTTGAACGTAAAGGGCATTGCATCAGGACCCGTAAAAGATATTTTCAACGACGATAACCTAACAAAAACCTACGGTATCAATTATAAAGTGGCGGTTAATCAGACATGACATCCTTTTACGCAACAACATTGAGTCGCGCAGAGACTTTCTTAAATATATCAGTGGTAATTATATCACTAAAATCCAAAGCTGATCAAATGAGTCACATTCCATGGAACTAACGGATTTTTTTACCGATTACACCCTTCGCACCATAACCTTGGGCACGGCTATTCTTGGTGCAATCTGTGGTATGCTCGGTAGTTTTGCGGTATTGCGGAAACAGAGTCTATTAGGGGATGCCATTTCCCATGCGGCCCTTCCAGGTATTGCCTTGGCATTTATTATTACCGGAGTTAAAGACCCTAATTTACTGCTAATCGGTGCCCTGATAAGCGGTTTGGTGGGTACGTTCTGGATTAAAAGTATCGTAAAACGCACGCGTTTGAAAAACGATACGGCCCTCGGTCTTATACTATCCCTATTCTTCGGATTCGGCATGTTGCTACTTACGTTCATCCAAAAAATGCCCAACGCCAATCAGGCCGGTCTTGACAAATATCTCTTTGGCCAAGCCGCAACTCTAGTAGAGTCAGATGTTTGGGTCATGGCCATTGTTACAGGACTGAGCCTTTTAGTGTTACTGTTGTTTTGGAAAGAATTGAAATTATTGCTTTTCGATGCCGATTACACCAAGACACTGGGTTTTAATGTTCGCTTCCTCGATATTCTGATTACCAGTTTTATCGTACTAGCCATTGTTTTGGGCCTACAGACCGTGGGTGTCGTTCTAATGAGTGCCATGTTGCTCGCACCGGCGGCGGCGGCCCGGCAGTGGACGAACAATTTGGGAAAAATGATTGTTTTAGCATCCATTTTTGGGGCTTTCTCCGGGGTTTTTGGTACCGCCATTAGTGCAAGCCAAAACAACCTATCGACAGGCCCAGTCATTGTTTTGGTCGCTGCTTTTTTTGTTATCGTATCCTTCATCTTCTCCCCTGGGCGAGGTCTCTTGTTCCGGGAAATCCGCTTCCGTAAAAACCGCCGCGAGCTGCATCAAAAAAAGACACTTAGTTTTATGTATCAAATTGTAAAAGAACATAAGAATATTTCCAGGCCGCATGCCATTCGCATCTTGAACAATTTTCAAGGTTTCACCAGAAAGACACTGAATCAGCTCGAAGACGAACAGCTCATCGCCATATCGGGTAATCAATGGTCAATGACCCAAAAAGGATATGACCAGGCGGAATTAATGTATACGAAATTAGGAACCGAAAATGACTAGCGCACAACTTGAAATACAACTTATTGCAGCTTTGGTAGCCGTTGCTTGCGCCATTCCCGGTACTTTTTTAGTGCTGCGTAAAATGGCGATGATCAGTGATGCCATCAGTCACGCAATCCTTCCCGGTATAGTTTTGGGATTCTTCATCACGCAAGACCTCAACTCTCCCCTACTGATTCTACTGGCAGCGATTACAGGCGTTGTTACCGTAATGCTCGTAGAATTCATTCAAAAAACAGGCTTGGTAAAAGAAGATACGGCAATCGGACTAGTTTTCCCCGCACTTTTCAGTATCGGTGTCATCTTGATCGCAAAAAATGCAAACGATGTGCATTTAGATATAGATGCGGTATTATTAGGTGAACTCGCCTTTGCCCCCTTCGACCGACTTTTGGTCGGCGGTTCGGATGTAGGGCCTAAGTCGCTCTGGGTCATTGGTTCCATATTGCTGATTACCATAACCTTACTGTTATTATTTTTTAAGGAACTAAAGCTAAGCACCTTTGATAAAGGACTTGCCACTACCTTGGGATTTTCACCACTTCTAATTCATTACGCTCTAATGACGGTCTCCTCTGTCACCGTTGTCGGAGCTTTTGATGCCGTGGGTGCCGTTCTTGTCGTTGCCTTAATTATTGCTCCAGCGGCGACGGCTTATCTGTTGACCGACGACCTCAAAAAAATGCTGGTGCTTAGCTGCTTTTTCGGGATTTTCGCGGCTTTTGCGGGTTACTGGTTGGCCAATATTTTAGACGCCTCCATCGCCGGATCTATGACCACCGTTCTCGGATTTGTTTTTCTGTTAGTATATCTTTTCGCTCCGAAGCAAGGTGTCTTTTCTGTTTTCTTTAAAGAACGTCAACAGCGCAAAGAAGTATCCCTACTCGTATTTTTACTCCATCTTCAAAACCACCAGGAATCCAATGAGCGTCACGTAAACCATTTACGTGAGCATATCAACTGGCAGAAAGTTCAAGCCAAAACGGTGCTGGACCTGGCAAAAAAAAACAACTTAGTCCAAATATCTGAAAATATCGTTTCCCTTACCGATAAAGGCCAAGAATTTACCGATGAGGCCTTGCGGTATATCACTACGAATAAGGAGACCGCAATTGAGGAGCTGAAAGATCGTTATTTTCTCTTTCGGGGTTAGTTGTGCTCCATTTAGGGCCTCTTATTTTTACACAAAAAAGTACTATTTAAAGCGATTCTAAAGGTAATATCGCATCCGTCACTAGTAAAAACCCGTAATTTTGAACATTCATTTGTTACAAATTAATGCCTATGCTTGCCCGCATTATAAAATTTAGTATTACCCATAAACTTATTGTTCTTTTATTTACGGCGTTGCTCATAGGTTTCGGGGTCTACTCCCTCATACAAGTGCCTATCGGTGCCGTACCCGATGTGACCAACAACCAAGTTCAGGTAATCACGACCTCCCAGAATCTTTCGACCCAAGATATGGAGCAATTCATAACCTATCCGGTAGAAGTGGAAATGGCCAACCTGCCCGGAGTTAAGGAAATTCGGTCAGTTTCTAAATTCGGACTTTCCGTAGTCACCATAGTATTCGAAGAAGATTTGGGCACCTACCTACCGCGACAATTGATTGCCGAAAAAATTAAATCCGCTTCAGAAAAGATTCCCGAAGGTTTTGGAAAACCACAGATGGGTCCGATTTCTACAGGACTGGGCGAGATTTATCAATATACACTTGACACCAAACCGGGCTATGAAGACCGATATAACGCTGAAGGTTTGCGTACCATTCAAGATTGGATTGTAAAAAGACAACTTTCAGGCATTCCGGGGGTTGTGGAAATCAATGCATGGGGCGGTTACGTTAAGGAATATGAAGTGGCCATCAATTCACAAAAACTCGCCGCATTACATATTTCAATTTCCTCTGTAATGGATGCCTTACGGAACAACAATAGCGTGGCTGGCGGCGGATACATTGAAAAAGTGAATCAGGCCTATTTTATTAGGGGCCAAGGTCGGGTGACGTCTTTAGAGGATATCCGGAATATTGTTGTAACAAACGATGACGGTACGCCCGTTTACGTACGGGATATTGCCAAGGTGGGCTTTGGAAGCGCCACCCGATACGGCGCGATTACAGGAAATGGGGAGGGAGAAACTGTTTTGGGGCAGGTAATGATGCTCAAAGGTGCGAATTCAAATAAGGTCATCAAAGCCGTAAAAAAACGTGTAGCCGAAGTTTCGAAAACGCTGCCTGAAGGGGTGGTCATCAAACCTTTTTTAGACCGAAGTGAATTGATTGGCCGAACGACCTTTACCATTGCTGAAAACCTGATTTTAGGTTGCCTAATCGTAATTTTTGTCGTCGTGCTTCTGTTAGGAAACTTCCGCTCGGGACTAGTGGTAGCTTCGGTAATTCCCTTATGTCTATTATTTGCACTTTCGCTGATGTATGTTTTTGGGGTAGATGCGAATCTTATGAGTCTTGGTGCCATCGATTTTGGCATAATCATAGACGGCGCGGTAATCATTGTAGAATTCACCGCCTTTCAAATCAGTAAAAAGCATCAGGATTATGAAGACATTACCTCGACCGAACTTAACAACCTTAAAGACAGGGTAACTTTCGATAGCGCTTCTCGGATGATGAATTCCGCCATTTTCGGCCAATTGATAATTCTTATCGTATTTATACCCATACTGTCCCTTAGCGGGGTAGAAGGTAAAATGTTCCGCCCCATGGCCCTGACCTTTGGTTTTGCCCTTATCGGGGCAATCATTCTGTGTCTGACTTACGTACCCGTAGTTTCGGCGATATTTTTAAAAGCGGAACCGGCATCAGAAAAGAATATTTCGGTACGGCTCATCAATTTTTTAAATCGAAAGTACCTGCCCATAATTACGTGGGCCTTGGGGAAAAAAACTTTGGTGTTGGGCATTGCTGTAGTCATATTACTGATTTCAGGATTTATCTTCAGTAGGATGGGCGGCGAATTTATACCCCAACTTGATGAAGGCGATTTTGTGATTCAACCGGTCTTAAAGACGGGTACTTCATTGAGCAAGACCATCGAGACGACCACCCGTATAGAAAAAATACTGCTTGACAAATTTCCGGAAGTAGACCAGGTAGTAACCCGAATCGGAGCAGCAGAGGTACCCACCGATCCCATGTCAATGGAAGAAACCGACGTTATTGTAGCCTTGAAACCAAAAGGCGAATGGGTTTCCGCCGATAGTAAAGACGAACTTGCCCTTAAAATCAAAGAAGCACTTTCCGTAATTCCGGGTATGGAAATTGAATTCACACAGCCCATCGAAATGCGCTTTAACGAACTTATTACGGGTGTTCGAGCGGATATTGCCGTGAAAGTGTTCGGGGAAAATCTTGACATTCTCAATCAAAAAGCACAGAAAATCAGAAACCTGATTTCCGATGTCAACGGAGCTTCGGATATCACCGTTGAAAAAATCGTGGGACTACCACAAATGAACGTAAACTATAAACGCGACAAAATTGCACGGTATGGCATGAACATCGCCGACCTGAACAATATTGTTTCGATGGGCTTTTCGGGAAAGACCTTGGGTAACGTTTTCGAAGGTGAAAAGCGTTTCGATCTGGTTATGCGACTCGAAAAAGACCGACGCGAAGATATCGCCAATCTTGAAAATCTCTACGTAGATACGCCATCCGGGCAAAAAATACCTTTGCGCGAACTAGCCGATATTACCTACCAAAAAGGAGCCGCTAAAATTAGTAGAGATAACACACAACGCCGCATCGTTGTGGGCATCAACGTTAGGGGCAGCGATTTGCAGACCGTAGTAAATGATATCCGCAAGATTATTGATGCCAATATTAGTCTGCCCCCGGGTTACACGATTACGTATGGCGGCCAATTTGAAAACTTGCAAAGTGCTACCGCGCGTTTAAAGATTGCGGTACCCATAGCCTTGGCACTGATTTTTATACTTCTCTATTTTGCGTTTGGCACCTTGCGTGAAGCCTTAATGATATTTTCGGCCATACCCTTTGCCGCCGTTGGTGGAATTCTTTTGCTTTGGATACGGGGAATGCCTTTTAGCATTTCGGCCGGAGTCGGCTTTATCGCCCTTTTCGGAATTGCAGTACTTAACGGCATCGTTTTGTTAGAGCATTTTAAGGAATTAAGGGAGAAGGGAATGAAGAACAACAATAATTTGATCATCAACGGGGCACAAGACCGTCTCCGTGCCGTTTTGTTGACCGCATCCGCTGCAGCACTTGGCTTTCTACCAATGGCCATTTCAAGCAGTGCCGGAGCAGAGGTTCAGCGCCCCTTGGCAACGGTTGTCATCGGAGGTCTTATAACTTCGACCTTACTGACATTGGTAGTGCTTCCGGTTATTTATTCCATATTTCACAAGGATAAAAAACAAAAAAACAATCAGAACGACAACGTACGAATCAAGGCATTGAGCCTTATCATTTTTCTGCTGTGGGTATCCGGATTCTCACAAGATTCAGTACTAATCACCGATTATGAGAACCTGAAGGAAATGGCGTTGGAAAACAATGCGGGACTTAAGGCTGCGGGACTTCGGGTGGATGAAACCGAGGCTATGATAGGGAGTGCTTTTGACTTCGATAAAACGGAAGGGTATTATGGTTACGATGAAAGTAACCGAGCCAATAACGAAGCTTTAAGCGTTCTTGGTGTTCGACAGAATTTTGCCTTTCCTACGGTATATCTTGCACGAAAAAAAGTACGCAAAGCAGAATATAGACAACAGCGAAGTACCTATGAAATTCATAAACTAGATATAGAACAGGAAGTTACAGGCGTCTACTACCAAATACAATACGAGAAAGCTAGAATAAACGTGTACCGCCAATTGGACAGTCTGTATCAAAAATTCGCATATGCCGCCAAACGTAGATTTGAACTGGGTGAAAGTAACTATTTGGAAAAAATTACGGCGCGTTCGAAACAAAAGCAGCTTGAAACAAAGTTTAAACAGGCACAGTATGACCTAGCAGTTTCCATTGAACGATTGAAACCCATTTTAAAAACGGATTCGAATATTCGAATAGAAAGCGAAGCTTTGAACAAAGTCGAGCTGAATAATTTGGGTATTTCTACTAATCCGGCTCTGGAATTTTATGACAATCGCAAGGCTGTTTTTGATGCGAAATCCAGTTTAGAAAAACAACAATTGCTTCCCGATATCAGTCTGACCTATTTTCAATGGAACAATGACCTAATTGAATCCCCTTTACAGGGATACCAAGTAGGCCTTCACGTTCCGTTACTGTTCTTTGGAAATGCCTCTAGAATAAAGGCGTCGAATCTCGCCAGAGAAGCCGCCACTGCGGAAACCGAAGATTACAAACTACATCTAAACGCCAAGTTCAGAGAATTGATGGAACAAATGGAGAAACACCGTCAATCCTTATCCTATTACGAAAACGAAGGGAAAGGACTTTCTGAGGAAATTATCAAAATGGCGACGCTCAGCTATAAAAACGGGGAAATAGATTTTTTTGAGTACATCCAAAGTTTAGAAAATTCATACGACATTATCCTATCCTATTACGAAAATCTCAATGCGTATAACCAGACGGTCATTCGTATCAACTATCTAACACTATAACTTTTCTAGATGACATATAATTTTAGAACTTCTCTTTTGGTCTTTTTGCTACTGCTCCTCTATTCCTGTGGTAATTCGGGCGACGAAGCTGAAAAAGAAAATTCGGACAACAAGAATACCGATGTAAGCTCCGCATCGGACAGTGTTACCATTACGCAATCACAGTTCGATGGAAGTAATATGAAATTGGGCAGCCTGTCGGAAAGAAGCTTTCCTGTTGTTGTAGAGGCTACGGGAACAATCGACGTGCCCCCTGAGAATAAAGCTATGGTGAGCTCGTTTGTAAATGGCTATGTAAAACAGACCCCTTTATTGATTGGTGATACTGTTAAAAAGGGACAGTTTTTAGTAAGCTTAGAAAATCCGGAGTTTGTGCAAATCCAGCAGGATTATATAGAAGCCATGGAGCAATCATCCTTCCTAAAATCGGAATACGAACGCCAGAAAACCTTAATGGACGAGAATATTACTTCGGAAAAAAGATTTCTACAAGCCGAAAGTGAATATAAGCGAAACCTATCGCGCTACAATGCAATGCGAAAAAAACTACAAATGCTCAACATTGATCCGCAAGCCGTAGAAGATGGAGAAATTTCTTCGACCATACGCCTCTACGCACCCATTACGGGCAGTATCACAGAGATGAAAATCAACAGGGGTATGTACGTTTCCGCTGCCGATGAGCTCATGCAGATTATTGACCGAGACCATTTGCACATTGAACTAAACGTCTTCGAAAAAGACATTATGCAACTGAAAAAAGGCCAAGACATCCGATTTTCCATCCCCGAGGCCAGTAATGATACTATTGAAGGTGAGGTCCATTTGGTAGGCGCATCCATCGACGAGGCAAAAAGAACCGTAAAGGTGCATGGACATTTCAGGGATGAAACCCAAAAACATTTGGCAACTGGAATGTTTGTACAAGCAGAAATAATAACCGCTTCCAACAAGGCTATGTCACTTCCATCGGAAAGTATCGTAAATGTAGACGAGACCAGTTTTGTATTGATACTTCAATCGGAGAACGATGGCAAGTACATCTTCAAACGTCTGGAAGTTATGTCGGGTAAATCGTATGACGGCTTTACGGAAATTAAAAATGGTTCAGATTTTAAGGAAAATGACCGAATTTTGGTAAAAGGTGCATTTAGCTTGATTACCGGAGCCTAATTTGTTAAAAATCACCGGTGAAAGTTTACAGTGTAGGTGTGCAACTAAAAACCCTCGTTGATTACTATCAACGAGGGTTTTTGATGTTTAGCATTCGGCCATTACTCCACTGTAATGGAGAAAGATGCTTCCGCATCTGTCTCGCCAGCGGCATCGGTCAATGTGCCGTCGTTCGGTTTTTTAGGCTCGTGCCGCAAGGTAAACGTTAGGGTTCCAGTACTGGCTGCACCAGCGGTCAGGGTAAACTCCGTTCCCAAGAGGTTGCCATCGCTGTCGTTATCGACAGATACGGTAGTCACGTCAAGATTGTCATCAGAGGTATAAAACAATTGATGCTCCTCGCTCTCCTCTTTCACTTCATCAGTGATATTCTCTGCAGGAGTAACGGTCTCGTTCAACAACTCGATCGATCCGGTGTACGTTGTACCTGATGTCAAATTTCCAGATACGTTGAACACTGGCATATTGGGTCCGTCGCCATCAAGATCAGTTTTTGATAGTATGATATCAGCACCATTATCCTCAGGGGAAAGTGTCACGGTCATTGTCGTAATAACTTCTTCTTCGTTTACGATTTCCGGTATGTTGCCGTTATCATCACTTGAACAAGCCGTAGACAATAAGGCTGTCAAAAAAGGTATAGCTGCTATCTTTAGAATTTTCATAAAATTATATTTTTAAGGTTTACTTTTTAATAGTTAAGTTTTAAACTGAGTGTAAAATTTCTTCCCAAATCGTCGGCATAGTAGCGCAGACGGTTCAAATAATTGCGATAACTGGTATTTAAAATATTGGTAATGCCAAACCCTACCGTCAAATCAGATTTACCACGAATACCAATATCAACGCTACTATCAAAATTTAAAATATGGTAGGCATCTGGGGGGGTGCTGACATCAACAGTTTCCGAAGTCTGGGTCGCCGGAATGAACACATCGAAGTTAGTCTCCGGATATTCGTTTTGGCGGAAGACATATTCGCTTTGTAACTGTAACCTAAGATTGTTCAAATCTATATTTTGATAGACCACCGCATTTTTAGTATTTACAGGCGGCATGTTTATCAAAGGCTCCTTTCGGCTAAGATCATTCCCCTTTGCAACCGAAAACTGATGGTTATATCGGAAGTTGTGCGCAAAGGCATAAGATGCGTCAACATCGACCCCGAGCAATTGTGCATTGGTCTGTCGGTATTCCCAAACCTGAAAATTGCCGCGAATGGTCTGTTGCACTTCCGTAGGTTCGATTACGATAAAGTCATCGATACGCTGTACATACGGATTGACAGAAAAGCTAAAAATATCGCTTTCTCTCTGAAAGGTCAGCGCCACCTTGTGGCCAATTTCGGAATTGAAATCTAGATCGCCCAATTCAATGCGGGATGCGGAATGATGCAGTCCCTCACTGAATAGCTCAGATGGATTCGGCGCCCGGGAAGCCAAGGAATAATTCAAATACATCTTATAATTATCATTAAAGGAATAGGTGGTTCCCAAGGTTGCCGAGAAATTATTGAAATTCGGTTCCGGGTTGGCCAAAATCTGGTTATCCAATTCCAATACTACAATTTCAGGATAACGTTCGTCATAGCCTCTTGCTTCCCACAGAGAAGCACGGTAATATTTCAAAACGTCCATATAGGAATAATCAAAACGCCCGCCAGCTTCAACAAGCCAATCGTCGTTCAGACGATAATCCACCGTTGCATACACCCCGAAATCGTATTTGTCGTAATCGGGAATCAATCTACGCACGCCCGTTCCCGGATTTGCAAAGTTGTTTTGGAAGCGCCCCATCAAGCCTGCCTTTAGACTACTGTTTTCGCTCAAATGTGAATCGAAATCTAGCATAGCGGTATGCGTTTTCAATTGCAAATCAAGAGAGGCATCGTTCCTATCGTCACCGCGTCGCACATCGTATTCCAACCTATGGTTTTGCTGAAAATCGTATTGTAGACTTACTTTTCCTATTCCTTCGAACCTTTTAAATGCCTTCAACCGTGCTAGTTGGTGTGTAACATCTTGCCTTGGCGAATTGATATCATAAGTGAAATCATTAATGACCAAGGGTCGATTGCTTGCAATGGCCCGTATTTGGTCTTCCGCTCCACCAAGATGTGAGGCTCGAAGGATACCGATTTCATTTTTGAAAAGGGAATAATAGGCTTCAAGACCATAATTGAAACGGTTCAGACCGACGTGAAGTGCCGCATTCCTTTCAAAGGTTCCAGTATTGCTCAACACATATTCTGGCGCTTCAAAATCGCCAAAACGCTTAACGGTTCCCTGAACTGCAGCGTACCAGCCATTTTTATAGCTCTTGGTCAGTTGCGTAGTCAGGGATGTTCCGCGTCCGATAGATGCCCCCGTCAAAATAGTCTTGCCGTAAAGGCTATCGGTCACGGGTATTTTCGCGGATTCGGCGACGATAACGCCGCCTACTGCATCCCCACCATATTGCAAGGCACCTGCCCCTTTGATAAGCCTAAGGTTACCCGCCGAATTAACGTCAATGTTTGGGGCATGCTCCGACCCCCATTCTTGATCCTCCATACGAACACCATTATTAATAATGAGAACCCTGCTACTGTGAAGACCATTGATCATTGGTTTTACGACCGTATTCCCAGTATTCAATGACGAAACGCCACTTAGACTGTTCAGGGCATCACCGAGGGAGCCGCTACTAAAACGCTCTAACGCATCGCTTGAAATAACGTTTTCGTTTAGGGTCTTGGTCTTAGTAAGCATCGCCTTTCCTTGAAGCGTGACTTCGTTCAACTCTTCTAAATGGTGCTCAAGGCGGAACGTTCTTTTCGTATCACCCGAAACGCGAACCGTAAAGCCGCGAGTCGAACAATAGGGGTGGTACACCTGAATGGAATAGGATTGATCACAAAGCCCTGAAATCGTAAATTTTCCCTCGAAGTCGGTATCTACCGATTGTTCGGTACCGGCCACAATTAGGGTGGCCCCGACCAGTAATGTACCATCGTGGGAATCGATTACTGTTCCGGATAAACTATTGCTACAAGTTTGTGAAATAGCTGAACCACTGCAATATAGCAGTAGCACTAATACATAATTACGCATATAGATTCTTTAATAGGTTACAAAATAAATGACTAACCTAGAATCTGCGGAGGTCCCCGCAAGCGTGTATTTGAAGTTAATGGTGAAGAAAATTGTTGAGGAGCAAAGAACACTTGGTGTTTAGTTGGTATTACCAAGGCTATGCTAAAAGAATATTCAGCAATCGTATACTGAAAAGGCACATAATGAAAATGACATACGGCACAATCTTGACTAGCTTGATGAAGATGCTTGTCCTTTGATTTGCATATTTCATGACCGTGACCCTCAATCGTGTGAAAAAACTGCATAGTGACAGGAAGCACAAATGCTGATAGCAGCAATAGTGCGACAGATATTTTCACTAGTTGTTTTTTTGTATCCAATTAAGTTATCAGATTAAAGGCAAATTCAAGCCATAAAAGTATAAAACAATTTTCGCTGAATATTTTTTAGGGTTTTTTTAGTACATAATTAACATAGTAGGTACCGTTTCTTAACCAGCATAAAAAGCTATATTCTAGTATGACATATTGGTTATAATTACCTAAACAAATGTTAATTGATTGTAAAACAATCGTATCATGATAGTAATACTATTATATTTGTGAATCGATAATGTTAAATTCCATGGACAGACTTTTAGGGAATATTAAGATAACGGTCAACGAAAAAACTTACATCAAAGATCCGGAGTCTTCGGACTTGGGGAAGCGAATCGTCGAATATAGTATTCTAATGATTGACGAAATAGGCTTCGAAAACTTTACGTTCAAAAAGTTGGGCAATCAAATTGGTTCGAACGAAAGTTCTATTTACCGTTATTTTGAAAGCAAGCAAAAATTATTGATGTATCTATCCTCTTGGTACTGGGGATGGTTGGAATATAAATTGGTTTTTGCAACCAACGGAATATCTGATGTTAAGGAAAAATTGACCAAGGCCATTGAAATTGTTACCATGACCACCGTAAAGGATTCCGTTTTTTCCCATATAAACGAAATACTGCTCAATAATATAGTAATTAACGAATTTTCGAAATCGTATCTAACCAAAGAGGTAGACGCTAAGAACAAGGAAGGCTATTTTAGTGTTTACAAACGCTTGGTGCGGCGCTTGGGTGAGATGATAATCGATATCGACGAAACTTACCCTTATCCTTTAAGTATGGCCAGTACAATTCTAGAAGGTTCTTTACACCAGCATTTTCTTAAAGAACATTTTGCATCCTTAACGGACTGTCATAAAGATAAGCAGCCGACCAAATACTTTGTCGATTTGGTTTTTACCCGACTAAATTCTAACTCCCATGTCTAAATCCGTAATCACTTCCTGGCAACGTCTTTTAGGTTTATTAAGGCTAGATAGGCGCGACGTTTTACAGGTTTTTTATTATGCAATTTTTGCAGGATTGGTAAATCTATCGCTACCCTTGGGCATTCAGGCCATCATAAATTTAATTCAAGGTGCCGAAATCAGCACGTCTTGGATAATTCTTGTTATAGTGGTTACGGGTGGAGTTGCGTTCGGCGGAGTTTTGCAACTTATGCAAATACGCATAATTGAAAACATTCAACAGAAAATATTTACAAGGGCATCGTTTGAGTTTACCTACCGTTTTCCTAAAATAAAAATGAGCGAACTGCGGGATTATTATCCACCGGAGTTGGCGAATCGATTTTTTGATACGATGACAGTCCAGAAGTCATTGTCAAAGCTTTTATTAGACTTTCCATCTTCGCTTCTACAGATTATTTTTGGACTGGTCTTGCTATCTTTTTATCATCCTTTTTTTATTATTTACGGCTTGTTGCTATTGCTTTTAATTTACATCGTATTCAAATTCACGATACAAAAGGGAATGAATACCAGTCTCGATGAGTCGAAGGCTAAATACAAAGTGGCCCATTGGATACAGGAAGTAGCCCGTTCGTTGATCAGTTTCAAACTCTCCGGTAAAACAAGTCTCGCGGTCAACAAAAACGATTATTTGGTTTCAGAATATCTAGAATCACGTGAAAGTCATTTTAGAATTCTAGTGATCCAATTCATTCAGATGATTGGTTTTAAAGTGTTGGTAACGCTTGGCCTATTGTTAATTGGTGGACTTTTAGTTTTCAATCAAGAAATGAATATTGGTCAATTTGTCGCTGCTGAAATCATTATTCTTCTTGTCATTACGTCCGTCGAAAAACTGATACGGGGCCTCGAGACGTTTTATGACCTTCTTACCTCACTTGAAAAACTCGGGCAGGTAGTCGATAAAGATCTTGAAAACCAAGAAGGAGAAAGACCTTTTACAGAAACTTCTGACATTACGGTCGAACTAGAAAATATAGTTTTTACCGTAGCTGAAGGCAAGCCCATTCTTCAAGATATATCCTTAAAAATAGAGCCTCAAAGTACCACACTAATTGTTGGCGCAAGTGGTTCCGGAAAGTCTACATTGCTTAGAATAATTGCAGGTCTGAGTGAGCCGACCCAAGGCACTATTTATGTGAATAACATTGCCCTGAATGGTATAAACACCAACCACTACCGATCTTTTATGGGCCAATCATTAATTGAAGAAAGTCCGTTTGAGGGTACCATACAAGAAAATATAACTTTTGGCGACAGCACGATTTCGCAAAAAGACCTCTATTGGGCGTTGGAAAAATCAGGCCTTATTCACTTTGTGAAAGAACAGCCCAAGGGGCTGAACACCATCATCTATCCTGAAGGCCAGCAAATACCCTATACCGTAGCTAAAAAAATTGTCTTGGCACGTAGCATCGTCAAAAAACCCAAGGTGTTACTTTTAAAAGACCCCCTTCACCGTTTCGACGAAATAGAAGCCTTACAGATAATCAAGTTTCTGACAAACAAAAGTAATCCGTGGGCGTTGGTGGTAGTTAGTCAAGATCCTAAATGGTTAGGTCATTTTGAACGTATTCTGACGATGGAAAAAGGTAAAATTGTTTCGATAAACTAGACCGCATGCTAAATATTTCTAAAAATCCATTGAACAAGACCGTACATCTAGCCGGTTTTAAGTCTACCGAACGCGTTTTTCATCAAAGGCATTACAAACATTTCAACCGTTTTTTACTGGCCTCCGCAGTTTTCGGCGTAATTGTTCTTTTTCTTCCCTGGACCCAAAATATTAGAAGTAGGGGCTTCTTAACCACCCTTACCCCAGACCAGCGTCCGCAGACCATTCAATCACCTATTCCCGGTCGGATAGAAAAGTGGTATGTACAAGAAGGTGATTTAGTAAACAAGGGAGATACTATATTGTTTGTATCCGAGGTGGCAGATGAATACTTCGATCCCAGACTAGTAGAGCGTACCGGGGAACAGATCAAGAACAAAGAATCTTCGGTCATTTCGTACGGAGGTAAAGTAAAAGCCTTGGACAGACAGGTTTCAGCCTTGCGTAACGAACAGGTTCTGAAGACAGAGCAGGCCGAGAACAAGCTAATCCAATCCAAACTTAAAGTACAGAGCGATAGCATCGATCTCGAAGCCGCAAAAACCAATCTGAGTATTGCCGAAAGACAGTTTGAAAGAACAAGTCAATTGGAGCAAGAAGGACTTAAGGCCATGACCGATGTCGAAGAAAAACGCCTTAAGCTTCAGGAAACCCAGGCCAAATTAATATCGCAGCAAAACAAACTGTTGGCCTCGCGAAACGAAATTTTGAATGCACAGGTCGAAATAGGGCGTGTTGGCGCGGAGTATGCCGACAAAATATCGAAAGCTCAAAGTGATCGATTTACGGCAGAATCGAACCAGTTCGATTCGGAGGCAGAGGTGACCAAATTAGAGAACCAATATACCAACTATGCGATGCGCAAAGATATGTATTACATACGCGCGCCTCAAACTGGATACATCAATAAAGCTATTCAGGGAGGTATCGGAGAAACCTTCAAGCAAGGTGATCCATTAGTAGGGATTATGCCAAACAATGTCAACTTGGCGGTCGAGACCTTTGTCAACCCTATAGATTTGCCTTTGGTACATCTCGACGAAAAAATACGGATTCAGTTCGATGGATGGCCCGCCATTGTATTCAGCGGGTGGCCAAACGTTTCGTATGGCACCTATGGGGGTATCGTGGTCGCAGTAGAAAATTTTATAAGTCCGAACGGTAAATATAGGGTTCTCGTGGCCCCGGACCCCGATGATCAGGAGTGGCCAGAAGGTATTCGAGTGGGATCGGGTGCCAATACAATCGCTCTATTGGAAGATGTACCGATTTGGTACGAGCTTTGGCGACAAGTCAATGGTTTTCCACCCAACTATTATCAGCCTCAGAACATGGCCGAAAAAGGAAACACGAAATGAGATATTTTTTTCTTTGGGTTTGCTTGATTATCGGTTTTGGCGCAAAAGCGCAGCAATCCGATATGCCCGTTCTAAAATTCAATGAATTTATAGGATACGTCAAACGCTATCACCCGATTGCCAAACAGGCAGAACTAACCATAGACGCGGCCCAGGCAAATCTTATGAAATCGCGCGGTGGGTTTGATCCTAAAATAGAGGTCGATTACGGACGTAAGGACTTCAAGGGAACAGAATATTATGATAGACTTAATGCCACCTTCAAAGTGCCTGTTTGGTATGGAATCGACTTAAAGGGAAATTTCGAGCAGAACCAAGGAGAGAATTTAAATCCTGACGAGTCGGTACCCGATGATGGACTCTATAGTGCAGGGGTTTTAGTATCCCTTGGTGAAGGTCTTTGGATGAACGAACGTATGGCTACCCTGAAACAGGCCAAACTCTATAGGGAACAAACTGCGGCGGATTTTGATATTTTGGTAAACAAAATCCTTTTTGATGCCTCATCAGCTTATTTCGACTGGTTAAAAGCCTACTTGGACCTAACCATTTTTGATGACTTTTTGAACAACGCGCAAATACGTTTTGAAGGCATAAAGACGAGTGCGGCTTCTGGCGATATTGCGGCAATAGATACTGTTGAGGCAAAGATTGCGGTTCAAAACCGAAGACTCGACCTAGAGCAGGCGCGACTCGACCTCAGAAAAACCTCTCTTGCACTATCCAACTTTTTGTGGATAGGTGATAATATACCCATGGAGCTGCAAGCCACCACCATACCCGACACCGCACTTATCGGTGATATCGACATAACATTGAATATAGCAGGTAATCCCTTGAGTGACTTTACGCTAGATAACCATCCCAAATTAAAATCATTACAACTCAAAATTGATGGTCTTGAAATCGATAGAACTTTGAAAACGAATAAGCTGTTGCCCAAAATCGATTTGGAATATAATTTTTTATCAGAGACCCCAGAGTATATAAATTCCTTCCAAACCCAAGATTATAAGGGGAAAATTACCTTTCGAATGCCTTTATTTCTTAGAAAAGAACGAGGCGACCTTAAACTTGCCAAAATTAAAGTGAAAGATGCAGGTTTGGAACTCGATAATGCCGAAATTCAAATCAAAAACGATATTGAGGCTATATATGCCGAACAGGAAGTTCTTCAATCACAAAACACACTAATTGTTGAAATTGTCACTAATTATAGAACATTGCTAAATGCCGAGGAACGAAAATTCGGGTTCGGAGAAAGTTCATTATTTTTGGTCAATGCAAGAGAAACCAAACTTATAGATGCACAGCTCAAACGTAATACCTTGCTAAATAAATACTACCTCTCCAAAGCCAAACTTTTTAAGAGTTTGGCCATCAATCCTACGAATCCATAACTCGCTTTCGTATTCTCAAAGAGATTTACAAATAACGCATCCCAAACTGTATTTGTCCATTGCAAAAAGAATAAAGTTGTATCTACCAAAATCCTTTTGGACTTCACCAAATCCTTTTTTGCCAGCGTAGTCTTAAAATAGAATCATTTATTTTTAAAGAAACCGTGACCATCGTCAAGCAAACAAATAAGTAAGTAGCTAGCTTTTTCGTAGATTTATGCCTCAATTATTGTATTTACAGACCCTGAGTCATGATGTAACTAATTTTTAAAAAATCAATTTCAATATGAGCGCGCTACCTAAAACCCTATGCAACAGTTGGATCAAAAACCTAGCCTTCGTTCTTTTGGCCAGTATCAGTTTTGTCACCAATGCCCAAAATAATTTCGGAGGTCTGGCCCTTTATACGGTAAGGGACGATATGGGCACAAATGCAAAGGCGACCCTACAGGCCGTGGCCGATGCGGGATATAAAAATATTGAGGCCGCAGGTTATGAAGACGGCAAGTTTTATAATATGTCCCCTAAAGATTTTAAAAACCTTTTAAAAGAGCTGAAATTGAAGCCTATCAGCACGCATCAGGGCAGTGTAACTATGGAAAATGCAGAAGAAATGATGGCCGATGTAAAGGCTGCCGGCTTTTCGTATTTTGTCATTCCGGTGCCCCCTATGGGTCTTTTTAAGTTCGATCAGGAATCCCGTACAATGAGCATGTCAGGCGGGGCTGAAAACCTTGCTGAGATTTTGAACTCATTAGGGGAAAAAGCCAACGCGGCCGGACTAAAACTGCTCTACCATAATCACGATTTTGAGTTCAAAAAAGATGTTGATGGCATTGTTACAATTGACTATCTGTTGGAAAACTGCGATTCCAAATTCGTTAATTTTCAAATGGACCTCTATTGGGTCACAAAGGCCGGTGCGGACCCTGTAGCCTATTTCGAAAAGTATCCCGGCCGTTTTAAAATCTGGCATGTTAAGGATATGGATGACAAAGGCAGATTTGCTCCCGTTGGTAAAGGCACTATCGACTTCGCCCGGATTTTGGCCGAAAAGAAAAAATCAGGAATGAAATATTACATGGTGGAACAGGACCAAACTTTTGATGGGATGAAACCTTTAGAGGCAATTAACATCAGTCATAAAGGTCTCAAAAAAATAGGATTTAAGTAGGGGGAAAATTATGGGGACAATTCTTGCTTGGGTAAAATTGTTGAAAGTTTCTTGCAATAAAATCATTTCTTTTTAGACCTCAATTTGCCATTGCCTATTTCTAGTTAATAAAGACTTGTAAACTCAAGGATGGACTTGTAAACTCAAGGATGAGTTAGACCATTTACATACTATGACCCCATCTTTTCTGATGTATCTCCGGTTATCTGCACAAGGTTTTACAAATCTTACTTTCTTGGATTATTAGCATTTAAGACTAGTGAAAATTTCTCGACCTTATCTTTTACCTAAAATTTGAACGCGACATCGAGATTTGATGTTTTGGCAAAATTTGAAAACTTAATCTCTTATCAAACGAAGTTTTATTTTTCATTTTGAAAATAAGCTACCGCCTGAACCTCGTTTTTTATATTTACTACCTACTTTGATTTACAATAATCAAAACTGATTAGAAAAATGAAGTCAACTTCCCGAAACATAAGCATTCCACAAGCGGAAAGTCTGACGCTAGAACTTTTCAATATCAGCGGAAAGGCCACTTCCCTTCCCGGCTATATTGATTTCAATTTCAAGGTAATAGCGGTTGATGGCGGTAGATACATTTTAAAAGTATCACGTCCGGAGGAAGATTGGGAATATCTTGATTTTCAACAACAGCTGCTGCAGCATGTAGCCGAGTTTGGAAAAGGGCTAATTGTACCAAGAATCGTTATCGATAGTGAAGAAAGAAGTGTTTCCACGTTTGTCGATGCTGAAGGCAACCAACGTATGCTGCGCTTACTCACATGGATACCTGGTAGGTTATGGGGCGACGTCAACCCCCAACTAGATGATTTAAGATATAGTTTGGGTGAACGCTGCGGTCTTCTAACCAAAGCTTTACAAGCTTTTAATCATTCGCAAGCCCATCGTGAACTTGAATGGGATGTTGCTCGTTCACTTTGGACAACCGCTCACCTTAATCTGTTCAACAAAGAAGAAAAACGGATTGTAATTTTCTTCCAAAATCGTTTTAAGGATGCACGAAAATCGTATGAGCTACTTCGCAAGGCTATCGTTCATAATGATGCGAACGACAATAATCTTATTGTATCCGAAGACCTAATCAAACCCAAGGTCAAAGCGGTAATCGATTACGGAGACGCTGTATATACCCAAGTTATAAATGATGTTGCTATTGCCTGTGCCTATGCCATAATGGGTCACAACGACCCTTTACAAACTGCATTACCAATTGTAAAAGGATATTCTTCAAAATTTCCGCTCGAAGAACGGGAATTGAAACATTTGTATGACGCCATAGCCATGCGATTGGTCGTCTCGGTCACCAAATCGGCCATCAATAAGAGCGAAGAACCGGAGAATACCTACTTGTTGATAAGCGAAAAACCGGCTTGGGAAGTACTAGAAAAATGGTCCGGCATAAATGCCGATTTTGCATACTATAATTTTCGACAAGCTTGCGGATTTACACCTCAGCCTTTTGAACAAAAATTTAAAAACTGGGCAACAAATCATAATTTTTTAGTGACTGACCTTTTCCCAACAATCAGATGCGACGAGGTGCATCTATTAGACCTTAGCGTTTCAAGCCGTTGGTTGGGAATGCAGTCCGATTTCGATGATACAGAACTGTTCCAGTTCAAGATAGACCGGCTGCAAAGAGAATATCCGAATAAGGTCATTGCTGGAGGCTATTTAGAGCCGAGAGGTGTCTATACCACATCTGAGTATGGCCGTATCGGGAACAGCGGTCCCGAGTATCGCACCGTTCACTTGGGAGTAGATTTTTGGCTTTCTGCCGGTACTGGTGTACATGCGTTGCTGGATGGAGAAGTGGTTACAGCCGTAAACGATGCCGGAGATAAGGAGTATGGAGGACTGATCATACTAAAACATACAACTGAAACCCTTAGTTTTTATACCCTGTATGGGCATTTATCTGTTGCTTCCATTCAAGACAAAGTCATTGGACAGGTAATTGGGCAGGGCGAACATATCGGTTTTTTGGGTCTTCCCGAAGAAAACGGTAATTGGGCGCCTCACCTCCACTTTCAGATCATGTTATCGATGCTCGGATATACAAAGGATTTTCCAGGAGTAGGTTATATCACCCAAATCAACGTTTGGAAAGGTATTTGTCCGGATCCCAATTTATTGTTCAAATCAACGTCGCTCCAAACCCAATTTCCCAAACCGAATGATGAGCTTATCAATTTCCGAAAACGACATCTTGGCAAAAGTTTAAGTCTTCAGTACCAGGTGCCCATTAAAATGGTCCGTGGAGCGGGCCAGTACCTTATCGATCAATACGGTCGAAAGTACCTTGATACGGTGAACAATGTGGCGCATGTAGGGCATGAACATCCTGAGGTGGTCAGGGCCGGGCAACAACAGATGGCCTTGATCAACACCAATTCGCGCTATCTACACGATAACATCAACGAACTTACTAAAGAACTTTTGGCAACGCTGCCGCCACAACTTTCGGTACTGCATTTTGTGAATTCGGGCAGCGAAGCGAATGAACTAGCCCTTCGAATGGCTAAAGCCGCTACAGGACATGAAGAGATTATCGCTTCCCAATTCGGGTACCATGGC